>JBCDLR010000166.1:0-8538 GCA_038745205.1 Verrucomicrobiota bacterium
ATACGACATCTACGCCAGTAGCAGCCTTGGCCTCGTCGATCCATGGACCCGTGTCGCTACAGACGATGACGCCGGATTCATAAGCATTTCAAGTTTATACAGAATCTTTATCTCCGATCTACAAGTCAACGGGGCGGATCGATTCTTCCTACAGGTCCGCACGGAAAACTAAGTCCGCCGTGAACGTAAAAGTGAGCCACTCGCTCAGTTGAGTCATCGGGGAGAAGGGCGAAGTAGCTCATTCTGCCTTAGTAGTATATCCCATTTTCCTCCCTTCCGGCTCCGTTTTCTGAAGCCGTCTCTTAAGTTCCAACTTCCATCCCTACTCCCACCCCCGCACCTTCCGGTGTACACGCGAGACTTCGCCCATGCAATGGAACATCGCGTAATCCTCCGCCGCGAGCTTCATGTGTTTCTTCGCTTTCTCCGTCTTCCCATGCACTTCGGCGTGCAAACCAAGATAGAGATGGGTGTAGCAAAGCCGGTTCCGCAATTCCTTCTCGTCGGGCTCGCCCGCTTTCGCCGCTGCCATGACTTCGGCTTCAGTCGCTTTGCCCGCGTAAAGGTCCCAAAGCTCCATCATCGGCACGCGGCTATCGTGACCAGTCTTTAAAAGCCCTTCTTTCGCCACCTCCGGACTTTTCAACTTCGCAACACAGAGAAAATGCCAGAGCGCGTTCTCGACGTCATTCGGATTCACCGATTCATGCACTTCGAACTGCGCCTTTCCCTCCTCGAACATTTCCGCGTAGTAGTGAGCGAGTCCAAGTTGCCAGAGGTGCGCTTCGCGGTCGGGCACGAGTTCTACGTATCGGTCGAAGGCCGCGACCGACTTCTTTGCTTCACCCGCATTGAACTGCGAGATCCCTACTCGTCCGAATAACTCGGACTGATTATCCTCGCCGAGTTTGATGGCCTTTTCGTAGTCGGCTGCGGCCTTCGCAAATTCCCGCTTCGCGTCGTGCCCGATCCCCCGGAAATAATGGGCCTTTCCATTCGCGGGATCTTCAGCAATCGCGCGTTCCAACAACTCCATTCCCCCGTCAATATTCGACCCGTTGAGGGCATTGATCGCCTCCTTCACGAGATTCGGCCCTTCCTTTGTCCACACCGTCCCCGGCAGCAGCGTGAGAAAAGTGACGATCACGGCATCTACGAGCGCTTGACGGAACTTCATTGAAACCAGCATATTCCCTCCATGACCCGCATACCAACCACGATTTTCTCCCTCCTCGCCTTCACCGGTCTCGCCATCGCCGATGACTGGCCGCACTACAACGGCGCCGACTCCAAGCGCACGACGGCGGAAGCTATCGGGGAAACCAACTGGGCCGGGTCAGGGCCGCGCAAAGTTTGGAGCATCGAGGCGAACACGGGATTCAGCTCCTTCACCATCGCTGACGGCACGGCTTTCGCAATGTCACAGCGGGAAATGGATGGACTCGACCAGGAGGTCTGCATCGCCCGCAACGCCCTGACCGGCGAAGAACTTTGGTCGACGCCATTGAGCATCTTCCGCGTCGATCATGGTGGGGGCAACGCCGGAGCGAAGGGAAATGACGGCGGCGACGGCCCACGCACGACGCCGACCTATGCAGACGGTCATATCTACACGCTTACCGCCGAGATGGCGCTCCATTGCCTCGAGGCCAAAACCGGCGACGTCGTTTGGTCTGTCAACATCCTCAAGAAATACGACGGCCGAAACATCAAGTGGGAGAACGCCGCTTCACCCCTCGTCTTCGACGGCAAGGTCTACGCTTACGGAGGTGGTGAAGGAAAGTCGATGATGTGCTTCGACGCAAAAAGCGGCGACCAAGTCTGGGCCGACCACGACTACATGATGACGCACGCCACGCCCATCGCCGCCAACATCCATGAGACCCCACAGATCATCTTCTTCACGCAGTCCGGCCTCGTCTCCCTCGATCCCGACGAGGGCGAAGAACTCTGGACGGCCGAGTTTCCCTTCAAGGTCTCCACAGCCGCGTCCCCGGTCGTGGCCGGCAACCTCGTTTTCTGCGCGGCCGGATACGGTGTGGGATCCGCTGTCTTCGAGATCTCCAAAAGCGGCTCCAAGTTCGACGCCGAACAACTTTGGCGCAGCGAAGGCGATGAGCCGGTGACCAACCACTGGAGCACGCCCGTGCACAAGGATGGCTACCTCTACGGCATGTTCAGCTTCAAGAAATACGGCGATGGTCCTGTGAAGTGCGTTGAAATGAAGACCGGCAAAGTCATCTGGGAACAACCCGGCTTTGGCCCCGGCAATCTCATCCTCACCGGCAGCGGCCTCCTTGCTCTCGGTGACGCAGGCGAAGTCACTCTCATTGAAGCCACTCCCGAGAGCTACAACGAGATCAGCCACTTCCAAGCCATCAGCGGCAAATGCTGGTCCACCCCCACTCTTGCCAACGGCCATATCTACGTGCGCAGCACGACCGAAGCCGCTTGCTTTGACGTCAGCGGAAAGACCGCGGCGCGGTAACCCGCGGCTTTTTCATCTCCCGCGGGATTTCCTTGCCCTTCCCGGAGGAGACCTCCTCCACCCCCGGCTGGAAAAAGCCGGCAATCGGAGCTACGGCTCAACAGGCTTCACCGAAAATGAGCATTATCCTTCGCTACGCCCCACTTTTTCTCCTCTCTCTTGCTTTCGGCACCGCCCAAGCGCAGAACACCAGTTCGGTCTTCAGCCCCGACGTCACGAAGGGGAAGAGTGCCATCGAGTACCGCTCGGCCTTCGACCCCGACAACGACGCCTTCGTCCATCGACTCCATTACCAGTACGCGTTCACGGACAGCTGGCGCCTGCGCATTATCGGCCTGCAAGATGGCGACGATTCCGATGCCTTTGCTTACCGCTACACCCGCCTCGAAGCGATGTGGCAGTTCCTTGAAGACGAAGACTTCGGCTGGGACAGCGCCCTGCGCTTTGAATTGCAAATCGCCGAGGACGACTCGCCACCCAGCCGCTTTCGTGTGGCATGGTCGGGCAAAGTGGACCTCGACGACCACTGGCAACTGCGCGGAAACTTCCTCACTGGCCACGAGTTCGGCGAAGAATCCGACGATGGCTATCTCCTCGAGTCACGAGCCCAAATCAGCCGGAAAATCACCGACAAGTGGCGGCTTGCGGTCGACTACTACGGCGACATGAACGACACGGAAAACTTCGGCAGTTTCGACGAGCAGGAACACCAACTCGGCCCGCTCCTGAAATTCAAGACAGGCGGACGCCTCAGCGGTCAATTCGGCGCCCTCTTCGGAATCTCCGAAGCCGCCGCCGATACCGAACTGCGGCTGCACCTGACTTACTCGTTCTGACCAGCGCACAAGCGCCCGCCCCCCCTTGAAGCTCGGGAAGGGTGGGAAGTCAGCTGAAGCCGCCTCCCGGGGAGCCCTTTTCATTCCGTGTTTGTCTCGGTTCCAGCGCAGGAGCGAATCGGCGTAAAGGGTCCATTCTTTCATCAGTTTTCTCAATGTTTAGAATATAACTATCAATCTGTATCCCTGCCATTCAGTCGGAGCGTGTTCGCGTCACCACAAACGCACGCGCACCATGACTGCATTCACCTTTCTTTCCATCCTCGTGCAGGCCTTCGTCATCCTGCTCATCGTCGATTTCTTCACCGGTGTCCTCCATTGGCTCGAAGACGCCTACGCCCGCGAACATTGGCCGGTTATCGGGAAACACATCGCCGCACCGAATATCCTGCATCACTTCGAGCCGCGGGCGATGACAAAGGGTTCATTCCTAAGCCGCAACTTCATCACCGCCTTCATCGCCGTCTCCGTTCTCGGAGTCGTTGCGGTCTTTGGCAAATTCTCCTGGCAATGGGCCTGGGCCTGCCTCCTCGGATCGATGAGCAATGAGATCCATTGCTGGACGCACCGCAGTCCGCGCGAGAATGGCCGCTTCATCACCTGGCTGCAACGCCGCGGCCTTGTGCAGAGCCCACGCCATCACGCGAAACACCACACCGACCCGAAGGACACCTATTATTGCGTCCTCACGAACTGGGTGAACCCTCTCCTTGAGCGCCTCGACTTCTTCGCCCGCTGCGAGCGCATCCTTGGCTGGTTCGGAGCGAAGAAGCGGATCGATCCGTCAGTGAAAGCACCACGAGTTGTGTCTCCGACCCAACCTGGGAGGGAGGAGACCTCCTGACTACAGCCCGGGAGGCGCGCCGGGAAGCTGGGGCTTCAATCGGAAGTAGGTGTTGTCGCCAAACTCATCGGTCACGAACGCCTGGTTGTTCGAGGTGCTTTGAATCTTCGTCCACGCCCCCGGCTGCCCGTCGGATTTCAAGGTCGTGCTCCGTTCTACATCAACGACGAGATTGTTGATGTCTGGGAAGGTGATGGTGAAGTCCCCGGACGGCGGGTTGTAGTCGACGGCTGAAATCTGAAAGTCGGGAATGGCAAGGTAGTCGTTCGGCCCGTGCAGTTCCGTGCTTGCCGGATCAGTCAGGTAGATATTCGTCGTCACGCCGCTGACGTCGATCCATAAGTTTTGGTCCGTCCAGACCCCACCGGATTGGGCGGCCGCGGAACGAAAATCCGCCGACAGGTTGTCGATGCCATGAAGGCTCCATTGGATGTTGTCCGCCATGGTGGCACCATTGCCGAAACTGATCGGCGGAAAGTATAGCTGCATGGCATAAGCACCGTTCGTGTCGAGGGGAAGGGCGAAACTTCCGACGGAGGAGCGGTTCAAGTTATCGGAATCGCCACCACCCGGCGCATCGTTGTTGAAGTAGATGAAAATGGAAGTCCCGGCCTCGATCGTCTCGCCGTTCAGCCCGGAGCTACTTGAATATTTGCGGTCTTCATTCTCGTCATGCGTGCAAAACTGCCAGCCATCGAGATCGACGTCGGTGGGGCCAAAGTTGTAGAGCTCGACAGTCCCGTTCTCAAAGTCCACGGACCGAATCTGCACGTCGCGTGGGACACTCGCACCCCCGCCCGCGACCGCATCAAGGGCATCCGAAAGTGAGATGGGAGCAAGAGGCGCATCGGGATTGTGCACGTAGCGGAGAACGGTCAGGGAAAACATGTCGATATCCACCTGCGCCCACGCCTTCACGTCATTGTTGGAAGTGATGTAGACCCAGTTGTCATCGCCGTCTTGGGCGCCGCCGCCGAAGGTGATCGTCCCGCTGGCGTCGTTGTAGAAATTGATATTACTGCTAGCGATTGCAATAGACTCATCCGGGAAGGGGCTTGATCCTCGGAAGAAAATGTCTCCGCTTACTTGACCAAAGAATCCACCGCTGGAAAAACTCGCAGTAGCCTGCATCAGCCCGGGAAACGGATTGCCCACCGTCACCTGGATAACAGATGTTGGACTGACGTTGTTGCCAGGATTCTCGACGACTTCCAAGGCAGACAAACCTGACACGGAGAAAATCGGAATGAGTAAGAAGAGGAGGGGCTTATGGCGCGTCATCTGCATGACGGAAGATTGCCGCACTTGCCGTGGTTTCACAAGCCATGGCTATGACAAGAAGAATTCGCTTGGGAACTGGGCCCGCTCCCCTCATTTTGAAAGAATGAAACCCTCCAAGCTTCCCCTACCACGTCGAAAGTTCCTCGCCGCCACGGCAAAGTCCGCCTCCGCGGTCGTTCTTGGCGGCTACGCGGCGACCGCGAAGGGATTCCCCCAAAATGAGACAATCACCCTGGGCCTCATCGGTTGCGGAGGACGCATGCGGGGGAGATTGCTGAACGGGTTGAAGCTCCTCGACGGCGTCGAAGTCGCCGCGGTTTGTGATGTCTATGAGTACCACCGGAGCTCCGCCCACGTGCTGGTCGGCGGACGCGAACGGGAGGTTTTTCAAACCAAGCAATACGAAGAGGTCCTCGCGCGGAAAGACATCGACGCCGTGATGATCGCCACGCCCGATCATTGGCACGCGCCCATGACGATCGCCGCGATGGAGACGGGCAAGGATGTCTACGTCGAGAAACCACTGATCCATAAACTTGAAGAGGGCGCGCGATTGATCGACGCAAAGAAGCGCACAGGCCGAGTCGTGCAGGTCGGCGCCCAGCAAAGATCGATGCCGCATTTCACTGATTTGAAGCGGAAGCTGCAAAGCGGCGAGATCGACATTGGCAAGATCACGCGCATCCACATGCAGTGGTGCCGCAACAACGGCCCCTACCACAAGCCGACCTACAAGATCGATCCGGCCATCGTCGATTGGCCCCGCTTCCTCGGCAACGCGCCGGAGCAGCCCTTCGACGCCTTTCGTTTCCGCAATTGGCGCTGGTTCTGGGACTTCGGCAACGGCGCGCTTTGCGACCTCATGGTGCACTGGCTCGATGTCACCAACTGGCTCCTCGACCTCCCCATGCCCGACCGCGTCGTCGCCAGTGGCGGCAACTACTCGGGGCGCGACGACTGGGAGGCGCCCGATACCGTGAACTGCGTCATGGAGTACGAAAAACTCGGCCTGCAACTCGACTTCGAATGCTCGTGGGCCACGAACGTGCGCAAGGCCTGCACCGAAATCATGGGCACCGACGCCACAATCTACTTCGACCGCGGTCGCTATGAAGTCACCCCGCAGCAGAAGAACGCGTTGCCGATCGCGGAGATATCACACTCGATGATCGCTGGCGAAGAACCCCTGCGCGGACTCGATTTCTACACCGGCTACAACGGCGAAGCCCTCCACATCGGCGACTGGCTCCGCGCCATCCGCGAAGGCCGGGACCCCGTCGACCCCATCGAGGCCGGCATCCTCGCCGCCGCGCCGTGCATCCATGGGAACGTTTCGTATCGCGAGCGGCGGATGGTGGAGATCTAAGAGATCGTTGCTCTCCACGTTGGACATAGGTGAGAACTTTCCGCGCCTTCGGTCTGATATTGTTGGGGGCAATCTCGATTTTTGGTCTGATTGCCTGCAAGAATGAGGAGTTGGCCACTAGACCTGGAGCAACACTTTCGTTTCCAGACGATTTGGAATTCGACGACTTCTTGGGCGCAGCCGCTCTCCTCTCGCAGACTGAGGAAGTCGTCTTCGAACACAACTCGCTGCCCCAGCCCGTCATGTTCGCAAGCGGCCGATTCGGGCGCTACGAATTGGTGGGAGATGCCGTGACTGGTTACATCCGCGATCAACAATGGATATATAATGACTCGATCGTTGAGGAGGATGAGCTTTCTACAAGAATCCAGGAACTCATGTCCCTCGCAAAGGCGGCAGGAGACCTCCATCCAGTGATACTCATATCCGCCGATAACTACACCTCAATGGGACAGGGGTTGCAATTCTTAAGAACAGTCTCTGAGGGAGGGATCAGACGTTTCGCGTTGGAGAATATTTCGGAAAAAGCTTTGCAAACTGTCATCGAGTAATCAATGGGAGCATCGGGAAACCCTCATGAACTTCGCGCCGCTCATTTCCCTGGCCCTTCTCATCCCCGCGTCAGGGAACGCGGAAAATACTGCCGCCGACCCCTTCAACCTCGACCACCCCGCGCACGATTACTGGGAACGCCCGCTCACAGACACGTTCAGCCAACTCGTCCCCGACCTGAACTCCGGCAAAATTCCCCTCAACCGCTCCGGCGACCTTCCCTTTTTGCGCAGCCTCCTCGACCTCCTCAACATTCCCGTCGAATCGCAACTGCAGGTCTTTTCCACGACGAGCCTCCAGCTCCGCTACATCTCGCCGCGCACCCCCCGGGCGATCTACTTCAATGAGGAGACTTCCATCGGCTATATCCCCGGCGGTCGCATCGAGGTCATTTCACTGGACCCGAAGGCAGGCGCCGTCTTTCACATTTTCGACATTCCACGCGATGACGGGCCGATCCGCTTCGAGCGCTCGAACCGTTGCATGAATTGCCACGCGGATCTCGAGACTCGCGACATTCCCGGCCTGCTCATCAAGTCCTCCTTACCCGGCCCAACCGGCGGAACCTTGCGCAGCTTTCGCGACAACCGTCACGGTCACGACATTCCATTCGAAGAACGCTTCGCCGGCTGGCACGTCACCGGCAAACACAACATCAAAAGCCACCAAGGGAACGCCATCGGAAAGATGTGGAAGGGCGAACTCTCGAAGGAAGAGTTTCTCCCCGGCGACAAGAGCGACCTGAAGCAATACCCCGTCCCCACGAGCGACATCCTTCCCCACCTTCTCTTCGAACACCAGGCAGGGTTTACCAATCGCGTTCTCGAAGCCACTTACCTCGCGCGTTACTTCGAACACCAGTCAAAAGGCACACTCACGCCGGGCCAAGAAAAGAAACTCGAAACCCTCGCCGATGGTCTCGTCCGCTACATCCTTTTCGTCGACGAAATGCCGCTTCCAAATGGAGGCGTCAAAGGTGAGCCCGCATACGTCGATGCCTTTCGCGAAAACCGCCACACGACAAAAGACGGCCGTTCTTTGAAGGACTTCGATCTCAAAACTCACCTCTTCCGCTATCGCTGCAGCTACATGATTTACACGCCGCTCTTCCGCGAGATGCCCGCCTCGATCCGCACCCGTATCTTGAGGAAAATCTCAATGGCCGTCTCGG
>JBCDLR010000167.1:0-8535 GCA_038745205.1 Verrucomicrobiota bacterium
CGACGATGAGTTGCTTGCCGTCGTGCCGGAAACGAATGGCGAGTGGTTCTCCGGCGATGGGTTCCGTTTGTCCCAACATCTTTCCTTCCGCGTTCCAAATCCTGGCCCGCTTGTCGCGTCCGACGGTGGCGAGCGTGGTATCGCGATGAAAATCGAGGTCGAGGCCGCCGCCCTTGTGGGCTTCGAAGCGTTTCACCTGCTTGCCTTCCTTCATCTCCCAAAGGATGGCGAAACCGTCTCCGGAAATGGCGGCGAGAACCTGGGAATCGGCACGCCATTCAACGGCGCCGATGGCTCCCTTGTGGCCGCGGAGTTCGTGCAGGATGTTCCCGGTGTCGCCTTCCCAGACGAAAAGGTTCCCCTGGCGGTCGCCGGTCGCGAGCTTCTTGCCATCGGGACTGTAACGGACGGCGGTGACCCAGTCGGTGTGCTTCTTGATGACGGCGGCCTCTTCACCGGTGCCGGTTTCGAGAATCTTCACGAGCTTGCCCGGGCTGCCGAAGGCAACAAAGGCCTGGTCGGCGGAGATGTCGGCGCTGAGGATGGTGTCGAATTCACGACCGAGTTCGAGCTGCCGTTTTCCGGTTCTGACGTCGAAAGCGACGACACGGCCGTTCTTCCCGGGAACCCCGCCGCCGGCGAGGAGGAGCCGGCTGTTTCGGCTGAAATTCAGGCTTTCGATGTGGCCTTCAGGGAAGGGGAGGACGCCGGCGAGTCGGTGGTTGTCGGTGTGATAGAGAAGAACTTGCTTCTGCCCGGCAACGGCGGCGAGCGGTGCCCACGGGCTGGTGGCAATGGCGGAGGTGGCCGCCGCTCGCTCCGTGACGACGACAGGTTCAAGAAGGAGATGCTCGGGCATCGGAGGAGGCCCTTCCGGTTTGCCGAGCGTGGCCGCGCTCATCGACATCGTGAGCTTGTTTTCCTTCGGTTTTTTTGGTGTGCTGTTGACGTTCTCAAGGACGCCGCCGGTGATCCAGTTCTTGAGGACGTCGAGTTCGTTCTTGTTCAGACCCTGGCCGCGAGGGGGCATCGGTTCGCCCTCGATCTTGGCGGTGACGAGATAGACCTTCGACTCGTCGGAGCGGCCCGGATTGAGAATCTCACCGCCGCTTCCACCGGCCATGGTCGCTCCGTAAGTCGAGAGATCGAGGCCGCCGCGCGATTCGTCCTGGTTGTGGCATTCGAGACAGTAGTTCTCGAAGATGGGAAGAATGTCGTCGTCGAAGGTCAGCTTGTCATCGGCGGAGGTGGCCGCGACCAGCGAAAAAAGAATCGGGAGGGAAACAAGGATTCGGCTGAGCATCAAAACGGATGGCGAGAAGGTGGATCGCGATCTCCTAGCGCGATGGACTTTGGAAGTGCCGCCGGCGCGAAGATTTTTGGGTTCGTCGTTGGTGTTCTTGTGAGGGTTCGTCGAGACCGTTGTGGTTATGGGAGGTGGCGACCTGCGGTCGCTTGGGCGGCATCGTGCCCGGTGATCACGTTCTGCAAAAAATTACGTTAGTGATTGAAGATGAATTCCTTGGAATTCAGAAGCGCCCAGAAAATGTCTTCGAGAGTCGTCTTCGCATTGTCGGGACCCGCCTGTTCGATTTCATTGTGAAGGCGGGCTTTCTCGGCCTGCGTGGGGCGTCGGGCAACGGTGCGGAGGTAGAGTTTGTCGATGATCTCTTTCGGCGGGATGCCTTCCGTAAGGAGAGACTCGACGACCTTGCCGTTGATGATGCGGTTGCCGGTGTTGTCACCGTTGATGAGGTGGAGCGCCTGACCGAGATTGGGCTCCATGCTGACTTCACAGCTGCAGACGGTCTCGCGCGTCGCGCGGCCGAACGTCTGAAGGAAATAGTTCGAGATGTTACCGTCAGCGATTTGCACGGCGCGGGCACCTTCCGGGAGTCCCTTGAACTTGTTCTTCGTGTTGGTCACCTGGCTGATTGCGTCGAGGAGGACTTCGGCACGCATGCGGCGGACGTAACTTCGGGAGAAATTGGTGAGGTCCGTTTCGTTGGTCTCGTTGGCTGCGGTCGCGAGTTGGTACGTGCGTGAGGTCGCGATGTCGCGGACGAGGCGTTTGAAGTCGTAGTCGTATGCGGTGAGTTTCGCGGCGAGGGCGTCGAGCAATTCAGGGTTCGAGGCCGGGTTGCTCACGCGCACGTCGTCGACGGGTTCAACGATTCCACGACCGAAGAAGTGGGCCCACATCATGTTGGCAAGATTGCGGGCGAAGTAGGGGTTGTCCGGAGACGCGAGCCAATCGGCGAGAACACGGCGACGATCAGATCCCGCTTTTAATTCCGGTTCATGCGCGCCGAGGAAGCGGGGCTTCATGTTGCGATTGCCAACCGGATGCTTTGTCTCGCCGCTGCCACGGTCAAAGATGACGCGCTCGCGCGGGTCGGCGCCGTTCTTGCGGCCAACCTGGGCGAAGAAAGCAGCGTAGCCATAGTAGTCGTCCATCGTCCAGCGGTCGAACGGGTGGTTGTGGCATTGGGCGCACTGCATGCGCATGCCCATGAAGGTTTGCGCGCTGTTCTCGGCGATCTTGAGGACATCTTGCTCGACCTGGTAGTAGTTGGTCGCCGGATTTCCGAAGGTGCCTCCCTCCGCGGCGATGAGTTCCTTCACGATCTCGTTGAAGGGAACGTTGTCGGCGATGCGCTCCTTGAGCCAGTTGAAGTAGAGGACCGACGCCTTGTAGCTCATGCGATTCTGCTGGTTGATCGTGCGGATCTGCAGCAGTTCCGCCCATTTCATGACCCAGACTTCCGTGAACTCCTTTCGGTTGATGAGTTCATCGACGAGTTTCTCGCGCTTCTTTGGATCCTTGGACGAAGCGAAGGCGTGGACTTCTTCTTCGGTCGGAAGCTTGCCGGTGATGTCGATGGTGGCGCGGCGGAGGAAGACTTCGTCGCTGGAGAGATTGGAGGGGACAATGCGCAGCTTGTGCAGCTTCTCCGCAATGGGCTTGTCGATGTAGTTGTTCGCGGGAAAGTCCGGGCGGGAATACTTCAGGTTTTCCGGAATGACGATAGCCTGCGAGCCGACGGTGAAGGTGGCGAAGCGGGCGGTGATGAAGGCTTCGCCGCGCTGGCCTGAGGTGACGATCCCGTGCTTGTCGATGGCCGCGCTCGGGCTGTTGTTCGATTCGAAGATGGCGAGGTCGGTGACGTCGCGATCGGTGCCATCGGAGTACTTCGCGAGGGCGGTGAATCGTTGTTTGGCGCCAACGCCTTCAAGAACGACGAGCGGCGGGTAGATCTCGAGAGAAACCGGCTTGGCGATGTCGGGTTTGTCGTTCGGCGCTCCGGCCTTGAGCCATGCGAGGATCGTCTGGTAATACTGGCTACGACGGTCGAAGAGTTTGCCGCCGGTGTGGGGGACGGACTCGACGGCCTTGGTCAGCATGAGGCTTTCTTCGGGCAGGGCGAGGTTGATACGGCGGCTGGCGATCTCGCGGGTGATGCGGAAGTGGTCGCCGTCGGGGTCGTAGCCGAAGAGGGACAGGTTGAATCCGTCCTGGCCGCGCGCCGCGCCGTGGCAGGAACCGGAATTACAGCCAGCACTCGTGAAGACGGGCATGACGTCGAGATTGAAACTGATCATGCGGTCGATGGCGGCTTTCTCGACGTTTAGGGGGATCTGTTGGGCTTTGCCGTGGAAGCTGACCTTGATTGTGCCCTTTCCGTCGCGGGCCGGTGTGAATTCATTGAGGTCGCGGTGCACGAGCGAGGGGTTCGTGATGGAATAAGTGGCCGACTGCGTGACGTCGCGGGTGGTGTCGTCAGCATACTTCGCGAGGACAACCAGGCGCTGGCTGTCGTCTTTCGTTTCGAGCGAGATCTTCTTCGGGTAGACTTGGATTTCGACGAGGTTCTTGGCCTCGGCGGGCGAAGTCCTCGTTGCGAGGTCGTCTTCGATGCGCTCGTGGAGTTCCCGGCCTTTGGGAAACTTCGCACCCTGCGAAATCCAGTGACGGATGGCGGCTTTCTCGGCGTCGTTCAGGCGGCGCCCTTCGGGAGGCATGGCCTCGCTGTCGGCGTGAGGGAGAAGGATGCGGTAGAGGAGTTCACTATCTTCGGGATTGCCGGCGATGACGGCCTCGCCGGTGTCGCCGCCGCGCGCCAGCGCTTCGGCTGTGTGGATGAGGAGTCCGCCTTTTTCTTTTTCCGGATTGTGGCAGGAGACACAGTGCGCTTCGAGGACGGCAAGCGCGGGGTGTTCGCCTGGAGGCATCTCATGGAATCTGGGTCCCGGATTCTTGGGGGCGGGCCCGGTCTTTGCCATGGTCAGGGCCGGCAGCAGGAGTCCGATGGCAAGCGTGAGCAAGAGATGGGGTTCGGGTCTCATTCGAGAAAGGTGGTAAGGACAGGATGTGCCGGGCTATTTCGCAACCGTCTGGGCGACTTCCTTCTTGGGTTCCGGTTTTGGTGTGGGCTTGGGTGGTTTGGGCGGATCGATGCGGAGGACACCGCCCTGCGCGAGGGCATGAAGAACGATGCCGCCATTGTCGGGAACTTCGACGCTGCAGAAGAGTCCCTTGTGCTGGCCTTTCGGGGAGTCCGGGGCGGCCTTCACGGGGAAGACGAGTTCCTTTGTGTCCTTGGTGAAGGTCAACTCCGGGGCTTCGCACTTGGCGGGAAGTCCGGTGAGACGAACCTTCGCTTTTCCTTCGAACGGTGTCTTGTGCTCGAGTTTGCACACGAGCTTTGTCGATTGGCCCTGGGTCACCGAAGCCATTTCGATCTTCATGTCTAGAAACGGCTCGGCAACGGTAAGCGGAATGTAATCGGAACTGGCGAGCACCTGTCCCTCCGGCGTATTGGCTTCGCCCATCACGGCGAAGTGGAAAGTACCCGTCGCGGCGGAGCCGTTGGCGGTGATCGGGTATGTCACCTCGTTTTTACCTTCGGGGATCTTGACCGTGGTCGTGGCACTGATGCCCGGAGTGCGAGTAAGAAGGCGGACGTCGATGGGGGCCTTGAAGCCTTCCTTGCGGACGGCCTTGATCTTCAGCGGGAAGGTTCCCTTGCGGACGATGGGGACTTTAGGCGTCTCAAACTCGAGACGGAAAGGCACTTCCTCGACGACGGCGACCGCGAGCTTGTCGGTAAGCGAGCGGTAGAAGACGGTGTTGTTTGGATTCGCGATGACGAAATCGAGTTTCTGTGTCCATTCGCCTCGGATATCGCTATTTTTCGCGTGGACGCCATTGAGTGAAACGAGGGAGACACCGAGGGGTGCATCCTTCGCGGCTTCGAAGAGGAGGGGGGCGGAAGTGAGGGCCTTCGGAATGCCTTTGGACTTCAGAGTGACGCCTTTGGGCAGCGTGTCCGTGGCCAGGTTGACGTCAGCGGAGAAGCTGCGGCGCGCGAGGTTCACGACGAGGCCGGATCGATTGCCACGTGCGACGTAGATCATCTGGCGCGACTGGTAGTCTCGGCGGTTGAATTGCGGGGTGCTCAGGCTGAGACCGGGGACGGGGGCCTCGGCCTCGATGCGGTAGATATAGTCGGGCCCGCCGTTGTCGAGGTGGTCGCGCACTCGGACAAAATACTCGCCATCCTTCTGAGGCTTGAAATCGTACTTGCTGTCGAGTCCACCCGAATCGTCGTTGCCGCCGATGTGCTTGCCTTCAGCGTCGTAAACATTGATGACGGCATCGAGCGGGGACTGGACGGCCTTGGCGATGGCGCGGAAGGTGAAGCGCTGGCCCTTCTTCGCCGAGAATCGGAACCAGTCCATGTCGCCGGGTTTTTCGATG
This sequence comes from Verrucomicrobiota bacterium, assembly GCA_038745205.1. Classification (GTDB taxonomy): domain Bacteria; phylum Verrucomicrobiota; class Verrucomicrobiia; order Verrucomicrobiales; family DEV007; genus JBCCWV01. The sequence continues at coordinate 5,762 of JBCDLR010000167.1, forward strand.
ATTCCGTTGAAGGCAAAGGGCAGAGGCTGTCCGGGCGTCGCTTTCTCGCGATCATTGTTGGGTTCGGCTTCCAGCACATCGCCGAAGGTGCCGGGGAGGACGTAGTTCGGAGAAGGGGCGCTGCGGCCGTCCTTTTTGACGAAGACGGGCACGCGTTCACCGGCATCACCTTCCACTTTGAATTTCATCTTCTTCGTTCCGGACGGATCGCCGATGAGGGTGAACTCCCGTTCCGCTCCCGCCTTGACTCCTGCCGGATAAATGGCGGAAGGGCGGGGGAAGTCGCCGATATGGAGGCGGTAGCGCGAGCGGTCATTGCCTTCGTAGGCGGAGTCGCGGATCTCAATGAAGTAGGTGCCGTTCTCGGGGGCGATGGCGGTGGCGAAGGCGTCCTGCTGGAGGAGGGCGGTGTCGTCAGCGAATGCCAGTTCGAAGCGGTTCTTGTCGAGAATGGCGACGTAGGGGTCGAGCAAACGCCCGTCGAAGACGCGCCCGAGACGCATGCCCTCGACTTCCACCGCGATGCGCTGGCCCTTCTTCGCGTCGACAGCGAAGTAGTCGACATCCTCGACCTTGATGACGCCTTCGACCGTGGAGTTCATCTTGATCTTCTGCGGTGCGTTGAAGTCGCCGTTGGGTTCCGCTTCCGCCACGTTCGGGAATTGCCCGACCCAGAAACTGCGAATGGTGGACAGGCCCGACTTCGTGCGCACGCGGAAAAGGTGTTCGCCGAGCGGGCAGTCTTTCGCGATCGCGAGTTTCACGTCGACCTTCTTCTTGTCGACGACCTTGAATTCGCGCACTTGGATCTGTGGCGAGTAGGAAACGATTTCCGCCGTGTCCTGGAGGCGGTCGCCATAAATGCGGGTTTGGATTTCGGTGCCAACCTGCCCGCCGCGCGGAGTGATGACGTCGAAGGCAGGGCTGGCAGCCTGGAGGGCGAAAGGCGCGAGGAGGAGGCCTCCAAGCAGGTGCGCGAAGAGAATGCGATGTTTCATCTGCAGATTAAAAAAGTGGATGCTAGTTGCGGGAGCAAGGCGCTGCCCGGCAGATCAGATCACGCGATGATGTCGCGGATGATGTTACCGCCATCGACGATCTCCATGGGGCGTGGGCCGGGAGCGATGAGCTCCTTGTCGGCGACGATACCAAGGCGATCGTAGACGGTGGTGGCAAGATCTTCGGGAGTGACGGCGTCGGTGTCGGGTTCGCCGGCGAGTGCATCGCTGCGACCGTGGACAACACCACGCTTCAAACCGCCTCCGGCGAGAAGAACACTGAAGACTTTCGGCCAGTGGTCGCGGCCGGATGTCTTGTTGATCTTCGGGGTGCGTCCGAACTCGGAACTGACCATGACGAGGGTGCTGTCGAGCATGCCGCGGTCATCAAGGTCGCGAAGAAGCCGGGCGAGTCCGCGATCGAGATCGGGAGCCTGACGCGGGAAGTTCTGGTTGATGCGGTCGTGGTGGTCCCAACCGCCATAGACCATGGAGACAAAGCGAACGCCTGATTCGACGAGGCGACGGGCGAGGATCATGCGCTGGCCGGCCTGGTTGCGACCATACTCGTCGCGGAGTTTGGCAGGTTCGGCATTGAGGTTGAAGGCTTCTCGAGCTTCCTTTGAGCTAATGAGCGAATAGGCGCGGTCGTAGAAGGTGTCCATCGCGTCGAGGGCGTCGGATTGCTCAAGTCCGCGGAAGTGTTCGTCGACGGCTTCGAGCATCGTGCGGCGTCGGGAGAAACGCTTTTCGTCGATACCGTTCGGAAGCGAGAGATCGCGCACCTTGAAGCCGCTGCTCGCGGGATCGGCGCCGAGACTGAACGGTCCGTAAGCACTGCTCAAGTAACCGCTGCCCGCATCCGGGTTGGGTTGGTTGGGAACGCAGACGTAGGGAGGAAGATTCCTGCGGGGGCCAAACTCGTGGCTGACGACGCTCCCGAGGCTCGGAAACTTGATCGCCGGGCTCGGACGGTAACCGGTAAACATGTTGTGAACGCCGCGTTCGTGGGCGGCTTCACCGTGGGTCATGGAATTGATGATGACGCACTTGTCGGCGACCTTCGCCATGTTCTTGAAGTGCGAGCCGAAGCGATGACCCGGGATCTTCGTTTCAATGGAGCCAAACGGTCCGCGGTATTCGGCGGGGTTGTACGGTTTGGGATCCCATGATTCCTGGTGGGCCATCCCGCCGGGAAGGAAGATGTGAATGACGGACTTGGCAGGCCCCTCTTTCGATTCATAAAACTTCGGCGCTCCCTGCGCTTCTATTTGGAGAATCTGGGGTAAAGAGAGCCCGAGGCCGCCGATAAGTCCGACCTGCATGAAGTCGCGGCGGGAGTTCATGAGGGGACGGATGTGGTCCGATCCACCGCAGTCTTGGAGGCGTGACTTGGAATGTTTCATGATGTGAGTGCGTGTTGAGGGCGAGAGCCAGATTATTCGCTAACCTGAAACGACTTCTCCACGAGGCCTCTTACAGAAAAAATCGCCGGTTTTCCCCTGTTTTTCAAGGGGTCAAAGGTAGCGAACGAAACGGTTTTCGGCGTCCACAAGGGCGCATTTGGCCTCGACGGCGGCCTCGGAGAGGGCAAATCCCAGGATGATGATTTCCTTTCCACGCCCGATTCGCCTTGCGGCGCCGCCCGGCATCGTGATTTCGCCAGACCCGGCGGGCTCGGGAATGATGTAGGTTTCAAGCCTTTCGCCGGTAGTGTTGCTCACGACAAGGACCCTTTGCCCGGGCCAAAGATCGGCTTTTTCGACGAGATCGGAA
>JBCDLR010000168.1:0-8530 GCA_038745205.1 Verrucomicrobiota bacterium
ACCGTGATCTCTTCGTCGAGATCCGCCGGACACACGTAGTCCGTCTTCCCCTCTCCGGTCATCCATGGATACTTGTTCTTGATGTCATAAAATCCGTCCTGCGGACTGATGTGGACAATGGGAAGCGCCTTGCCATCGAGGACACCGACCGTCAGTTCCTTCCCGTCGATAAACTCCTCGACCATCGCGAGCTGGTCGTATTTCGCCGACTCCTCGAACGCCGCCGCGAGTTGGCTTTCTTCCTTCACAATGCTGACCCCCACACTCGATCCCTCCTTCGGCGGCTTGACGACCACGGGCAACTCCATCTGGATGGAAGGTGTTGCCTCTCCATCGACGACCACGATCTCGAAGAACGGTGTTGGCACCGCGTGCTCGATGAATCTTTTCTTGCTGAGAACCTTGTCGAACGCCGTCTCACTGCTCCGCGCCCCGGCCCCCGTGTAGGGAATCCCCCGCGCATTGAGCTCCTTTTGCAGTTGCCCGTCCTCTCCAAAAGTTCCGTGGATGACATTGAAGGCGAGATCCACCTCGTCGCCCATTTCAAACTCCGGCCCACGCACATCGATTTCGCTCACGACCGCCTCGCGCTCGCGCAATGCTTCCACCACGCTGGCCGCCGAAGCGAGGGAAACCTCCCGCTCCGACCCAGGTCCCCCTTTGAGAACGGCGATATGTTTGCCTTGAATGCTCAAAATTAAGAAGTCATGAAATATAAGATTTCTTAACTAATTTTCCAACGGAAATGCCGAAAATTAGCCCGTTTCAGGCTTCAGCCACTTCTTCCCCGATGATTTGCACCTCCGTTTCCAAATCGATTCCTCGCTCTGCTTTCGCTTTCGACCGAATTTCCTCGATCAGGGTGAGCACCTCGTCCGCGGTCGCCTTCCCGCTGTTCACGATGAAATTCCCGTGCACTTCGGAGACCTTCGCCCCCCCGACGGCATGATTCTTGAGACCAAGTTCGTCAATCAACTTCCCCGCCGGAATGGCCTCCGGGTTCTTGAAAATGCACCCTGAACTCGCGGCAATGGGCTGGCTGGTTTTTCGCTTTTTCATCGACGCCGCGATCAAACGCTCGATCTCCGCCGGATCGCCTGGCATGGCTTCGAACTCCGCGCGCACGGCATAGTTCTCCGCCATTTCGGGCACATGCCGGTAATGGGCGACAATTTCATCCACGCTCTTCTCGAAGATGTTGCCCTTCTGATCGAGGAATGTCACGCAGAGGACCTGCTCGAACGTCTCCACACCCATCGCGCCCGCATTCATGCGGAGCCCGCCGCCCACGCTTCCCGGGATTCCCTCCATCCATTCGAAGCCACCGATACCCTCCGTCTTCGCGACGTTGCTGAGCTTCTTGAATTTCACGCCGGCACCGGCGATGAGGCGATTCCCCTGCACTCGCACTTCGTCAAATTCTCCCTTGGCGGGGTGAATGACCGCGCCGGGAATGCCGCCATCCTTCACAAGGAGGTTCGAGCCACGGCCAATCACGCGGACCGGAATTTGCCGCTCTTCAAAAAATCTCAGGGCGATGGCAAAGCTCTCGATCGTTCGCGGCTCAACCCAGTATTGCGCCGGTCCACCAATCTTCATTGTCGTGTGCCGTCGCATGGGCTCGTAGAGCCTCACCTCGCATTCCGGATCGTTGATCTCCGTGCTGAGCTTGTCGATGAGTTCGAGGTCCGCGATCAGCTTTCTTCCGACTTCGTGCACGTTCCCGGCCCCGAGGGTGAGCAACATGTCGCCCGGGCGCAGCCAATTGCCGATGCGCAGGCGTGCGCGGTCCAGGTCGGGAATAGATGTCGCCCGCGTGGCCCCGTGCTCGGCGACGGCATCAACGATCGTTTGGCCGGAGATACCGGGAATCGGCGCCTCGCTCGCAGGGTAGACATCGGTGACGAACAGTTCGTCGACCTCGTCGAAGGCTTTCCCGAACTCGTCCCGCAGGAGTTTCGTCCTCGAATAACGGTGCGGCTGGAACACGCAGACGAATCGCTCCGGCTTCATCGCCCTTCCCGTTTGAATGGTCGCGCGGACCTCCGTCGGGTGATGACCATAGTCGTCGACAATGGTGTAGCGCATCGACCGGTAGCGGATCTCAAAACGGCGCCTCGCCCCGCGAAAGGATTCGAGGCCGGAAAGCACGGCATCAAAATCCGCTCCCGCCTCAAGCGCCGCCGCCGTCGCCGCGAGAGCGTTCAACACGTTGTGCCGACCCGGAATCCCCAAACGGGCGTGCCCCAGTTCTTCCCCCCGGTAACGCACGATGAAATCCGTGCTTGCTCCCCGTTCCTCCGTCACGACCGCAGAGACATCGCACTTCGGGTTCAGCCCGTATGAAACGGCATTGCCCCGAGAGGAAGCCAGTTTCGCCGCGCCCGGATCATCCCCGCAGTAAATGATCTTCTCGGAAACCTGGTCGAGATACCGGCTGAAGACCCGCTCGATCCCCGCCAATCCGTCCTCGTAGAAGTCGAGATGCTCAGCTTCAACGTTCAAGAGGATCCCGATCGCGGGGTGAAAGTTCACCAGGGTCCCGTCGCTCTCGTCTCCCTCCGCCACCATCCACTCGCCCTCACGACTCCACTTGGCGTTGGCGCCGAGAATGGGGATCTCCGCCCCGACGTAATGAGAAGGCTCAAGACCGGCCGAGCGAAGAAGATGCGCCGTCAGCGCGGAAGTCGTCGTCTTGCCATGTGTCCCCGCGACAACAACCCCCCGTTTCTTGCCCAGCAGGGCAGCCAAAGCCTCCGCCCGCCGGAACATGGGCAAGCCGTTCGTCGTCGCCGCATCGAAAACAGGATTCCCCGGTTTGATTGCCGACGAGTAAACCACGGCCTCTGCGTCCCCGAGTGCTTCCGCAGTCTGTGGCGACGAAAACCGCAATCCCGAGCGCTCGAGGTTTTCCACCTCGGACGTCCGCACCCGGTCACATCCACTCACCGGCAGTCCCAGTTCGAGAAACAACTTCGCCAGTCCGCTCATTCCCGAACCCGCGACTCCAATCAAGTGCAACCTTGCCCCCCCATCCATGAGACTCGCGAGTTCCTTCGTGATGTCGTTGGCTACCGGCATGCTTCTTCGATGAGATCACACATATTTCCGGCCGCATTCGGCACCGCGAGGCTCAACACCCGTTTCCGCACGGCAGCAAACTCCTCCTTCTCCGACATCCATTTCCTGAGGAACTCGGCGACATCCCTTGCCTCGAATTCGTCGTGCTTCACGAGAAGCGCCGCCCCGGCGCGGACAAAGACATCGGCATTTTTCGTCTGGTGATCGTCGGCGGCAAAGGGATACGGCACGAGAATCGAGGGCAAGCCGAAGTGGGACAGCTCGGTCAAGCTGGATGCCCCGGACCGCGCGATCGCAAAATCTGAGGCCGCGTAGGCCGCTCCCATCTCGTGGCAAAAAGGGGCGACATGCACCCGACCTTCCGCGTCCCCATAGCCGGCCTGGGTCTCCTCGAAACCGTCCGGGCCACTCAGGTGAATCACCCCGAGCCCTCCCGGCAAATCATGAAAGGCCTTCACCACCGCCCGGTTGATTCCCTGGGCCCCCTGACTGCCGCCCATGACCAACAGGACATGGCCAAGGTCGTCGCGAAGGCCGAACCGCCTGCGAGCCACGGTCTTCTCCATCTTTTCCTTCAACGAAGATCTCACCGGCGTCCCCGTCACTTCTGTCTTCCTGCCTTCAAAATAAGGGGCACACTCCTCGAGTCCGAGACAAACGGTATCCGCGAACCGCGCCGTCAACTTGTTCGCGCGCCCGGGAATGGCATTCGAATCATGAATGAACGTCTTCGCCCCGTGCCGCCTTCCGGCCCAGACAGGTGGTAGTGAGGTGAAACCGCCCATGCCCAAAACGGCGTCCGTCCCGAAGTCCCGAATGATCTTCCGGCACTGCCCGATCGTCCGCCACATCCTGAAGGCAAAGGGCACGATCCTGGGCGAGAGCAGCCTCGGCATCGCCACCGCCTCCACCGTCTCGAACCGCAAGTGGTCGTGCCCCTTCACCGCCAGCGCGTCGATCTTCTTCTCCGAGATCAGGACAAGGCATTCATGCCCGCGCTCCTGGAGCGCTTCCGCCACCGCGATCCCTGGAAACAAATGCCCCCCGGTTCCCCCGCAGGCGACGATGACTTTTAATGACATGGGCGATTGATAGAGTTGCTGACTGCTACCGGCAAGACGCTAAACGGCCGTCATCCCTCCAATATTTCAGTTCGATTCCGTTTCACCCTCTTCTTCCAACGGCTTCTCCGGAGGCAACCGATCAAACCGCGCCTCCAGAACCCGGCGCCCGTCGGCCCGGGTGACGGTCACACGGTATCCCTCGATCTCCGCCGACTCTCCGGCGGACGGCAGGTGACCGAGCAATTGGGTGATGTAGCCACCGACGGAACTTACCTCTTCGGTTTCAATTTCCAGTTCGGTGTGCTCCGCGAGTTCGTAGAGCGCGAGCTTTCCTTCCACGACGAACGAATCCTTGCTCCGCCCGATCCAACGGACGGCGGGAGCTTCGTTGTCGAACTCGTCCTGGATATCGCCGACGACCTCTTCAACCACGTTGTCCAGCGTGACGATCCCCTGCGATCCACCGAATTCATCCACGACGAGCGCCATCCCTGACCTCTCCTTCTGCATCTGCGGGAGAAGGGCGTCGAGATTCATCATCTCCGGTACCTCGAGCAACTCGCGTTTCACCTTCATCAGGTCCGGTTCGGTGTCGGAGAGGAAGTGCTTGAAGAGGTCCTTGATGTGAATGAACCCGAGCGTCTTGTCGAGGTGACCTTCGACGACCGGGAAGCGCGTATGACCCGACCGGATCGCGTTCTCGACATTCTCCTTAAAGCTCTTCTTTGTGTCGATACAAACCACGTCGTTGCGCGGCGTGACAACGTCGCGGACGAAGCGGTCGTTCAGGGCAATCGCGTTCTCGAGGATTTCCTTCTCGGTGTCCGTCACCACTTCGGATTTAGCGCTTTCCTCGAAGAGATGCGCGAGGTCGAGGTCGCTGTGCATGGCCTCCTGACCGCTGGACGGCTCGAGACGAAAGAGGACCTTCAGGACCCATTTTGAAAACGCATCGGCAAAGAATATGGCGGGGCGTCCGATGAAATAGAAGAGCTTGAGGGGGCGTGCGCAAAAGCGGGAGGTGCCCAGCGTCCGCCGGCGGGCCACCGTCTTGGGAATTTGCTCGCCAATCGTGATGTGAAGGAATCCCAAAATGAGCAGGGCAATGAGAATCGAGATGACCCGCATCCAGCCGGTCGATATCTCGATGCCCCAGAGTGTAAACAGCGGCTGCAGCAGTCGGGCGAGGAAAGGCTCGCCGAGGAATCCGAGGGCGAGGCTCGTCAGCGTGATCCCCAGTTGGCTAGCCGAGAGATAGCGCCCGAGGTCTTTCGTCATCTTCTTCACAAGAAGAGTCGCCTCCTTGTTCTTCTCCTCCTTGAGCGCTTCTTCCAATTGACCGGCCCGCAAGCGAACGAGTGAGATCTCGGCCGCAACAAAAAACGCATTCAGCAGGAGAACGAAAAGGATCAGTCCGACCTGGAAGACAATCGTGCCTGCAGACGGCCATTCCGTGGCAAGGGAAGAGGCGTTTGCGAGAAACAGACTAAGGGCAGCAAGGTTCACCGTCAGAGTTGAATCGTGGGCTTCACCTCAGAGTTTCTCGTAAACACCCTCGTCGCGCTTTTCGAGGATCGTGAATCCCGCACTCTTCGCGTCAGAAACGGAAAGCGGCTTCGCCACCTTCGGCGTGTTGACCTTGGAGATCACCTTCACGACCGGCGTCTTGCACAGCGGGCAAACTTCCAGCGGGTCGCGATCTACCGGACGGCGAAGCTCAAAGCCGCGGGAGCATATTCGACAACCTTTGTCCTCGTCTTCGGCGATATATTCGTAAATCGGCATGGGGACGGCCGGAAAAATCAGCCGAGGCGGGAAATCTAACCGATCGGAGGATCAGGTGCAATTCTCCGGCATTCCGGAAAGGGCGAAAATCAGCCACGGATCTACCAACTGGATTTGGTGACGCCTGGAATCATCCCCTTTGAGGCCAATTCACGGAAGGCGATGCGGGAGAGCTTGAAACGACCAATGTAGCCACGGCGACGCCCCGTGCTCTCGCAGCGGTTCACCGTGCGGGTCGGGCTTGCGTCACGCGGCAACATGGAAAGACCGACGTAATCGCCCTCTTTCTTCAGCTGTTCGCGTAGTTTTGCGAACTTGGCGGCAGTGCGTTCTTTGCGCTTGTTGCGTGCTTTCCAGCTCTTTTTAGCCATGGGGCGGGGATTATCGGGCTGAACGCTCGTTTTTCAACCAATTTTTACTTCTTCCGCTCGCTCCCTGAGTTCCGCCATCGCCTCGACCACTTTCGCCTCCTCCACGTCATGAACCTCAAGCTTTTGCCCGATTTCCGGAATGAGGGTGACGGTGAGTTCTCCCCCCAGATGTTCACGAAAATCCTCAAGTCCTCGAAGAACCGCAAGCCGTCCGTCCTCGACCGCGTGCAAATGCGGGGAGTAGGTGGCAAATCCAATCTGTTCGACGAGGTCGAGAATGCGACCACAACTCCCGGCGTCGAGGATTCCGGCACGCCGCGAATACACCAAATCGACGGCCATGCCGATGGCGACGGCACCCCCATGGGAGAGTTCGAAATTGGAAATCTGCTCCAGCCGATGTGCCGCCCAATGGCCGAAGTCAAGCGGCCGCGCCGACCCGAGTTCGAATGGATCTCCGCAGGAAGCGATATGGTCCACGTGCAATTCCGCGCTCCGTCGGATCAGGGTTTCCAGCGTCCCGGCATCCAACCGGGCGAGAGCTTCCACATTCTCGGAAATCCACGCAAAGAAGCCGGCATCGCGAATGAGCGATACCTTGATCGCCTCGATGATCCCCTCCCGACGCACCGATGCCGGGAGCGATTCGAGGAAATCAAAGTCGTTCACCACGGCAAACGGCACGGCAAAGGATCCAACCCAGTTTTTCTTGCCGAGGAAATTGACGCCGTTTTTCACCCCCACACCCCCATCGCCCTGGCTTAGCGTTGTCGTTGGAAAGCGGACCAACCGGATTCCACGGTGGGCCGTCGCCGCCGCAAAACCGACGAGATCGAGAATAGCCCCGCCCCCGATGACGAACACGAAACTGTGCCGATCGAGCCCGGCTTCGTCGATGGCCTCCCAAAGACTTGGAACGAAGGACCACTCCGATTTGCAGGCTTCCCCGCCCGGCAAGACACAGGGCTCCAACCCCAGTTGGAAAAGCTCGCGATGAGTTTCGAAGTAGCCTTCTATCGTCGCGAGCAAGCTCTCGTCATCCTTCACCAATCCATGGTCGATAAAAACCGCAACGCGATGCGGCGGCGCATCTTCGCACTCGGCGACGAGATCCGCGATCGTCGAGTTTCCGGCAGAGAACGCGCCCCGGGTAAACGCAACGCGATGGGAATACGTCAGTTGGATCTTCCTTTCCAGCATGGAGCGCGGAATCTAGCACAACTGCAGCGGCTGCATGGGAAATTCGCGACGCGGAACCGGGCGTCTTCGGGAGGTCACGACTACAAAGACTCTTTCTGCCTACTCAGAACACTTTCAGTTCCCGCGCAACCAGAAGAGCCGCCAAGGCATCAAACAAGGCGTCGTGCCAGTCGAGGTCGGGCAAGTTGTCCCGCAACTCCCCTTCCAATCCCAGGGCTCCCGTAACGGTGGCGAGCGAGTGGTCCGGCAACTGAGGCAAGGCTTCGCGGGCGAGGGTGAGCGTGTCGATCCAAGGGCCAAAGCCGTGCAGGGGAAAGGCGCGCAGGAACCGCTTTTCCGTACCTGCCCCATGGGCGACGACGGGAATTCCCCGCAAACGCGAACTGATCTCCGGCCAGAGGGAAACCAGGCTGGGCGCATCGGCGATATCTTCGTCGGTGATCCCATGCACCTTTCGCGCGCTCCAGACGATCTGTTGGTCACAGGCGAGGTAGGACCGAAGGAGCCGTTCTACTTCGACGCTTCCATTGGCGTCCAAAGTCGCGATGCCGATTTGCACCGGTTCGTCCGTACGTCCGCGTTCCGCTCCTGCGGATTCAAAATCGATGGCCGCCAGCAATCCCGGTGACGACGGGAAAGTCATTCCCGTTGCCGCGTTTCCGCCGTCGCGACCATCGTCGACTCCGTCTAATCGACCAGCGTGTCGATGCGTCCCGCGAGTTCGAAGTCCTCCTCGGTCACACCACCCAGGTCGTGAGTCGTCAGTTCGCATCGGACCCGGCACCAGAAGACGGTCATGTCGGGATGGTGCCCGGCTTCCTCTGCAATTTCCGCGACATCGTTCACGAAGTCGATGCCCATCATGTATTCATCGAACTCGAACATCCGGGAGATGCCTCCGTCATTGTATTCCCATTCCGGAACTTTTTTCATCCAGGAGTCGAGGTCGGTTTCTTCAATTAGTTCTGACATGGCACTGGTCCGGGGGCGACGGGTTACTCAAAAGCACCCGTCGAGGGAAAAGCAAAC
>JBCDLR010000169.1:0-8472 GCA_038745205.1 Verrucomicrobiota bacterium
CCGAGGTTTTGCGCGGCTTCCTCGAGGGAGACGCTCGTTTGCTGGAAGCCGGCGACGGCGCTGCGCACGACGTAGGGGAGTCGGCGGATGGCGTAGGCGACGATGAGGAGGAAGATGGGGTTTCCGTCGGGGAGGAGCCATGCGAGGGGCTGGCCTTTCATCGTCATGGCGAGGAAGCCGAAGGCGAGGACGAGGCCGGGGACGGCGAGCGGGAGCATGGAGATGGTGTCGAGGAGTTTTCGTCCGGGGAGCTTGGTGCGGACGATGACGTAGGCGATGCCGACGCCGAGAAAGACGTCGATGACGGTGGCCACGGAGGCGTATTTCAGGCTGTTGGCGATGGAGGGGACGGTGAGTTCGTGGCCGAGGGCATCGTTGAAGTGTTTCAAGGTGAAGCCGTCGGGGAGGACGGACTTGTACCAATCGGTGGAGACGGCGGTGAGGGCGACGCCGATGTGCGGGATGACGGCGAGGAAGAAGACGAAGCTGAAGCCGACGGTGCAGAGAAGGCCGTTGATGGTGCTCAATTTCTTTTCGCCCCCGCCGACGGCGGCGCGTCCGGTCATGGCGTAGGCCTGTCGTCCGAAGGCAAACTTCCCGATAAGGTAGAGAACGACGGAGAAGACGAGAAGGACGGCGACGAGCGCGTAGGGGAAGGGGTTGCCGCTAAGGTCCTTGATGCCGTCGAAGATCTGGACGGAGGTCACGCGGCGGTAGTCGAAGATGAGCGGGACGCCGAGTTCAGTGAAGGACCAGATGAAGACGATGGTTGCTCCCGCGAAGATGCCGGGCATGGCGAGCGGCCAGGTGACGCGGAAGAAGCGCTTGAGGGGTTTGCACCCGAGACTGGACGCCGCTTCTTCCATGGCGGGATCAATGTTGGCGAGGGCGGCGCTGATGTTGAGGAAGAGGATGGGATAGAGGTGCAGCGCGTTCATGATCGCTACGCCCCAGAAACGTCCGCCGCCAAGCCAGTCGATGGGGTCGCTCATGTCGACCATGCCAAAGCTGGAGAGAAAGGCATTGAGCGCGCCCTGCTGGCCGAGGATCTGTTTCACCCCGATGGCGCCGACAAAGGGTGGCAGGATGAGCGGAACGAGAATAAGCGAGCCAAGGATCTTCTTGCCGGGAAACGCATAGCGCCCGGAGGCGACGGCGAGCGGCATCGCGAGGATGAGCGCGAGGAGGGTGCTGAAAACCGCGAGGAGAAAGCTGTTGGTGAGGCCTTCCCGGTAGAGCGGGTTGGCGAAAACCTCGCGGACGTAGTCGAAGGTGAGATTGCCATCGACGAGAAACGCTTCCTTCACCGTCGTCAGGATCGGCGCGAAGAAGAAGACGGCAAAGATGATCAGGGTCGCGACGAGGACGACGATCGAGACGGGCACGGACATCCGCCGTCAGAGGTGCGCGGGAAGCCGCGCGATGTCAAAGGGAAAGGAGAGACGAAAGTTGGCGCTCAGTCATAGCGGGCGACCCGCTTTTCCAAATCTTCGGGGAAGCGGATCTCAGAGGCCAGTTTGCCGTCGATCATAATGCGGGCGTGGACGCCGATGAGCTTCTGCTCGTGCTCCCAGTCCACTTCGCGATTCTTGTTCCCTTTCTTGTAAGCGTGCTCGCCTTTTTTCGAGAGAGTGTTCAGCTCAAACTTGAAATCCGAGACTTTTCCGGGTGAAAATCTTTCCACGGCGACCGCCTTCTGCTTCTCTTCGAAGACCTTTTCATCGCTGTGTTCCGGCCGTGGTTCGGAATTCTTCCCTTTGAGCTGGGCGTGTTCCGTTTCGTGTCCGACGAATGCCGTCACGAAAAGCTGACCCTTGTTGATTTGAGGGGCGCCCCTCTTCGTGGCGACCTGGACGAGGATCTGGTGGTTCACCGGATAGCTTTTGAAACTACCTTCGCGCTCGGTCTTTCCTTTTTCTTCCGAAGTGCTGACGCGCATTTCAATCGCCTTGGAAATTTCAGTTGCCACTTTCTCGGGTCCCTGTGCCGCCTTGATCTTGGCCGCTTCCTTGGCGGCCATCTCTTCCTTGAAGGCCTGCCATTCGTTCACGTAGGTCTGGTCCTCTTCGTGGAAGTTCTTGAGGTCGTGGACCTCTGTCTTGCCGCCTTTTTTGTAGAGCTTGATCTTTCCTGAGGGTTTGTGGAAATCGAGGAGTGCGGCGCTGATGGCGGTTCCTGCCTCCAAGTCTCTCCAGAATCGGAAGTCGAGTTCCTCTTCGTTGACGCTTTGTCCGGTGGCGGGGGACAGGAGTACAAGACCGATTACTCCTGTCATCACAATTTGCAGAGCCTTCACAATTCTCATTTCTGGTGGGGGATTTTAAATAGGGTTTCTTTAGGATAATATTAGCAGCAAGCGCGGGACTCGCTATAGAAAAGCGACGTTTGAACTAGGTGAATCCCGGACAGCGTCTTTTCCGTAATTTGACGAAAACCGTCCTTTTTTCCGATAAAAAAAGATTGTATTTCTTGATGAGTGAAGCAGTTGCGAATGTAATTGGGGCTGGCCCGGGCGGGTTGGCAACGGCCATGCTCTTGGCCAAAAAAGGGATCAAAACCCGGATTTTTGAGCGGAAAAACAAGGTTGGGGGGCGCACTTCGAGCATCGAAGCGCAGGGTTTCAAGTTCGACGTCGGGCCGACCTTCTTCATGTTCCCGCGAATCCTTGAGGAGGTTTTCGAGGAGGCGGGCATGGACCTGCATCGTGAGATCGAAATGAAGAAGCTCGATCCCCAATACCGGCTGATATATGGACGCGGAGGGGAACTCTGGTGCACGCCGGAGATCGAGCAGATGGAACAGAACATCGCGGCGCTGTCGCCGGAGGACGCGAAGCAGCTGCGCCCCTACCTGGCCGACAACCGCCGCAAGCTCGACGCTTTCACACCTGTCCTTCAGAAACCCTTCAACTCCGTCCTCAGTTTCCTTGATCCGAAACTGATGAAGGCGCTGCCGATGCTTCGTCCATGGAATTCCGTCGACCGCGACCTGGCGAGGTTCTTCAAGGACGAGCGCGTTCGTCTCGCCTTCACGTTCCAGTCGAAGTATCTCGGGATGTCGCCCTTCAAGTGCCCGAGCTTGTTTTCCATTCTTTCGTTTCTCGAGTACGAACACGGTGTCTTCCATCCAATCGGAGGTTGCGCGGCTGTCACCGAGGCGATGGCACGAGGGGCGGAACGACTCGGGGTGGAAATCCGGCTCGGTGAAGAAGTCAGCGGACTTCAATTTGATGGTCGACGTGTAAAGGGACTTCGCACGGGCAGTGGCGAATTCGGGGCGGATGCGACGGTCATCAATGCTGATTTCGCCAGCGCGATGGAGCGCATGGTTCCGGATCAAATGCGTCGACGCTGGTCCGACCGGAAGTTGGCACAGAAGCAGTATTCCTGCTCGACGTTCATGCTCTACCTCGGATTGAACCGCCGTTACGACGACCTCCCGCACCATTCGATTTTCATCTCCAGCGACTACGAGAACAACCTCGATCAGATTGAGAATCAGAAGGTTTTGCCGACCGACCCATCCTTCTACGTGCAGAACCCGGCCGTGACGGATCCGACCCTGGCGCCTGAAGGCAAGAGTGGCCTTTACGTCCTTATTCCAGTTCCGCACAAGACCGCGAACATCGATTGGGAACGCGAGAAAGAGACGTTTCGCCGGAAAACGCTCGACCGGCTTGAACTCGCGGGCTTCGAAGGAGTCGAGCAGGCCATTGAGTACGAGAAAATGGTTACGCCTGCCGATTGGGAGCATGATCACCACATCTACAAAGGGGCGACCTTCAATCTCGCGCACAATTTTGGACAAATGTTAGTCAACCGGCCCCGGAACCGTTTCGAGGAACTGGGTGGCGTTTACCTTGTCGGCGGCGGGATCCATCCGGGGAGCGGGCTGCCGGTCATCTTCGAGTCGGCGCGAATCAGTGCGAGTCTCCTCCTCCGCGACCTCGGCGGGAGCGGTGCAAGGGAGGAATCAGGGAGGGAATTGAGGGTGGATGAAGAAGCGGCCCTCGCGGACGCCGTCTAGTGCGTGTTCTCCCCGATCTCGTTTCCCTGAAGGTCTTTCGTGGGGTAGCCTGACCCATGCCCATTTCATCCGAAGTCTTGGCGCGGGCGCGGGAAGCGCAGGAGGAGTGGCGAGACGCGGGCTTGCGGCATCGCCTCGATTGCCTGCGTCTGGCGCGTCACCGGTTCGCGGATGCGGCGCGGGAATTGGCGGAGGCCTGCGGTCGGGACAACGTGGCGGAATCGCTGAATGCCGAAGTCCTGACGCTGGTGGACTCGTGCAAGTTCCTGGAGCGCCGGGCGTCGGAAGTGCTTGCTCCGAGAACGCTGAAAAAAGGGCGCCCGCTGTGGATGGGAAAAGTGGAATCCGTGGTGCACCGGGAGCCGCGCGGGGTCGTGCTCGTTGTCGGGCCGGGCAACTACCCGCTCACCTTGCCCGGGGTGCAGGCGCTACACGCGCTTGCGGCCGGGAACGCGGTCGTGATCAAGCCGTCGCCGAACGGGGTGAAGGCGATGCAGGTTTTCGTGAGGAAGCTTTCGATGAGCGACGGCCTGGTGCAGGTTCTCGCTCCTGATCCCGCGGAGGCGACGGCGGCGATCCGTTCCGGGGTCGATCATGTCGTCTTGACGGGTTCGGCGGCGACGGGCCGGGCGGTGCTCGCGGAAACGAATGCGCGACTCACGACTTCCACGATGGAATTGTCCGGGTGTGATGCGGCGTTTGTCCTCGAGGGTGCGGATGTCGCGCGGGCGGCGAAGGCTGTGGCCTTCGGGCTCATGCTCAACGGCGGGTGTACCTGTATCGCGCCTCGACGGGTTTTTGTCGCGCAATCGCTCGCAGGCGAGTTCGAGAGCGCCCTGCGGGTAAGGCTGCAGAGTGCAGCCGGTTCGAGCGGGGGGAGACAGTGCAACGAGATGAGCGAGGCCGTGGTGCTGAAAGTAAGGGAGTTGCTGTCGGGGTCCGGAGCGAGGGTGGTGTGCGGGGGCTTCGAGAGTGAACGACTGAAGCCACTGGTTCTGGGCGGCATGGATGCGGCCGACCCGCGCGCCAACCAGGATCTCTTCGCGCCGGTATCCTTTCTGTTTGAGTTCGAGGCCATGGAGGAGGCCTTGGAAAAAGCAGGGCATTGCCCCTACCGGCTGGGGGCGACGGTTTTCGGGCCGGAGAAAGCAGCCCGGCAGTTTGCCGAACTCGTCGACGCGGGAACGGTGGTCATCAACGATATCATTGTCCCGACTGCGGACCCACGAGCACCCTTCGGAGGGCGGGGCGAGAGCGGTTTTGGAGTCACTCGCGGCGACGAAGGTCTCTTGGAAATGACCGTGCCCAAGGTGGTCTCGGTGCGAAAAGGGAACTTTCTCCCGCACCTTGACGGGTCCATGCCGGAGGATGCGGAAGTCTTTGAAAATTACATTGCCGCCGTGCATGGCCGTGGGCATGGTGCGCGGATTCGTGCCTGGCGGAAGTTGTTCCGGAGTCTCCGTGAAAAGCTTCAACGGGACCAGGCCCGATCAGCGTAACTATCCCCACATGAACTCTCGAATCGATCATACCGTCGGTGTCATCGGCTCCGGCCTCGCCGGTCTCGCCAGCGCGTGCACGCTTGCCGCGCGCGGATACAAAGTCACTGTTTTTGAAAAAAATGAATGGCTCGGCGGCAAGGCGGCGCAGTTGGACCTTGACGGGTTTCGTTTCGACATGGGGCCGACGATCCTGACCGTGCCCTCGGTTCTGAAGCGAATCTTCAACGAGGCGGGGCGGGAAATGAAGGACTACCTCGACCTCGTTCCGCTGGATCCCCAATGGCGTTGTTTCTATGAGGACGGTTCCGTCCTCGATCTCCGCAAGAGGGTTGAGGACATGAAGGCAACCTTGGAGGAGTTCTCTGCCGTGAGCCGGGATGCCAGCAACTACGACCGTTTTATCGATTACTCCAAGCGGCTGCATGAGATCTCCGACAAGTTTTTCTTCTGGCGCTCCGTCGGTGGCATTCCCGACACCTTTGAACTCGGCGGGACCTTCCAGCCCTCGGTCCTGCGCGACTTGATGGACATGCGGATGGGGCGTTCGGTGGCGGGAACGGTTCGGAGTTTCATCAAGGATGAGCGCGTGGCGCAAATGCTCGACCACTTCACGCAGTATGTCGGCTCCTCACCGGAAGCGTCCCCGGCCGTCCTTTGCAGCATTGCCCACATGCAGGTGAGCGAAGGGGTCTGGTATCCGATGAAGGGGACGCGGGCGGTTCCCGAGGCGCTTGTGAAACTCGGGAGGGAATTGGGAATCGAATACCGGACGGGGGAAAAGGTGCGTCACGTTGCGACCGGCGGCGGGCGCGTGCGCGGAATTGAAACCGAGACGGGCGAGCGCCACGAGTTTGATACCGTGGTTTCGAACTGCGATGCGGTGCGCACCTATGATGAACTCATCGGGAAGGGGCTGAAAAAACCGTTCCGCTCATGGAAGTACGAACCGGCCTGTTCGGGAGTCGTTCTCTACCTTGGGCTCAAGCAACGGTATGACCACCTCGAGCATCACAATTTCGTGTTCTCCGAAGACCCTGAAGAGGAGTTTCGCGCCATTTACCAGGACGGGCAGCCTGCGCCTGATCCAACCTGCTACGTGGCGGCGCCGTCGAAAACCGAGCCCGCGGTCGCGCCGGAAGGCGGGGAAGCCATGTACATCCTCGTGCACACGCCGCACCTTCGCCCGCATCACAACTGGGAGCGCATGTTCCCGAAATACCGCCAGGTCATTCTCGACAAGATGAAGCACTGTGCGGGGTGCGACGACATCGAAGACCGCATCGTTTGCGAGAGCGCGCTCACGCCGCAGGACATTCACGACCGCTACCACGTTCTCAACGGAGCGATTTACGGCCTTGCAAGCCACGGGAAGTTCAACGGGGCGTTCAAACCCGCGAACCGCAGCCCGCACCTCGACGGGCTCTATCTCGCGGGAGGAGCGGCGCATCCGGGGCCGGGTATGCCGATGGTGATGATGTCAGGGTGGATCGCCGCCGACAGCGTGGATGAAGATGTGCGCGGTCCGGAAGCCGTGCGTGCCCCGGTCGCGGAGATGGAAGAAGTGGCCGTTTAGGTGGAAAAGAATCGTCCGTTGATTTAGCGCCGATTTCACCGGACTGTTCCGGATCGTCCTCCCGTTTCCAGCTCGCATCGTTGACCGCTACGTTGGTTGGCAGGTGCTCCTCGCCACCATCATGGGCGTGGTGGTGTTGAGCGTGGTCGTCGTGCTCGGGCAAATCTTCAAGGAGGTCTTTGAACTGCTTGTGGAGAAGGACCTGCCGCTGGACGCCGTCTTCAAGTTCATCGCCTTCATTCTGCCGTTTTCCCTGACCTTCACTATTCCGTGGGGGTTTCTTACAGCCGTGCTCTTGATTTACGGGCGTCTCTCCGCGGACAACGAGCTGGTGTCACTGCGCATGGCCGGTCTGAGCATGCCGGGAATCTGCCGGGCCGTCTTCATCATCTCCATCGTCCTTTCCGGGATCAGCCTTTGGATCAACAATGAGGTGGCCCCCCGGGCCTCGGCGGAAATGAAGGATGCCATGTACGAAATGGCGGTGGACGATCCGCTCGCTCTCTTTCAATCGGATAAGATCATCGATGTCGGCGAGTACACCTTCTATTCCAAGGAGCGGATCGAGGACCGGTTGAAGGGGGTTTCCGTGATCAAGTATGACAAGTTCAAGTATCCAATCCTGTATTTGAACGCGGATTGGGCGTCGATGGAATACGACAAGGCAACGGACTCCATCATCATGTCCTTCAGCGGCATGATGACGCTGGAGAAAGGCGAAGGGATTAATCGCAAGACTCTTTCCCAGGTGAATCCCGGTGTGGCGAGCGATGAGTGGAACCTTGAGTTTTCTCTCGAAGCGTTGCGGGAAGATGAATCGAAGGTGAAGGTCTCCACCCGCACGACGGATTTCCTGATTAATGAATTGCGGACGAAAGAGGATCTCGACGAGCGGGAACGGAGCCGCTACCGCACGGAGATCCACAAGCGGTTTTCCTTTTCCATGGCGAGCATCACCTTCGCCTTCATCGGGATTTCGCTGGGGATTACGGCACAGCGCCGCGAGACATCGATCGGCTTCGCGCTCTCGCTCATCATCGCGATCAGTTACTTCCTCTTCATTATTGTCGCGGATTCGCAGAAGAGCAGTCCGGATGTTTTTCCGCACATCCTGATGTGGCTGCCCAATGTCATTTTCCTCGGCCTTGGCGGATTTCTCTTCTGGCGGTTATCCCGGAAGTGAGTCGTCGAGGGCGCGTCCTCGCCAGGTCGGCCGGATGCCCCGCAGGCTCTTGATGAAAGCTTCCCATTGGATGCCGAGGAAGAGAACGATGCTGATGGGGTGAAGGAGTGCGCCGACGATGGAGAGACGATAGAGAATCGCCTGCAGGATCCTGGGAAAAAGGCTCAAGGCGATGGCTCCCATCGCCC
>JBCDLR010000170.1:0-8430 GCA_038745205.1 Verrucomicrobiota bacterium
AAGGTGGACGCCTTGCCGGTAGGACACGTCAATTTCAGGGGAGGCCATCGGCAGGCGATTACGATGACGAAGAAAAATCAGGTCACAACCGCCTTCTTCTGGCGTATTGGTCTTATCTCACGGCATCTTGACGGATCAAAAACACTCCATTCGCGTTGTCAGCAAACGGACCGGCCTCAGTTCGCATGTGATCCGTGCCTGGGAACAGCGGTATGCGGTAGTAATTCCTTCTCGGACCGAGACCAATCGGCGACTTTATTCCGATGATGACGTCGAGAGACTGCAGAAATTGCGAACGCTCAGCGAGCACGGGCACAGCATCGGTCGAATTGCACGCCTGACGAGGGAGCAACTCGAGTTGCTTCTTGAGGAGGAGGGCCGTCCATCGAACAATCCGAGTCTGAAAGAGGTCGGCGGAGACTCCTTCATCGCGCGCGCCATTGAAGCGGTAATCGCTCAGGACGACCGGCTCTTGAACGAACTCATCAACGAGGCCGCAGTGCGACTCGGGCACTCGGGGCTCCTGACCCGCTTCGTCGCCCCACTGGCGGAGAGAATTGGAGAACTTTGGCACCAGGGCGAGATCAATGCCGCGCATGAGCATCTCGCGACCTCCACGTTGAACAGCTTTCTTCTCACCCACATACGTGGTTTCTCGATCCCGGAGAGCGCTCCGGTGCTCGTCGTGGGAACCCCTTCCGGCCAAGTTCACGAACTAGGCGCCACGATGGCTGCCGCAGCGGCCGCCCATCACGGGTGGAGAGTCATCTACCTTGGTGCTTCCCTGCCGGCGCATGAAATCGCTTCCACGGTCCTTCGACATAAGGCCCGTGCCCTCGCGTTGAGTGTTATCTATCCCGGCGATGATCCCCGTCTCCCCGGGGAGTTGGCGACTCTTCGCGAACAGCTCCCGGAGGAATTTCCCGTGTTGATCGGTGGTCGATGCGCCGAGGATTACGCCACCTCCATCGACAAGAACGACTTCCATTTGCTCGGCGGGCTGGATGAATTTTACGAAGCCCTGGATGATGCGCGGGCCCGGGGTCATTGATCTCAAATTTGGCCGTCGTGCCGGAAGAGATTTATAAATCATAGCCTTAACAGGGAATTTCCGTCGCAATCGTGAAATCCCGTTTGCCCCAGCACCGAGGAAAGACTACCTAGTTATCCCGTGCATCGAGATCGTACAGCACGGATTTTAGGGGTCATTCCGGCGCGATGGGGTTCAACGCGTTTTCCCGGCAAAGCGCTTCATCTCCTCGCAGGAAAACCCTTGGTTCAGCATGTTTGGGAACGATGCGTCGAGGCCGACAAACTCGACGAGTTGGTGCTTGCCACCGACGACGCGCGCATTGCCGAGGCCGCGAAAAAGTTTGGTTCCAACGTCGTGATGACCCGCGAGGACCATGCGACCGGCACCGACCGGCTGGCCGAAGTGGCGGGATCACGGCACGACTTAACGCACCTCGTGAACATCCAGGGCGATGAGCCTCTCATCGAGCCGACTCTCATTAATTCCCTTGCCGACCGCCTGATTTCTAAGCCGGATTTGGAAATGATCACGGCGGCCAATCCGATCGAGGACGAGCGTGATGCCGGCGATCCCAATGTGGTCAAAGTCGTTGTCGGACAGGGAGGACAAGCCCTCTATTTTTCCCGGAGCCGCATCCCGTTCTGTCGCGACTCCCAGCCGGAATTCCCCCTGCTCCGCCACCATGGCATCTACGGCTACACCCGGGAATTCCTTTTAAAATTTGTCACTTGGCCACCCAGCCCCCTCGAAACATGCGAAAAGCTGGAACAACTACGTGCGCTCGACCACGGAACGCGTATCGATGTCGTCATTACTCACGAACACTCGCTCGGCGTGGACACACCGGAACAAGTGGCGCCGATTGAAAAGCTTTTGCTCGCGCGGGACAAGCCCGTAGACGTGAAAACTCCCGCCTGCCAAACCACACTCGCTACCAATCAGTCATGAAATACATCTTCGTCACCGGCGGAGTCGTCAGTTCCCTGGGAAAAGGCCTCGCGGCGGCCTCGCTCGGGACGCTGCTCGAACGACGCGGCTTGAAAGTCATCCTGCAGAAGTTTGACCCCTACCTGAACGTCGATCCGGGGACGATGAGCCCCTACCAGCATGGCGAAGTCTACGTGCTCGACGACGGTGCCGAGACTGATCTCGATCTCGGCCACTACGAACGTTTTACCAACAGTGTCCTCTCCCGCCTGAACAACCTGACCAGTGGTCAGGTTTACGAATCGGTCCTTCGCAAGGAACGGCGCGGGGACTATCTTGGAAAGACCGTGCAAGTCATTCCGCACGTCACCGATCAGATCAAGGAACGCATCTACACCGTCGCCGAGCAAATGGGCGGTGATGTCATCATCACCGAAATCGGCGGCACCGTCGGTGACATTGAGGGCCTTCCTTTCCACGAGGCCATGCGTCAGTTCCGAAACGAAGTCGGTCGCGACAACGTCCTCTTCATCCACGTCACCCTCGTCCCTTGGATCAAGGCCGCCGGCGAACTCAAGACCAAGCCAACCCAGCAGAGCATCGCAAAACTCCGGGAAATCGGCCTCCAGCCGCAAATCATTCTTTGCCGCACGGAGAAACCGATCGACTACGACGTCCGCGAAAAGATCTCCATGTTCTGTAACGTCCCTGTCGAGGCCGTCGTCGAGGTCATGGACGTCGAGAATTCGATCTACGAGTTGCCGATCAAATTGCGCGAGGAGAATCTCGACCAGATTGTCTGCGAAACACTCAAAATCGACACGCCCGAACCGGACCTCACTGACTGGAGCCACTTTGTCGAGCGCGTCGTCCACCCCGCACACGAGGTGAACATTGCCGTCGTCGGCAAATACATCGAACTTCAGGATGCCTACAAAAGCATCTACGAGTCACTGACCCACGCGGGCGCCGCGCACGATTGCAAGATCAAGTTGCAGAAGGTCGATTCGGAGAAAATTGAAACTCATGGCGCAGCGAGCCAACTCGACGGCGTCGACGGCGTCCTCATTCCCGGTGGATTCGGCGACCGCGGCACTGAGGGCAAGGTCCTCGCCGCCCAGTTTGCGCGAGAGAACCATGTTCCCTACCTCGGGCTCTGTCTCGGCATGCAGATCGCCACCATCGAATTCGCCCGAAACGTCGCCGGACTGGAGAATGCCAACAGCACGGAGTTTGATCCCGACACCCCTCACCCCGTCATCTGCCTTCTTGAAGAGCAGAAGGATGTGACCGAAAAGGGCGCTTCCATGCGACTAGGCACGTGGGTTTGCGACCTGAAGCCGGAAACGAAAGCTTACAAACTGTACAAGAGCGCGACCATCAGCGAACGCCACCGCCATCGCTTCGAATTCAACTCAAACTATCGCGAGCAACTCGAAGCATCAGGCCTGGTTGTCGCCGGCACTTCCCCGGACGACACCCTCGTCGAAGTCGTCGAGATCAGCGACCATCCCTTCTACATCGCCTGCCAGTTCCACCCGGAATTCCTCTCCAAGCCGAACCACCCGCATCCGCTCTTCTCCGGCTTCGTCTCCGCCGCCCTCGCCCATCACGAAGCGGGTGGTTTTGTGGAACCGCAGAAGGAGGAAACGGCGGTGGCGTGAGCTACTTCACGTATCCGGACCAGTAACGGTCCGCCGCCTGGATCTGGGAGGAATCGGCCTTTTTATTCCATTTCTTCAGTGTGTTCCCGCCGGGAAACGCATCATAGAAGAGGTAGAGTTTCCCACCCACGATCTTGTAGCGCTGGGGATTGATCCTCACTTTCGACCCCTCCACCGCCATCGCATACGCGCACCAACCGCCGTATTCAGCTTCATACTTGTCCGGCGAGGCAATGAACTTCTTCCGGTTCGAGTCGGAAGCAAAATAGTAGGTCACACCGTCATGGGCGTGCTTGATCTTGGAGCTTCCCTTCTTTGCTCCACCGGTGAAATACGCGACCGGGTCATATCCGCCGAGCGCGACGGCAGAATTCAGGTTGTAGTGGGACTTTCGTTGCGCCTGTGTATCGGCAAAGACAGCGAGCTGGAATGATAGAAGGAGTGACGAGCAAAAAATGAATGTTTTCATCTTCTGTTCGAAGCGCTGGCAGAGGATTTATTCCTCTGGCAGCCTCACTCTCTCGTTCCGCTCCTCGCCTTCACCTGATCTCTCCGGGAAAGATTGAGACCCTAGAAACTCATGGCACCTTGATAAAGCGCCTTGAGAGGCGCGAATCCCACTTCGCGTGGATTGAATTGCGCCGTCCATTGCTTGGCGGCTGCTTCCGCCAGTTCATCAAGGCTATCTCCGGAAATTGAGTGACCTGAAAGGCTCAGTGGCATGGCCGCCTCCGACAGCAGTTCCTCGATCCTCGCGGCCAGATCACCTTTGAAAAGCTCTGCATACTGGGAAGAAACCTCCTTATCCTCGGAATTGAATCGCACCACATGCGGCATCATGACACCGACCGCTTCCCCGTGAACAATGCCATACTTCGCGGTCAACGGATTTGCGCAGGCATGGGCCGCTCCGAGCATGCTGTTCTCGATCGCCGTTCCGGCGTAAGCCGCTCCGAGCAACATTTGCGCGCGGCCTTCGAGTTCGTTCGGGGACTTCAGAACCCTTTCAAAACCTTCATTCAGCAGGGAAAAGGCGAGCTTGGAATACGCAAAAGAAGTCCCGGACCGCTTCTTGGTTACGGCGGTCTCCACGGCATGCGTGATGGCATCCATCCCGGTGTGGACCGTGACGGACCGAGGCTGGGTGAGAGTCAGCTCCGGATCTAGAATCGCCGCCTTTGCCGCCGCCTTCTTGTCCCCGCAAGCCATCTTCATGTGCGTCTCACTGTCGGCGATCAGGGCAAAACTCTGGCATTCACTCCCGGTCCCGGCCGTTGTAGGGACAGCGATGAACGGAAGCATCGGCTTCTCCGCCTTGTTCACTCCCCAATAGTCCCGCATGTGACCACCGTTGGTAAGGATGAAGTTGCACCCCTTCGCCGTGTCGAGACTGCTTCCTCCGCCCAAGCCCACGATAAAGTCGATTTCGCCTTCCTTCGCGGCCTGCACGCAAAGCCTCACGTCCTCGGTCGTCGGATTTTCCCGCACATCATCAAAAACCGTCGCCATCAGACCGGCTGCTTCCAGGAGCGACTTTGCTCGCGCCGAGTGTCCGGCTTTCGCAATACCCGGATCGCTCACGATGAGGATGCGCGCGCCCCCGTATTTCCGGCAAAGCTCCGGCAATCGCGTCACCTCTCCGGCGCCAAACACGATCTCCGTCCCCGGAGTGTGGGCGAACGCCTGCACCTCTTCGGGCGCACCGAAGCCCTCGGTCAGCGCGGAAATCGTGATTTCGGCGGTCACGCGGCGACCTCTTCGGCGACTTGGATGGAACGGCGCTGGTAGAGGAATTCGAAGAGGTTGCCTTCGTGCGGCTGATCCCATTCGACGTGATTGGTCGGCATCGCCCCGATATTCAGGCGCTCGATGAAGGGCGCGACGATAAGTTGATTATGCCATGAAGCATCGTCGGAGATCGCCGTGACCGCGAGGGACTTCCCGATGCTTCCAAGCATCTCGGATTGTGGCATTTCCACCACGCTCGCATAGGGGAAAAGAAACTCGGTGTTGCCGACCGGATGATCAATTGATTCACAGCGCGTGATCGTCGGGATCATGTAGTGCATCCCA
Source organism: Verrucomicrobiota bacterium (assembly GCA_038745205.1). Classification (GTDB taxonomy): domain Bacteria; phylum Verrucomicrobiota; class Verrucomicrobiia; order Verrucomicrobiales; family DEV007; genus JBCCWV01. Next base: position 5,698 of record JBCDLR010000170.1, read on the forward strand.
TCCTTCTCCTGATACCTCGGCGTGGCACGAAGCTCGAGACTAACATCGCGGGCTCCGCCCTCCTCCAGTCCGTCTTCAATGGCCCCGTCAATCCACTCGGCCATCTTCGGATTGGCGAACCCCGAGAGGTTGGCCGCCGGGTCCTCCGCATGCCGCGGAACAATATCCATGAGTCGTTCTGCCAGTGCCTTCGCGATTTCATCGGCATACTTCGGCACAACGACGCAGGAAGCATTGATGCAACTCCGACCGCTGTTCGCGGAAATGGACGTCACCATGATATCGAGATAATCCTTCCAGTTTTCGATCTTATCTTCTCCGATGAGGATCTTGCTTCGCCCGGCACCGTGCACCTCCACGGTGGGATCATTTTCATACTGCGCGACAGTGGAGTCCCCTCCGAAGAGCATGACCCGATCACAACGCCGGATGATGGACGTCGAACCCTCATGATCGGCGGGATAGAAACTGAAGGCTTCCTTCGGGGCACCCGCCGCAATGAAGGCCTGAATGATCCTCCAGGGAGTCCAAGGCTCCTCGCGGCCTGGCTTGAGGACAACCGGGGTCTTCATGGCGATGGCGGGTATCCAAAGGGCATTGACCGCCGGGGAGTTGCTCGGGAGAATAACGCCGAGTGCGTTGGCGGTCGGCGTGAAGCTAACGCGAATACCATGCTGGTCGTAGTAGCCGGCGTCCAGCACCGCCGGGTCAAGTCCGCGGGAAAGCCCTTTGAAAATCGAAGGGACCTGACGGAAAATATTATGCAAACGCTTCATGTTGAAGCGAATGAGCGCGTGCGGAAGACCGCTTGTCGACGCCAGTGACTTCACGTAATCGTCAGGCGACTGAGGGATCTCTTCCGCTCCGACCGGGAGCGTCCCCTCAAGGAACAAGTCTGCCGCCTTCGAGGTGATCTCCAGCAATTCGGCTGCCGAAAACTCCTGCAGTTTTTCCCGCGCCTTGCCAAGTTCCATGAGGTCCCGCTTGATCAGGCCCGAGTTGGCGAAGGTCACGGTTGCGGCGCGTTCGTCGGAGCCCAGACGGACGACTTGTTGTTCATCGAAGCTGCGATAAATCTCACCGCGGCGTAAAAGTGTAATGGTTGGTGCGCTCATGATCATTTCTAGTGGCTTGGTTTTATCGAACGAGTTTAGATCGCATGAGGTTTGCTTCTTCCTCCGGGTATGAAGCAAGGAGAGCTTCAATCGTGAACCCCCCGTGTATCATCTCGCCCCTCATGAACATCCAGTCGGAGATCTCGTTCTTTTCCACCGACCACGACTGCCCATATTCAACATTCTTCACGACGCCCGGGTCATTTGCGATCAATCCCGTGAACTTTCCGTCGGCATACGCAACATCTGAAATCCAGAAATGCTCCGTTCCGTTGCTGTCGGAAATCGGCGCCTTGATCGAAAACTCGTCCGCCTCTCCAATCGCAAGCGCCTCGACGAAGTCCCCGACCGTGGCTTTCGCCTTTTCGATCGCGGCATCCATCTCGGACTCATTGTAGGAACTGACCAACGTCTCCGGCATGGAACCGTCATTGGAACAGCCCACAGCGAAAAAGCTGAGTATCAACGCACAGGCGACCGAAATGGCTCTCCTCTTCATTGCGAAAATTCCGGCGCCCTAGTAGACCCCCTCCACGACTTTTTTCTCCATGGCTCCAAAAGGCCTCACGTCGCCCACACCATCCCAGGCATATTTCCCGGCAGGCTTTCTCCGGATGGCTTCATCCCGTTCAAGGAATCGCGGCATGAAGAATTCTTTGGTCAGTGTTGTGAGTTCAACGCGCCCGTATTCTCCGTAATCCACGGTCTGGTTGGTGTCATCCGCCACCACGACGCGCAGGGCCGCCCGCGGTTGGGGGGCGTAGTAAGTCACGCTGTAGGTCTCGTCGAGCGGGATGCTGCACGCGAGCCCCATGAGGGTATTGCCGTAGGTGGGCACAAGCTTGGTTTTCCCTTCAAGAACCTCTTCGCACCAGAAGCGCACGTCCTGTGGTTTCATCGTGGTGCCCCCGCAAAAAATCCCCTTGATACCCCGGCCCGGGACGGAAATCCGCTCCCCGATCGCCTCAAGGATCTTCGGCGTGGTGAACATGCAGGAGATGTTGCGGTGCTTGATGATCTCGACTGCCTGGTCAACGACGTGCTTTTGGTAACGTTCGACCTCGTCAATCTGCTTCCGAACAATGAGCTTCTTCACCCAGCGGGGGTCGAGGTCGACAAAGTAACAGCTGCCACCCCGGTGATTCGCGAGGTGTTCGACGGCCATGCGCAAGCGACGAGGACCGGTCGGTCCGACCATGATCCAGTTGCCGCCGCGCGGGAAGTGTTCGTCGTCGAGCGTGTCGGAGAACATCTCGTAGTCGAGTTTGTAGTCGTCCCATCCGATTCGCTGTTTCGGCAGACCGGTTGTCCCGCCGGTTTCGAAGATGTTGAAGGGCCGGTCACCCATGCCTTTGGGGACAAAGCGTTCGTTCGGTTCGTCGCGGAGCCACTCGTCCTTGAAGTGATCAAACTTGACGATGTCCTCGTAAGTCTGCACTTCCTCGCGCGGATCCCAGCCCGCCTTCTTTTTCCAATCGAGCCAGAAAGGGCAACCGGTCTCGTCGGAAAAGTGCCATTGGAGAATCTCGCGGAGGTGGGCGTCGAGATCGGCCTTGGCTTCCTCGGGCGTGGAGCCTGCGGAGAAGGCGGCTGAAGTATCAGTGACAGTGGCGGCGGA
>JBCDLR010000171.1:0-8426 GCA_038745205.1 Verrucomicrobiota bacterium
AAAGACCATGGCCTGGACATTGACTGCGGTTCCCCACTCTGCGGGAATCCCATACTTGGCGCGGTAAACCTTCGCCCGGTCGTTGTTCCAGGAATTGAAGACCGCATTCACTGCTCCATAAAGCTGCTTCATGGGATCCTCCGGGAAATTCTGGCCGGAGCGCTTCTTGATGAGCTTCTTGAACTCGGCCACGACCCAGCGGAGGTCCGATTCCTCAAGGCCGGAATCGTCTTTGACCTTGGCCTTGGCCTTGGCCTTATCGAGAATCACTTCATAGGGATCGTGGTGCTCGCCTTCGTGCTGCTCGGCGCCCATGACGACTTCACCATACATCTGGAGGAAGCGACGGTAGCTGTCCCAGGCGAATTTCGGATTGTTTGTCTTCGCGGCGAGAGCTTCAACAACCTCGTCATTGATGCCGAGGTTGAGGATCGTGTCCATCATCCCGGGCATCGACTCACGTGCACCGGAACGAACGGAAAGGAGCAGCGGGTTGTTGAGATCACCGAACTTCTTGCCCATCGCATTTTCGATCTTCGCGATGTTGGCCTTGATCTCGGCATCGAGCGTCTTCGGGTACGTCTTCTTGTTGTCGTAGTAGTAAGTGCAGACTTCGGTCGTGATGGTCATTCCCGCAGGAACGGGAAGACCGATGTTGCACATCTCCGCGAGGTTCGCCCCCTTGCCCCCGAGGAGCGCCTTCTGTGATCCATCACCATCGGACTTCTTCCCTCCGAAAAAATAGACGTTTTGCGTTTTGCGAGAGACGGTCTTGCGTTTCGCGGCAGCTTTCTTGCGAGCGGACTTTTTCGTGGCCATGATCGATCAGGTGGTAGTGGTAGGATGTTGGGTACTTCTGTTTGTAAACGCGCCGGGAAAAATCAGCTCCCCCGGCGAAAGGAGCGGGAATCTAAGGGTTTTCGTCCCCCTGTCAATGAATGGTAAGGGGCGGTTTCGACGCATCGATCAGGACCACCCCGGAGCGCTATTCGCTCAGGAATCCGCCACGAAATCCACGCGCATCTTCTCCATGTCGACCCGCTTGACGCGTACCCGCAGTTGGTCCGCGATGGCGATTCCCTCCCGTCCCCGCGAATCGACGAACTCCCGCCTCGATCCGTTGAAACGATACCCGTGCCGGGTCGGCGGCAAGTCCTGCTCGCGGACCAGTCCCTTGATCTGGTACTCGACCAACTCGACAAAAACGCCGATGCGCCGGACGTCGAAAACCACCGCGTCGAAGACCTCCGCTTCCCCTCTCGCATTTGTCAGTGAGGCGAGGTATTCGAGTTGCTTGAGACGCTGCGATTCGTTTTCGGCTTCCGCGCTGCGGCGCTCCGTCTTGGAAATGTGCTCGGCCATTTCCGCAAGTTCGCCCAGCGGCGGGGTGTCGGTCTTGGCGCGACGGGTCACGACATCGAGGACGCGGTGCACGACGAGATCGGCGTAGCGGCGGATTGGACTCGTGAAGTGGGTGTAGTTCACCTTGGCAAGGCCGTAATGGCCGTCCGGTGTCGCGCGATAGTCGGCGCGCTTGAGACTCTTGAGCAGGGCAATCTTGATCGAATGTTCCTCGCGGGTTCCCTTGATCCTTTTCAACAAGGCCTGCACTTCCTTTCGCTCGCTGGGATCGCCGATCGGAATATCGAATCCGAGGACAAATTCGCGAAACTCGAACAGCTTCCCCTCGTCGGGGTCCTCGTGAACCCGGTAAATGCAGGGTTTCATCGCATTCTTGACCTCCCGTGCGACGGCCTCATTCGCGGCGAGCATGAACTCCTCGATCAACTGGTGGCTCTCATCATACTCGTGGCGCACCAGCCCCACGGCCCGGCCGGTTTCGCGATCAACAACGGCCCGCACCTCCGGAAAATCCATGTCGAGTGATCCCGCTTCCATGCGGCGCTTGCGGAGTCGGGAGGCCAGTTTCCATGCCTGGCGCAGTCTCGCCTTCCACGCGCGGTCTTCCTCTTTCTGAGGCTCCCCGTCCCCGGACATCAGGGCAAAGGCCTCTTCATAGGTGAACCGTCGCGCGCTTCGAATGACGGCCGCTGCAAACCGCACACCTCCGGGACGTCCCTCCTTGTCGAATTTGAGAACAACGCAACGAGTCAGGCGGTCGACGTCGGGGTTCAGGGAGCAAAGCCCGTTGCTCAACTCTTCCGGCAACATCGGCAGGACGCGGTCGGCCAGGTAGGTGCTGTTCCCCCGCTTGACCGCTTCCTCGTCGAGAGCCGTCCCCGGCTTCACGTAATGGGAAACATCAGCAATGTGCACGGCCAGTTCGAATCCGCCCCCTTCCCCTTCCGTGACAAGAATCGCATCGTCGAAGTCCCGGGCGTCCGCGGGATCGATCGTGAAAACCGGCAGGTCCCGCCAGTCGTCGCGGCCATCGAAATCCGATTCACCCACCTGCCGCGAAAAACTCTCGGCTTCCTCGACCACCGCCGGCGGAAAATTCCGGGGCAGCCGGTGTTTCGCCATGATCGAGATGATGTCCACCCCCGGCGCGCCGGAGTGCCCTAACACCTCCACCACCCGCCCGTTCGGCGTCGCGTATTTTCCGTCCCATTTCGTGATCTCGACAATAACCTTGTCTTCATGCCGCGGTGGCGGGTCCGGAAGCGGGTCGATCCGGGGATTCACTTCAATCGTGCGCGGGAAAATCGGATTATCCGGCCGCACATAGAGAAATTTGCCCTTCACCTCCTTGAAGGTGCCGACAATCTCCGTGCATCGACGCTCGACGACCCGGAGCACCTTCCCCTCCTTCCGTTCCTCAAGCCGCTCCTGAGCTCGCGCCCGCGCCCGCGGGTTCCGGATGTGGCGAAGAAATTTCGCGTCCGGGGTCTTCATCAACTTCACGGCCACGAGATCGCGATCAAGCGCTGTCGCCGTGCGCGACGCTGCCACATGGACCTCGAGCGAGTCCCGGCCCTCGCGCACCGTGACCGTCGCAAACCCCTTGCGGTCGAAACGAATCACGCCCTGCACTTCTCCCTTCCGCGTCGACGATTCCAGGACATACCGCCCGCCACCCGCCAGCCGCACCTTGCCCGACGACTCCAGTTGCGTCAGGATCTTCCGCAGCGTCTTTCGCCGCTTCGGTTCAATGTCGAGCGCACGCGCAATATCGGACTTTGTCGGCGGTCGATGATCGGGCTCCTGCAACAGCTTGAGGATGCCTTCGCGGATTTGCTCTTCTTCACTCATGAAAAACCGCCCGATCGTCCCGGACTCATCGCCACCCCTCGACCTTGCAAGCGCTTTCGCAACCCGGAATTTGATTGTCAACGCGCGGATTCCATCCTAGTTTGACGGTCGGAACGAGCGTTCCCAGGACGATCTTCCGACCCCAAGAAAAAACCCAACAGGAAGGAACCCCATGAAACTCCGGAAAGTACCCCCGAAGTCGCGAGGGTCTGCATTCACGCTCCTCGAACTTCTCATCGTGATGACAATCATTGCGATCCTCGCCGCCGTCTCCTATTCCGCGATGAGTATGGCCATAAACAACACCAATCGGACTATTGCAAAAAGCGACGCCACGTCTCTCACCAACGCAATCTTGGCCTACAAGATGGAATACCAGCGGATGCCCCTGATCGGCACCCAGCGGTCCGAATCCGTGGAGACGGAATCCGATGCCGAAATTATGCGGATTCTCCTTGCTGCCGATCCGGACCAGAATCCGCGAGAGCGTCCTTTCATCAATGTTAAACTGGCCACGAACGACCGGAAAGGACTCGACCGGAGCGGCAACTACCTGGACCCGTGGGGCCACCGCTACGGCATTGGCATCGACGCCAACGGCAACGGCGTCGTGAAGAACCCCGTTCCGGGGGCAGGAACCATTCGCGAAGAAGCCATCTCCTGGTCCCACGGCAAACCCGCACGGAACGGGCAGCGTGCCCGGCCCGACAAGTGGGTGAAATCCTGGGAATATTGATCTATGATCCCCTCCAATCCAGAACCCCTTTCAGACATGCAAAGCCCATCCATTCAAAATTCCAAGAACCGAAAAGGTTTCACCCTGATCGAACTTCTCATCGTCATTTCCATCATTGCCGTACTCGCGGCGGTCGCCTTCCCCGTCATGGGCGCGGTGACCAACCAGGCCCGCCGGGCCGAAGCGCTCAACACGTGTGTGAGCATCGTGAATGCCGTTGCCGCCTACAAGAACGAATACAACATCATGCCCATTGACGGCGGTGGTGGCGGTGGTGAATCGAAAGGGTTTGAATCCGACTCGTCGTTCATCCGAATCCTCCTCGGCGAAGACACGCAAATGAATCGTCGGGAAAAGAGATTCCTCACCGTGAAGAACGCCAAGCAGGACCGCGGCGGCCTCGACCAACAAGGCAACCTCTGGGATCCCTGGGGTGAGAAATATGAAATCGAGGTCGACGCCGACTACAACGGCATCGTGGACGGGCCGTCCGGGACAGAAGGAGAAATCCGCGCCGACGCCATCGCCTGGTCCTACGGAAAACCGTTGCGGAACGGCCAACGCGCCCGCCCTGACAAGTGGATCAAGTCCTGGGAATAGGAATTTCCATCGCCCTTCACCACCCGGAAGAGAAGCCTTCATGAATCGCCGCCGATTCCTCGACGTCACCGCCGCGGCGGCGGCTTTTTCCTTTTCCGAGACTGCGCTGGCACGAGACCCCATCGAACGGTCAGGACCGGCAAGGCTCCGCCTCGCTCTCGCCGCCTATTCGTTCCGGCGCCATTTCGCCTTCATGAAGGGCAAACCCCAAGCGCCGGCGCCTGGAACTTCTCCCCTCAACCTGTTCCGGTTCATCGACTACTGCGCGGAACAACAGGTCGAAGGCGCCGAACTAACGGCTTACTTCTTCCCGCCGGATGCCGACGCCGACTACTTCCGGAACTTGAAGCGTCACGCCCATTTCCGCGGCGTGACCATCTCGGGAACGGCCATTGGAAATGACTTTTCGATGGGCCCGGGTGCGGCACTGAACGCGCAGATCGAAGAGACGAAGGCTTCGATTGTGAAAGCTGCCCAGTTGGGCGCCCCTCACCTTCGCGTTTTTGCGGGAACCGCCCGGGGCTTTGCCAAGGCACCGGAGAACCTCGACCACTCCATTGCCGCCCTCAACGAATGTGCCGAGTTCGCCGGAAACCATGGCGTCATCCTTGGCGTTGAGAACCACGGCAACCTCACCGCCGATCAGATGCTGACCCTCATGAAGGGCGTCGACAGCCCATGGATCGGCATCAACCTCGACACGGGAAATTTCTTCTCCGACGACCCCTACGGCGATCTCGAAGCCTGCGTACCCTATGCCGTCAACGTGCAGGCCAAGGTCGTGATGCGACGTCCCGACAAAACCAAGTATCCCGCCGACTTCGACCGCATCGGACAAATCCTCCGGGCCGGAAACTACCAGGGATTCGTGGTCATGGAGTACGAGGAGGAATCGCCCTTCGAGCAAGTCCCTGGCGCTCTCGCCGAGCTCCGGAATTCGCTCGCCGACCCATCCTGACTGGTTCCGGCCCTCCATGCCACTTGCCTGCCCCGCCTTCCGACGGCATAGTCATCCCGGTTCCGCGCGGGTAGCTCAGCGGTAGAGCGGCTCGTTTACACCGAGTTGGTCGGCGGTTCGATCCCGTCCCCGCGCATTTTTCCCTCACTGCTTCGGCAACACGCCATCGGTTTGTAGATATACCGGATTTTGAATATTCACTTATTGGGATATTCATTCAGTTTCATAGTCCTCGATGGAGTGCGTCGCTATTTGCAAGTGCCTTTGCAACCAAACGCGATTGAGGATCCTTAATCTGCTCCAGGAGGGCCCGCTTTGTGTCTGCCATCTTCAGGAAATCCTTGGCGAGTCACAGGAGACGATGTCGAAACAGCTGAGGTATCTCAAGAACCATCATCTCCTAACATCCAGCCGCGAAAACAACTGGACCGTTTACGCGCTCCCACCCGAACCCCACCTGCTGCTCACGGACAACCTGAAATGCCTTCAGGATCGCCGGAGCGATTACCAGATTTTCCAAGACGATCTCGACCGGCGCCACACGCTCGTCGACCGGCTGGCGGACTCCGATTGCGAGTGCCCGCCTGCTTTCACCCGTCATCAAAAAAGAGGGAACCATGCTGCCAGCTCGACGGCTAAAACCGAAAACACCAAAACAACCATGAAAACCTCCCCTATTTTTATCCCTGCACTGACAGCGGGGCTGCCCCAGGGGAGTGAACCTCTCCGCTTCGTCGGGTCGGACACGATGTTCCACCTGAGCCAGGCGTGGGTCACCGAATACAAGGCTGCCCGGGCCGGCTCGAGCGTCGGCCTCAAGGAACTCGAGAGCTTTAAGCAACTCACCCATTCCCTGGCAAGAACCGCCGAGGAGTCGCCTTAGCCCCCATTACCGCATGCTTTGACTGGCCTTGATTCCAAGGAGCCTTAAGGAGATTGTGAAAAATTTCACAAATTCACTTGCGGGGATGAAACACAACCTTTAGTGCAAGGCAAAGCTATCGGATTTGGTCCTTGATCCCCATTGAAAATACCATCCAAGGTCTTCTTGGAACTCCCTTTCTAGCGGCAGGCGGCACCGCCGCTGAGCCGTTTCCGGGCATTCCGGAGTATGTCACGAATTCCGTCGTGGTCGGGGTCATCGTGGTTGGAATCATCGTCTTTCTTGTCGCCCAGGCCACCCGGAGGATCACGAAAGTTCCCGGGCCCATGCAGAATTTCATGGAGATGATCATCGAGGGGCTCTACGGGCAGGTCGAGAACCTCGTCGGAAAGAGTCTCGCCCCCAAGGCATTCCCCCTTCTCGCGACCACCTTCATCTTCATTCTCGTCTCCAACTGGTTTGGTCTCGTCCCCGGTGTCGGGACCATCGGAATCCAGGAATCCAAGGAAGCGATGGCGGCGACGATTACCCTCGATCCGAAGGAAAAATACACGCCTCTCTTTCGTCCGGCGACCGCCGACCTCAACATGAACCTCGCCATCGCTGCCATTTTCATGCTGGCGTGGACGTGGTTCGTCATCCGCGAGACGGGCATCGTGGCCTTTTTCAAGCACATGTTTGTGGCGCCGAAGGGAAGCGGTGCGGGAATCATGGGTGTCTTCATCGGACTCATTTTCCTCTTTGTTGGGTTCATTGAACTCGTGTCCATCGTCTTCCGGCCGTTCACCCTGTCATTGCGCCTCTACGGGAATGTTTACGCCGGAGAAACGCTGCTCGCGACGATGGCGAAGCTCGGTGACCCGCTCGGATCGATCGTCGGATTCATCACAAGCGTGATTTTCCCGCTCCCCTTCTACTTTCTCGAACTGCTCGTCGGCCTTCTTCAAGCCACGGTCTTCACCCTTCTTTGCGCGGTCTACATCCAGCTGGCGACCGCTGGACATGATCACGAGCACGAACACTAAACCTTTCACCGTCGGGACCATTTGCCTTTGAGTGTGGGCGGCGGAGAAAAAAACACCAAACCCAAAAAGAAAAATGATCATCGAAACATTTCAGATGCTTGCCGCTGCGGCCCCTGCCGCCGAAGCCGCAGGCGGAGGGATCACCGGTTCCATCGCCCTCGGTATCGCGGGCGCAGGTTCTGCTCTCGGAGTAGGACTCATCGGTTCCAAGGCCGTTGAAGCCGTGGGACGCAATCCCGGAGCCACCGACAAAATCCAGCCTCTCGCCATTATCGGAATGGCCCTTGCCGAGGCGATCGCGATTTACGCATTGATCTCCCTCTTCCTGTAATCCTCTCCCCGGTTCCGCGCTCGCAAGGGCGCGGAACCGACACTTACTTTTCTCCAAAACCGCCGACCACAGCTATGACGGAAGTACTGACCAAGTTCGGATTGGATTGGCCCAAGTTTCTCGCCCAGGTAATCGTCTTCTGCACGGTCTACCTCATCCTGAAGCGCTACGCCTTTGGTCCCATCCTCAAAGTCCTTCAAGACCGTCGGCAGCGCATCGAGGAAGGAGAGGCGAATCTTGAGAAGATCAGCCAGGATTTGACCGAAGCGGAGGCGCAGTCGGCTTCAATTATTAGCGAGGCTAATCAGAAGGCCGAGAAACTTATCGCCGAAGCCCGCGAAAGCGCCGAAGCCATTGGCGCGAAGAAAACCCAGGAAGCCGTCAATGAAGCCAAGTCGATCGTCGACAAAGCCCGTGACGCCGCCCAACTCGAGCGCGAGCAGGCTCTCGCGGAACTGAAGCGTGACTTCTCGCGGCTCGTCGTCAACACCACCAGCAAGGTCACCGGCAAAGTCCTCACCGACGAGGACCAGCAGAAGATCAACAGCGAAGCTGCTGCGCAAGTCTCCAACTGATCCCGCCTGACCCAGCCGTCCTCCTCCCTCACCCCTCTTCCTTGATACTTTGAAAGCCGCGCTCCGCATCGCCCGCCAACTCTTCAAGCTCTGCCTCACCGCCGA
>JBCDLR010000172.1:0-8370 GCA_038745205.1 Verrucomicrobiota bacterium
CCAAAGCGCCGAGGGCAATCCGGAACTGGCGCTCGAAAGGGCGCGCGCGCTGGCGATTTCGGGAGAACTGCTTCTCGGCCTGGGAAATCCGAGCGCCGCCGTTCCGGAATTGGAGACCGCAGTCGCCGGATTTGCCGCCCTGCGAAAGAATGAGCCCAAGAACGCGGAGCACCTTCTCAACCTTGCCTTTTCCACCCAAAGCCTCGCCGTCGCTCAAAACGAACAAGGCCTTCGTGCGAAGTCCATTGAGACCGCCCAGGAATCGCATCTTCACTTCCTCGATATTGCCCGCCGAAATCCCGACAGTCCGCAGGCGACGCGATCGCTCGCCCAGAACAAGCTGTTCCTCGCCCGCCTCCTCCACGAGTCCGGACGCTCGGCAGAGGGAGGAATTCCGCTCGACGGCGCGCGCAAGCTCTACGAACGCCTCGCGAGCAAAACACAGGCCACAGGAGACGACATCGCCGATGTGGCGAGAATCGATTCGATCGAAGCGGAAATTGAAGTCATCCTCGGCAATCCGGACGAGGCCATTCAGTTGCACATTCGCTCCGTCGACGACCTCCTGCCGCTCACCTCGAAGGAACCCGACAATCTCGGCTACCAATTCCAACTCGCCCGGAGCTACGGCGCGCTCTCCGACCTTGTCGCCGAAAATGGAGACACCGAGGCGGCTGCAGAGGCAAATACGCAGTCCATCGGTATCCTCGCCGATCTCGCCGTCCGGGCTCCGGAGGATATCGACTACCAAGCCGCGCTGGCCGAGCGCTTTCAAGCCGCCGCTTCCCTCGAACGGGACGCTGGTGAGCAGGAGGTGGCGCTCGGATCCCAGGAAAAGGCCGTCGAACTCCTGGCGTCGATTGTGAAGAAACATCCGAACGACCACACGCGACGCCGTTCGCTGGCGTGGGCTCAGAGCCGCAGAGCTGATCTTTTGACGGAAGCGAAGAAGGTCAAGGAATCGACCTTGGCGGCGACCGAGGCGGTGAATGAGATGCAGCACATCCTCACCCATGACCTCGACCCCGAACGTAACAATGCGAAGCGTTCCGCCCATCGACGCGACCTTGCCCGACTCTATGAGAAGCTGGCAAGAAACTGGAGCGCCCAAAAGAACAGCGAAGGCGCGACAAGGTGTTTCGAGAAGGCCGTCGAACACTGGGACACCCTCGCCCGAAACGGCAGTGCCAACGACAAGGAGGTCACGGAAGGACTCGCCGCGGCCAAAGCGGAGTTGGAAAAGTTGCAGGGCTCCTGAAAGGAAAAGGGCAACTGCACGACAATCCCGGTATCCTACAGGGCCTTGCTTCTAATGAAATTGACAGGCAAATGGTCTTCCGCTTTCTTAAGGCGTTGAGCGTGAAGACTGCAGTCTCCATCATTCTGTGCTTCCTCTTCGTCATCCCGGTACCGGGTGCGTTCAGTGTGCACTGCGGCCAGTGTGATGCGCCGGTGTCGGCGGAAAGTAGTGCCTCGACGCGGAGTCAGGAAGAAAGCAACGACGACTGCTCCTGTTGTGAAACCGTAGAGGTCCTGGGCTGCTGCCCGTTTGATGGACGTGGAACTTACCACTCGGGCCATCATGATTGCCCGCATTGCCTGAATCCGGCCAGATCCATTCCGCTTTCCGTCATCGACTCCCAGCGGAAAATTCCGCCAGTCGAGAATGCCATTGAGGAGCCACTGCAGGATCTTCCGCGTTGGGACGGGCATCAACGCCCCGATGGACAAAACCACGAGGTTTCGGAATTCGAACCACCCCCGCAGCGAACGCTCTTTTGCTGTTTGAGAATTTGAACGTGCTCACTCCGTTTCACGGAGGTAACGCAACGACAGCACCAACGGCTGTCCTTATTTTTCTTTCCGAGTGGAGGCCCCGGTATTTTTCCCACCTCCATCAAGGCGACGTTCAAACCAAATCCTAACAATTTTTTACAATGAAGTTCATCTTGTCCATTTCTCTTGCTTTCTCTCTTCTTGCTTCCCACGGCCTCGCAGCCGATGGCGATCCCGATATTTCAAGCGAGGCGCGCTATAAAGCCGCCACCGTGTCCCTTTCCGGCAATTCAAACAGGGTTGCCGTATACGTGAAAGGGATGGTCTGCTCTTCCTGCGCCATCGGCGTCAAGATTCATCTTTCCAAGATCGACGGCGTCGGACGAAGTGATGTGCAGCTCGATTCCAAATCACAACTTGCGTTTATAGCGCTGAAGGAAGGCTTCAAAATTGATCTCGCGAAAGTGAGAGTCGCCGTTGAAAGCGCAGGTTATGTCGCATCCGAATTCTTCCGTTGGGACGGCAAGACTGTGAAGCAAATCAAGCTGTAGCCGCGCCTTTAAGATGAAACCCTTCTTTCGGGCAGCGGCAGGACTCGTTCTTGCCGCTGCCGTGAATGCACCTGCCGACCAGCCCATCATGAACATGATGCCCCGCTGGGATGGCGGATACGGCGTGCAGTTTTTCTACGAATACCTGCAACGCGACGACCTTCTCATGGGGGATGACGTGGCCTTTTCCGGATTTCGGGAAGAGGTCCATCAGCTCCATATTGAGGGCGTTTATACATGGGATCGCTCGATCCGAGCGACCTTCAAGTTACCCCTCGTCCTCGACGCATGGCGCGAGGTCCCAGGCCCGAATAACGAGAAACTCCAGCAATCTGACGAGGGCATCGGCGATCTCACGTTGGCGCTTCCGCTAAAGAAGTACTTCAACCTCGACAACCGTTCCGGTTCCTGGACGCTCGCACCTCAACTACGCGTCCCACTGGATCAACAAGGCGAGGACGATTACGACTTCTGGGACCGTGTCTGGGGCGGCGGAGTGAACCTTGGTTATGAATTCGAGACCCAGAGATTTGCCTTCGCCACCAGCGGGGCTTACTGGATTTTCGAATCTGCAGAGCCCAATGAGCTTCACTATTCGCTGGACCTCGGTTGGCGCTTCCGTGAGAACGCCGACCTGCTCTGGGAAACCGATCTCCATTGGGAAGACGATGGAACCTTCTTCGCCTCCGGGGGGCCAGCGCTCTATTGGCGGATCACTGACCTCATTCATTCCCGAATTTCCTGGAAGCATGATTTCCATTCGGAAGTTGGAGAGTTGGAACTCGATCACGGGAATGGAACCCGACTGCGCGTCGGAATTGGCTTTGTTTTCTGATCTCATTCCAGCTTTCGGGGCGCGGCGACCAGCCTGGCTTCAAACCGTCGCCGCGCTCAGAAGGTCGATCGTGTAGCGGATGTTTCGCGTGTCCCCGCCCGTATCGATGACGATGTTCCAGAAGCCGGGATGCGGAACCGAGAGTTCACACCGCATGCCCTCCACGCGGTCTCCGTAGTATTGATAGCGGCATCCGCGTTTCAGCGCCCGAAGGTTCGAGTCATCCAAGAGCATGAAACGGCATCTCGACTCGATCTCCAAGGACACGACATCCCCCTCTTCCAGGAATTCCCGCTTATGGATGAACTCCATCGCGGAATCGCAGAATTGCTGACCTTCGCGAACTCCCTGAACGCTAAGCATTCACAAGGCTTTCACACGCTCTTCAGGCAGTCAAGAAAAGTTTACTACTCCGGATTCCAGAATTTATAGCTCTATAATTCAGCCAGGGACAAGGGATTCCCTCGCGCGCTCCGCGGCTAGGCGATGATTTCCTCGACCACGCGCCCATAAACGTCAGTCAGACGAAAGTCTCGGCCAGCATAGCGATAGGTCAGCTGCTCGTGATCGATTCCGAGGAGATGCAGGATGGTCGCATGGAGGTCGTGCATATGCACCTTGCCGTCGACGGCGGCAAAACCGAGTTCGTCCGTCGAACCGTGGGTGTATCCCGGCTTCACCCCGCCTCCCGCCAACCAGCAAGTGAAGCCTCGTGGATTGTGATCGCGGCCATTCTTGTTTTGTGTGAACGGGGTGCGGCCAAACTCACTTCCCCACCAAACGAGGGTGTCCTCGAGAAGTCCACGCTGTTTCAAATCCTGAAGCAAGCCGGAGATCGGCTTGTCCACTTCAAGCGCCAGTTCCTCATGTTTCGGCATGTTGTTGTGCTGATCCCAAACCGGTGTCGCACGGTTACCACAATGGGAAATCTGAATGTAACGCACACCGGCTTCGGCCAGTTGCCGGGCCGCGATGCATTGGCGGCCAAAATGATCAGTCACTTCGTGACCAATACCGTACATGGCCAGCGTCGACTTCGATTCACGCTCGAGGTCGACCAGCCCGCGGGCTTCCCCCTGCATTTTCCAGGCGAGTTCCATCGAGGAGATCGCGCCATCCACCGCCGGATCCGTCACGGAACCCGAGGTCTGGAGCGAATTCAACTGGCG
Organism: Verrucomicrobiota bacterium; assembly: GCA_038745205.1. Classification (GTDB taxonomy): domain Bacteria; phylum Verrucomicrobiota; class Verrucomicrobiia; order Verrucomicrobiales; family DEV007; genus JBCCWV01. Next base: position 4,332 of record JBCDLR010000172.1, read on the forward strand.
GAGAAAGTCGAACTGTCGGCGTTGTGCACCGGCGGCAACCGGGCTTTTCAAATTCAGCAACTCCGGCGGTGCAGTGCGATCTCCGGCCCGTCCCAAGACCGTCCCGTGGTGAATGGCCGGGAGAAAGGAGTTTCCAAAGTTCCTCGGGCCACCTTTGTTCGCCGGCGGGTTCACAGTGACAAAAGCGGGCAGACTTTCATTTTCACACCCGAGCCCGTAACTGATCCACGCGCCTACCGACGGCCGGATGAGATTGGTCGCTCCCGTGTGCAAAAAGAGGGTCGCCGGACCGTGGGCAACGCCTTCCGTGTGCATGCCCTTGAGGAAGCAGAGATCATCGACGTGCTTGGCTATCTCCGGAAAAAGTGATGTCACCGGCGCACCGCTGTCTCCATGCCGCCGGAATTCCCACAGCGATTTCATCACCGTTTGATCCGCGATCTTCCGCGTCCGTGGATTGTGAAACGTCTTGCTCTTCCCGTCGAACTTTTCCAGATCCGGTTTCCAGTCGAACGAGTCCACGTGACTCGGTCCGCCCTGCATGAAGAGGAAGATGACGCGTTTCGCCTTGGGCGCGTGCATCGTGGGATTGGCGACCAACGGATTCGTCGCGGCGATCGCTTCTCGTCCGAGGATTCCATTGAAGGCGAGTGCCCCGAATCCGCAGCCAGCTGACTTCAGAAGCTGGCGCCGGGAGAGAGAAGGCTGGTTGTGAATCTGGCTAACGGAAGGTTCCATCGGTTACTGAATGTATTGAAAATCCACGCAGGAGAACAGTCCCCGGACTACCGAGGCCCAAGCTTCCGTTGGGGTGGTGCTCCGCGTTTCGCTCTCAAGAAATGCCATCGAAAGACGCTTCTCCTCTTCCATCGGGCTCCGACCGAGAACGGTCCGCCACAGCGTCTCCAGTCGATCCTCCGCGGAATTCGTCGACTCCTTGAGAAGCCGCTCGGACATCCCGGTCGCGGACTTGTGCACGAACGGGCTGTTCATGAGGAAGAGCGACTGTGTGGGAACCGCGTTGGAGGAGCGCTTGCCGACGACGAAATTCGGGTTGGCGAAATCAAAGGTCGAAAAGATCTCGTGCATTTGGTTCCGGAACACCGGGACGTAAACGGTCCGGCGCTTGGTCTTGAACTCGTAACCAAATTCCGATTTGAATCCTGCCGGGAGCGAGGGTCCGCCGCTCTTGAGATTGAGTTCCCCCGAAAAGGCGAGGAGGGCGTCCCGCAACTCTTCGGCGTCGAGGCGGCGCAGGCGGAATTTCCAAAGCAATGTGTTCTCAGGATCGACGGCCCGGCCCCGCGCTTCGTCGCCATCGACAGACATTTGCCAGGCACGGCTGAGAACAATCTCGCGGATCGTTTTCTTCGTCGACCAGCGATTCTCAATCAATCGCCGTGCGAGATAGTCCAGCAACTCCGGATGGGTCGGCGCGCGCCCGGTGAGGCCGAAATTGTCCGGACTTGGCACGATGCCCTCCCCGAAGAGGTGCAGCCAGATGCGGTTCGCGAGAACACGGGCCGTGAGCGGATTCTCAGCACTGGCCACCCACTCCGCGAGTTCGAGGCGCCCGCTCCCCGAGGTGATCGTTTCCACCCCACGGTCCACAACTTGCAGAAAACCGCGGGGCACCGTTTCGCCGTGTTGATGGGCCATGCCCCGGATCCGAACTGCCGTGTCCTCAGCCTCGGCCGATTCCAAGACCGCCATCGCGGTCGGTAGCTTCGGCTTCCTCGCCGCAAGAGCCTTCTTCTCCTTCTGCAGTTCGGTCATTTCCTTCTCTACCGTCGCACGACGATTCGCGATCTCGCCCACTTTACCCTCGGACTTCTCCTGTGCGTCGAGCGGAAGAAACTGCACCGCGTCAGCAATGACGTGCCCGTCCCCGGTTCCCTGCGTCCCGATGACGACCGTCGCCTGGCCCACCGCAAACTCAAACTCGCCGATCGTGTGAAAGAGTCCGTCGTGCTCCGGTGCCCGGCGCTGATCCACCCGCACGGTCGTCTCACCGCCGAGGTGGGTCACGGTCACGGGCACCGTACGTGAGCGACCACTGCGACCGTTGTAGGAAACCCGCAATTCGTAACGCCCGGGCTTCTCGAGTGTCGCGGTGAAGGCCGCGCTTTTCTCACCCTTCCCACTTTTGTCATCGTGCCGGTAAGACTTGCCGTACCATTGCTTCACCGCCGTCGATTCCGGCCAGTCGCCGCGGAATTCCGCGTCCTCGTCATCGACGATAATCCCGCCAATCTCTTCCCCCGCGGGCCCCAGCGTATCGAGTTCAGCTTTCAAGGCCTTCAAACGCATTTCGACCTTTTCCTCTTGTTTCTCGATGGCATCGAAGGCGTTCTGCTTCTCCGGATCCGGAGAGAGCGCCCGGCTGGTCCACTTGGACACATTGGAATGGCGAACTGAATCCGTGCTGAGAAAAATCCCCGCCATCGCGTAGTAATCCCGGGTGGGAATGGGATCGAACTTGTGGTCGTGGCATCGCGCGCACCCGATGGTCATCCCCATGAAGGCGCGGCCAATCGTGTCCATTTGCTCATCCACGATCTCAAGATCGAGCAGGTCCTTGTCCTGGTTCTCATAGTTGTTGGGACCAAGGACCAAAAACCCGGTCGCGGTGAGTTGCTCGTTACGGTGCTCAGGTCCGTCGGCAGGGAGAAGGTCACCCGCAATATGCTCGCGGATCATCCGGTCGAGCGGCTTGTCCTTGGCAAAGGAATCAATGACATAGTCGCGAAACCTCCAGGCATTCGGAAAAGGAATGGCTCGCCCGCCACCGCTCGTGTCCGAGTAGCGGCAGATATCCAACCAGTGGCGCCCCCAGCGCTCGGCGTAGGCCCGCGTCGAGAGCAATCGATCAACGACTTCTTCGAAGGCCTTCTCGGAGTCGTTGGTGAGAAACGCGTCCTGCTCCGCTATCGTCGGCGGCAAGCCGGTCAGCGCCATCGTCACCCTGCGCAGCAATGCCCCTTTCCCCGCATCCGGTGCCGGACGAAGATCCCTGGCTTCCAGCTTCGCCAAGACAAACCGGTCCATGTCCGTGCGCGACCACGCCGCGTCGGCCACTGCAGGAGGCATGGGTTCGGCCAGCGGTTGAAACGACCAGAATTTTCTCGCCTCCTCGAAATTGATCTCCGTCTTCTCTTCTTCCGGTGCTCTCCCGTCTCGGGGATCCGGCGCCCCCATGGAGATCCACTGTTCGAAGTCGGCAACCACGGTCTCGGGCAGGCGCTTCTCCGGGGGCATCGCTTCCACGTCCGGTTCATGCCTCATCGCGCGCACCAACAGGCTCGCCGCCGCGTGATTCATCTCAAAGGGAGAGCCGGAATCACCACCACGCAGCAAGGACTCCCGATTGTCGAGATAAAGCCCTCCCTTCCTCTTACCCGCTTCGACGCTGTGACATTCGTAGCACGCCTCAACGAGCACAGGCCTGATCTTCTTTTCGAAAAACGCGAAGTCTTCCTCCGAGTTTGCCGCCCAAGCCGCACCAGGCATCACCAATGCCAAGCCGCCGCCAATGAGCAGGCACAATCGGGGGTTCACGCGTAAAAATGCCCCCTCCGCGCCGGATGTCACCCTTTGCCCTCCGAATTTCACCCGGCAGGAAGATTCGGCGTCTTCCCATGAAATGAGCTGGTACTCATTTTGGCCGTTCAACAGCCCCGATTTTCGAGAATGCCCGGATATATCGCTGGTCCAGGTCCGAGTAGATGTCGATTCCGCTTTCGAAGGTCCTTCCGTCCTCCCGTTTCACGGTCACCAATCCATCCCCGTAAAAAAGAAGGGCCGCCCGCATCGTCTTGCCGTCCCTCGAAGTGAAGTCTCGAAGATCACCGGGAAGCACGAGCATCTCCTTCGACAACTCCAACTCCGGATAGAACAGGAAGCCCGCAGCCGCCACGCTCACGCCGAAAACGACGACGAGAAACAGATAGGCCATCCGTGGGAGCAAGACAAAGAAAAGGCACACGAAAGCGAGGGTGAGAAGGCTCCCGACCACAAACCACTTCCCACCAAAGTAAAG
>JBCDLR010000173.1:0-8335 GCA_038745205.1 Verrucomicrobiota bacterium
GACAAACGCGACGAAGATCACCTCGACGTTTTCCCGCAGGGCGGTGTTCTTGTGCTGGGGAACTGCTTTTTCGCAGACTTTGGTGAGCGCTTCAGCGGTTTCCTTGACCCTTTTCTTATCCCTTGCGTCCACCGCCGCGTCGAACTCGGCCGAAGCGGCGTCGATCTTCGAGCGCTTCTCTTCCGAGAGGATGTCCTCCTTGTACTTCAGAAACTTCTTCACGCCCTTTTGCAGGAGGCGTGCCTGCTTGATGTACTTCGGCTGAAAATAGGAGAGCATGCGAATTTCGGGGCCGTTAGGGTCGACGGAAGCAGGGGATTGTCAAAAACCTCGGATTAATTGGTCTTCAGCACCTTGATGAAGGCGTCCTGGGGAATATTGACTTTTCCGATCGCTTTCATCTTCTTTTTTCCTTCCTTCTGCTTTTCGAGCAGCTTGCGTTTCCGCGTAATATCCCCCCCGTAGCACTTGGCGGTGACATTCTTCCGCATCGCGCTGATTGATTCCCGGGCGATGATCTTTCCGCCAATGGCAGCCTGAATGGCGACGACGAACATCTGCTGCGGGATGACGTCCTTGAGCTTCTTCGCGAGATCACGACCGTAGTGCTCGGCCTTGTCGCGATGCACGATGGTGGCGAAGGCGTCGACGGGTTCGCTCGCGATGAGCATCTCCATCTTTACGAGCTTGGCGGCCTGATACCCGGCGTGCTCATAGTCCATGCTCCCGTAGCCGCGCGTCATCGATTTGAGCTTGTCGTTGAAATCGACAAGAATCTCCGCAAGGGGAATGCGTGTCGTGAGCATGACGCGGAATTCATCGATCGTCTCGGTGTTCTCGAGCTGCCCCCGCTTCTCCGCCACCAACTGCATCATTTCGCCGATGTAGTCGCCGGGGACCATGATGAAGACGCGGACCATGGGCTCGCGGATTTCCTCGATGATCTGTGGTTCCGGAAGCATCGTGGGATTGTCCACGAGCAACTCCTCCCCATCCGTCTTCGTGACTTCGTAAATCACGGACGGATATGTGGAAATGACGTCCATGTCGAACTCGCGGCGGAGACGTTCCTGCACGATCTCCATGTGGAGAAGGCCGAGGAACCCGCAGCGGAACCCGAACCCAAGCGCGGCGGAAGACTCCTGTTGATAAGTGAAGGCGGCGTCATTGATCTGAAGCTTCGCCATGGCCGCCTTCAGGTTCTCGTAGTCGGAGGACTCGACCGGGTAGATACCGGAGAAGACCATGGGTTGGATTTCCTTGAAGCCGGGAAGCGGTTCCGCGCAGGGCTTGGCGTTGTCGGTGACCGTGTCGCCGATCTTGACCTCGCTCGCAGACTTCATGTTGGCAATGATGTAGCCCACATCGCCCGCCGAAAGACTTTCCTCCTTCGTCATCTTCGGTGTGAAGACGCCGACTTCCTTGGTCTCGTAGGTCTGGTTCGTCGCAAAGAGCTTGATCCTCGTGCCGCGCTTGATACTGCCGGACATGACACGGACGTAGGAGACGACACCGCGGAAGCCGTCGTAGACGGAATCGAAGACCGAGCAGCGGAGGAGCCCGTCCTCATGTGCCTTCGGCGGAGGTACACGAGCAATGATGGCCTCGAGGATGTCTTCGATGCCGATCCCCATCTTGGCGGATGCGGGGATGGCCTCCTCCGCGGGAATGCAGATGATGTCCTCGAGTTGTTTCTTGCACTTATCCACGTCGGCGGCCGGCAGGTCGATCTTGTTGATGACCGGGATGATCGTGAGTTCCTGCTCCATCGCGAGGTGGACATTGGCGACGGTCTGGGCTTCGACACCCTGGGCGGCGTCGATGAGGAGAAGGGCGCCCTCGCACGCGGCGAGGGAACGGGAGACTTCGTAGGAAAAATCGACGTGGCCCGGCGTGTCGAGGAGATTCAGGCGGTAGGTCTCGCCGTCCTTCGCCTTGTGGCGCATGGTGACGGGATGCGACTTGATCGTGATGCCGCGCTCGCGCTCAAGGTCCATGGCATCGAGCAACTGGTCCTGCCTTTCCCGGTCGGAAATGGTCCGTGTCGCCTCCAACAGTCGATCGGAAAGAGTCGTCTTCCCGTGGTCGATGTGGGCGATGATGGAAAAGTTTCGGGTCCGTTCAATGGCCATGGCGTGCGGTAGCGCTGCAAGCGGGTCGCCCGCCTGGGCGAGACCTTTTGAACTTAGAGGGGGGGCACTGCTTTGTAAAGATGGCTTCTAGTTGTTGGCAACGGACTCCTCGACGGCGGCAATCATCTTCCTGAGTCTGCCGGGCCTGACCTCATGCACAGGCTTTCCATCCGCGAATATGACCAGTCTCGGGAGTTCGCGGATGCCGTAGCGGTCGGCGATATGAGGGTTCTTCTCGACGTTGATTTTCGCCACTCTCACCCGTTCCTTGAAATGCACGGCGAGACGTTCGATGTCCGGCGACATCCGTCGGCACTGCCCGCAGGTGGAGGAAGTGAAATCGGCCAAGACCGGCAGCGGGTTCGCCAGGACCTCGGATTCGAAGTTGCTGCCCTCGATGTGAATCAATTCGCTCTTGCCCTCGAACGGGGGCGGCGCGCTGAGGATGTTCACAAGGACGACGCCCGCCAGAGCGAGGATGACAATGAAGAGTCCTTTGTCCATGTTTTTGTAAAGATACGGTTAAGCGCCATTGCCGGCAACGGATTGAGGGAGAAGATCCGAGTACTTTGCACCGCTTTAGGGTTTGATCGTTGAGACCATGAAAACGCCCATCCTTTCCCTTGTGTCCTTCCTTGGATTCGTCGCGATCTCGAACGCCGGTGTCGAGAAGACCGCCAAATACCTTCACAACCTCGGAGAAGGCAAGTTGGGCTCGACGGTGTCGCTTGAGGTTTCCCATGTGGTTCCGAACCGGGAACTGAATGAGCACGCCGAGGAGTTCGGTATCCGCTTCTTTGCCGTCCACACCGTCAACGAAGACAACGCTCAGCATGGTGGCGTCATTCAGACCATCGTGCTGGAAGAGGAAGCAGAGCGTTTCCAGAAGCGCTACGGTCTCATGCCGGAGACCACGCGTGGGCGTGACCGGAGTATCGATTCCCGTATTTACCGCGCCACGCTGTTCGAGGGCGTGGGCGAGCGTTATTGCCTGCTCGATTCCGAGGAAGCGGGGAAACTTGCCGTCGATTTCAAGCTGGCCATGGAAGAGGAAAGCGAGCGCGAGGCGAGAGCGGAAGAAGATGAGAAGCGCGAAAGGATGAAGGATAAAGTCCGCGATGCGATTGAAGATCGCGAAAAAGGGAAAGGGAAGGGCAAAGGAAAAGGCAAGGGACGCTCCGGTGGCCCGAGCGGTGATCTTGAATCCCGCCGGTTGAACTTCTGAGGGGCGAAGGCCTTGCGGTTCAGTTTGTCGAGGCGGCCTTGATCTCCTTCAGGCCATATTGAAGGAACTCGCGAAGGAGCACCTTTTCGCCGCCGGAAAGCTCTCCGGCAGCCTGCTTCTTGAGAAGGTGCGCGGTCAGCGTCGGAAGGGGTGCTTTCTTTCCGACGAGGGCCATGAGGGCTTTGCGGTCGGTGGCGATCTCCTGGTCAATTTTTTCCGGAAGTGGGCCGGACTTCGCAAACTGGGGGAACTTTTCCAGGAGTTCTGCTTCCGCCGCGCTCACGCGTGCGGATTCCTCACCAAACAGTTCCTTCAGCACAGCCTGCAACGCGGCCTTGGCGTCGACGTTGGCGTTCCCGGCGGTTTTCTTGCCAAGTTCCGTGATCCGGATGTTGCGGAAGGAGATGTTGTGGCCGTGGTCCTGGAGACCGATGTGACCGCTCCGGGGAAGTTTGCTGAGCGCTGTCTTGAACTTGTTCTTCGAGCCATCGGGATTCACGCCGGCTTCCTTCCAGTCGTCGAGGTTGGCCTCGAGGATCTTCTGATCATTCAGATGAACTACCACCTTCGGTCCCTCGGCGTGAAGGCGCATCTTGTTCCACTCCCCGGGCGGCTTGACCGTGTGTTCCGAGGGCGCCAGCGCGTCGTAGAGAGCCCCCATGTCGTTCGTTGGCTTCACATCCCTGTCTCCAGAGTCGAAAATTTGAATCTCAAATCCTCCCTGAACCGGATTTTCCGGATCGGTCCGGAAAAACACGCCGCTGTTGCAGCGGGCCGTCAGGTTGAATTCGAGGTCGAGAATGAAATCCCCGAAGGCTTCCTTCGTCCAAACGTAGGAACTGCCAGCCTTGCGGATAAGGAGCCCTTTCTTGGGGTCGGTGCGCCACGTGGTGATCTCTTCCGGCTTCAGGAACCAGCCGTCGAGGTCCTTGCCGTTAAACAGCGGGCGGGATTGATCCGCGGCTTTGGCCGAGGCCGGAGCCGGAGCTGCTGCCTTTCCTTTTCCCTTTCCTTTGCCGGAAGCTTTTCCGGCGGGTGCCGTGGTATTGAACTCGCGAATCTTGATGTTTTTCCATGCGACCTGGAAAGGTCCCTTGTTCTTCGGAATGCTGTGGACTTGGAGGCCAATGAAGCCCTTGGAGTGGGTCTTGAACGCTTCTTCGTGCGTGATGTTTGCGACCGGATTGCCGTTGATCCAGGTGCGGATGTTCGGTCCGCGGGTAACGACCCGGTAGTGGTTCCACTCGCCGTCCTTGAAATACTTGTGCGGCTTCAGGTCTTCCTTCGGCACCATCCATCCGTAGGATGCTTCGCCATAGATGTATCCGGATTCAGCGCCCTTTTCGCCGCTCGCCTCGATCTCTACCTGCGGTCCGTTCACGCGACCCGCCTTGTCGTTCTTGCCCTTGCCGACGTCCTTCGCGCGGACCTGCGAGCGGATTTGCACCCCGGAGTTGAGGCCGTTCTGCACGTTCACTTCGAACTGAAGCTCGAAGTTTCCGAATTCCTTCTCCGTGCAAAGAAATGAATTCGGACTGCCCACTGCGGTGCGGCCGACGATGGTGCCGTTCTCGACCGTGTAGGGTGCGGTTCCGTTCTTCTGCACCCAGCCGTCGAGGTTCTTCCCGTTGAAGAGATGGGTCCAGCCGCCAGAGGCAGCATGATTGTCAGCGACGCTGAAGGTCGCCGTGCCCAGGACGGCTGCAGAGATCAGGAATAGCGAAGGGATTTTCATGGTGGCAATCATTACCAGAGAGATGCCACAGCGAAAGGTTTTCTTTCGGAACCTCGCTCTTAGATTCCGAGGAAAGCGAGCGTCAGTTCTCCCGGAGGCTGGAGAAGACGTCTCCCGTTGGGCCAGTGGGGAGGGTGGCCTTCCAGTCTAGGAGAACGGAAACGAGTCTTGCTGCGATCTCGGGCTTTTGTCTGCTGAGGTCTTTGGATTCGGCGACGTCTTCCGCGATGAGGTAGAGTTCGATATGGGAGAGGTCGCGATTGGCGACAAGTTTCCATTGGTCGTGAACGACGGCCCAGGAGACCCAGTGGTCGGGTTTGTCGGGTCTCGCCGCCCTCGGGGCGTCGGCCCTCCAGAACATGGGTTTTACGCGCTTGGGCATCGGGGCGCCGGTGAGGACATCGACAATGCTGATGCCGTCGGGAACATAGTTCGCTGGCAGCGGCGCACCGGCAATCTTGCAAAAGGTCGGCAGAAGGTCGACAGCGGAAATGAGGGAGGTGTCGTCGACTTTTCCAGCGGCAATCTTGCCAGGCCAGCGGGCGAGAAAGGGCACGCCGATGCCACCTTCAAACAGCGCGGCTTTGTAGCCCTTGCGGCCACCGGTGATGCCCTTCGCTGCGTGGATGTTCCACCCGGCACCGGTGGCGGTGTCATACTGGAGATCCGATTCCCCGGGTTTGGAGGCGCGGGCCGGGCCGTTGTCGGAACTGAAAATGACGACTGTGTTCTCGGTGATCTCCAGCGCATCAAGTGTGTCCAACAATTCCCCAACGCGATCGTCGGCGTGGGAGAGGACCGAGGCATAGATCTGGTCGGGCCGATCGAGGTCGCGGAAGCGCCGCTCGTATTTCGGAATCGTGTGGAAGGGGGTGTGCGGTTCGTGGAGCCAGAGATTGATGAAGAACGGCTTCTCTTGTTTGACGCTCTTTCTGATGAAGGCTCTCGCCCGTGCAGAGTCTTCGAACCACGGCATCTGCTCACCGGAGCAATTGAAGGCGCCGTAGTCGTCGAAGCCGTACTCGGCGGGCGTGGGTGAGTCGGGGATCATGTCGTTGGCGAGATGCCACTTCCCGTAGTGGGCGGTGCGATAGCCGGCATCCTGCAGCATTCTCGACAGGAGCGGGGCCTCGGGGTCGAGCCAATCGGGCATGTTGCGCTTCGCGTTGCTCGGAACCCAGGCAAAATGGCCATTGATGCTGTATCGCGCCGGGAAATGCCCCGTCATGACGGCCGTCCGGCTCGGCGAGCATACGCCGCTCGCGACCGTGAAGCGTTGGAAGTCCGTTCCCTCCTTCGCCAGGCGATCAATGTTCGGCGTTTGGACGTAGGGATGCCCGTGGCAGCTCAAGTCACCCCAACCCCAGTCGTCGGCGAAGATGAAAAGGATGTTCGGCTGTTCTTCCCCGTTAGCGGCAGCGAGAAAAAGACTCGTGCAGGCTGCGAGACTCGTGATCTGCCTGAAGAGGTTGTTCGGTCGCATGCTGCTTTCTAGGTGGCTGGAGAGTCACTTTTCAAGTACGCCACGAGGTCGGCGATGTCCTGGGCGGTCAGGCCCAGTTGTCCTGCGGACATCATCAATGATCGTTTCATGGGGCGAGTCTCCTTGATGAGTTTGCGCGGGATCTCCACTTCACCGCCGCCGAACACCTTCAGGATATGGGTGCCGCCGGAGAAAAGGACAAATCCTTGAATGATGTGCCCGTCCTTGGTCTCGATTTCCATGCCCTCAAATCCGTGCGCGATGTCCTTGTTCGGATCAATGAGGGCGGTGGCAATCACTTCGCGTGAGTTTCCTTTGCCCCATCCCTCGAGGGTAGGGCCGAACTCGACGCCGTTTCCGTCCACTTGATGGCACATGTAGCAACGAGCGACCGTGGCTTTGCCTCGCACGGGGTCGCCGTTCAACGCGAGGACATCCTGTAATTCGATCTTCACCGGCTCCGGACCATCGATCGGGGCCTTGTAGTCTTGGTCGGGCTTCAACTGATCAGGCTTCACGTTGAGCCCTCGCATGTCCCCGGCGAAGTCGCTCCAAAGGTGGCTGCTCCGATTGTAGAGCCACCACTGCGCGAGTGGCCGAAGGTCGTCGGCTCCTTGTTCGGCGACGTGAACCATGGCCACGGCCGCGCCTTTCGTGGGGATGTAGGCGAGGGCAGTCAGCGCGTCCTTGCGGGCATTTAAGGGCAAGCTGCTCGCCATCGCGCGCTTGCGGAAGGCGCTGGTGGACTGGCGCGGATGGAGGCGCCAGGCAATCTCCGCAAAGCGATCGCTCCACTTCGTGCTGTCCGCGTTGCCGAGTTCCCTGAGCAGGACCGGATAAATTTCTTCTTCTTTGCCCGCGCACGCCGTGCCGAGCGCTTCGAGGTACCAGCGATCTTCGGAGTCGTAGCGCTTTGCCAGATTGAGCAGGATCTCCTGGCACTGCGACAACGGAAGGTCACGGAGGGCGAGGGCCACCTCACGTCGCACGGCGGGAGAGGGGTCGCGGGAAAGCCTGGTCGCGTGCTCGAGCGTCTTGTGCTCGACAAAACGGAGTGCACGGAAGGCGACGATGCGCATTTGCGGGTCGGCGTGTGTCTTTAGAATAGATTCCACCGCTTCAAGGCCCCGTTCCCCCATCTGCGCCAGCAACCAAACCGCGCGCGCTTGGAAATAGGGATTGGCGTCGTCCAACAACGCTTCGACGGCGGGGAGGCTCCTTTCACTTGCGGCCTTGAGGCGAGTAAAGCCGATGTTGCGGACGTTGTTGGCCGGGCTCTTCAACGCAGCGATCTGGCCCTCGAGCGTTTCAAGATCGAGGGGCGGAATGGTCAATTGCACGCCCTTCGGCGCGATCCGGTAGATGGTTCCGGCTGCATGGGTATCGACCATGCGATGGCCGCCGACGCGGGCGTCGAACCAGTCGGCGACGTAGATGGCCCCGTCGGGACCGACCGTGACGTCGGAAGGCCGGAACCACGTGGCCTCTCCCGCCATTTTCTCGCCGTCTTCGGCAAACTCATCGGCGCGTTTAGCGCGAAGGAAGTCGAATCGCTCCAGCTCAAAGCCCGCTCCAGACGGCTTCGGAAAGTAGCCAAAGACGACATTCCGAGCGGCCTCACACGACAACAAGAGGCCGGGGTATTTTTTGCCAAGGGCGCCGCTTTCGTAGAAGGCGATCCCTGTCGGAGAGCCCGTCCCGTAAACATCGCCGGCGGGAATCGTTCCCGGATCTTCCTGTCGCCATTCGGCGACGCGGGC
>JBCDLR010000174.1:0-8321 GCA_038745205.1 Verrucomicrobiota bacterium
CACCCATGTCAGGATGAAGGAAAGCCCGATTCCACAAAAAACGCCGATGGCGCTGGCGAGGAGGCCGACGAGCAAGCCCTCGCGAAGGAGGAGTCCACGGGTCTGTCGGCGGGTGGCGCCGATGGCGCGAAAGGCGGCGATCTCACGCACGCGTTCCGCGATGAGCGTGGTCATGGTAAAGATGATCCCCAGGACCGCGACAAAGATCGCGACGGTCCGGAGGACATAGGTGACCGCGAAAGTCTGGTCGAAAATCTCGTAGATGCGTTCCCGGATTTTGCGGTTCGAGTAAATGAGGAATTCCCCGTTATCACTGAACTCGGCACGGATGGTTTCGACGATGGCAGAAACGTTGGCGGATTCATCGAGGTAGACGGCGAGCGAATGGAACCGGGTATCGTCCCAATGGCGCTGGAAGTTCTCCCGGCTCAGCACGGCCTGGCCTTCGTTGTCGGAGTAATCAATGACCACCGCGGCGATCTTGAATTCGAGTGACCCGGCGGGAGTGGGAAGGGAGATGGTTTCGCCGCGCTGAAGATTGAGCTTTTCGGCGAGCACCTGCGTGATGAAAACATGACCGGGTGAAAGCCAGAGATCCCTTTGCTCCGTGGGATCTCCATCGGCAAAGGTAATGTTGCCCTGCCTGCCGCCGTCGATGACCGCGAGCCGGTAAAGTTGGCCGTCGGGTCCGGTGAATTCCTGTTCACGGTAGGTTTCGGTGAGCGTGACTTCGGAAATGCCTTCGGCAAACGTGCGGACTTCCTCGGGCAGGTAGGCCTTCATCCCGATGATTTCGTTCGCCGCCGGACTGATATAGATGTCGGCGACGATGGCCTGGCCGACCCACTCCACCACCGTGTTGCGGAAAGAGGAGATCATGATCGAGACTCCCAGCATCATTCCCACGGCCGCCATCAGTGCGGCTACCGTCGGTGCGTAGCGATGCAGGGAGAGCTTGAAAGAATCGGCGGCCAGGCGGAGAAGTGTGGCGTTGCCTTTCGTGGCCGCGGCGGAGAAGACATTGCTCAGCCAGGCGCTGCAAAGCGGCGTCATCAGGGAAAATCCTGCGAGGAGAAAAAAGCAGCTCGCGAAGCTCAACCACGCCGGTCCGGTTGAGAGCGAGACATAAGCGAGGGCGGCAGAAAGCCCGATGGCAAAAAGTCCGCTGAAAAAGAACGGAACAGTGCGCGTCGAAGGCCGGGGCGCGAGGTGGCCGGCGTGCATGACGTGCTTGGGTTCGACACGGGCGGCTTCGCGGGCGGGAAACCAGGCGCCCGCCAATGAGGCGGCCAGTCCGAAGACGATCGCCTGGCCGAGATGCAGCGGACTCAGGTAAGTCCGGTCGATGCTGAGAAGGACGTATTGGAGCGAAATTACCTGTGAAACGCCTCCGAGGAGGGCCGCGGCGAGAAAGCGAGCACCGACGATGCCCAGCATCACGCCGAGTATTCCAAGGAGCGTGGCTTCGCCAACAACCATCGTCATTACCTGCGACCTGGTCGCGCCGATTGAGCGAAGGATTCCCAATTCCCGCCGGCGTCGTACAACGCCAGCCGAGCTGGCATTGTAGATGAGGAAGATGCCGACCAAGATCGAAACCATGCTGAGCGCGGTGAGATTGAGGCTGAAGCCCTTGAGCATGGTTTCTACCTGCGCGGAACGTTGTGCCGGGCGTCGCACGCGGACAGATGCGCCAAGTGCCTCCGCGAGTTGATCCTTCATCTCCTCGACTTTGCCCGGGTCCTCGAGCAGGATTTGAATCGAGTTCAGTTTGCCCGCACTCTCGAATAGCTCCTGGAACCAGCCGATGTCCATGCTCGCCACCCGTTCCGGGGCGTTGTCTTCGGCGGAGTCTGCTTCGCGGTAGAGGAACCCGATGGTAAGGGCGACGGTTCTGCCGTCGACCTGGGCTTGAATGCTGTCGCCGGGCGCGACCTGCCAGTTGCTGGCAAGCGCCTCGGACACGTAGACCGTGTTTGGTTCCCGCAGCCATGACTCGGGGTCAAATGTTTCGTCGTCCCGATTGATGCTGAGTCGCCAAGTCTGAAATTCCGAGTTCGTGAACGGATCGATGCCGACGACATGAAGGTATTCCGTGGACTCCCGCCCTGGAAGGGCGATTGTCAGGTAGCCCTCGCAGAGGGGAGTGGCCTCCTTCACCCCCGGTGCAGCGGCAATGGCAGGGAAATGGATTTCGTCGAGGTCATTGGTGCCCGGGCCGATGACCTCAAGATGGCTTTTCCCGGCCACGAGGTCGATGCCCGCTCCGAAGGCCCGAAGCGCGCTGTGGTTGACGATCTGGATGGCCAGAAACACCGCGACCCCCAACGCGACGGTCAAAATGCAAAGCGCAGAAAGCAGCAAGTGCCTGCGAAGGTAGCGGGAGATGAGTTTGAGGAGAACGATGGCGGCGGATTGTTAAGGATCTGACTGTCAATACGCGGAAAGCGCACAACTGTAAGCGTGATTTTCGTGATCAAGCCGCCGTTTCTGTCTACAATCCCCTCCATGAAACCCTCCCTTCGGATTCTTTTCAGCTTTTTCTTCTTCTTCACGGCTCTCGCCGATGGCTCGGTGGAGAGGCCCAACATTCTCTTCATTTATCTCGACGATTTCGGCTGGAAGGACACCAGTTACATGGGGTCGGACTTTTACGAGACGCCGCATCTCGACAAGTTGGCAAAGGAGGGAATGATTTTCACGGATGCCTATTCCGCCTCTGCGAATTGCGCGCCGGCCCGCGCGTCCCTCCTTTCCGGTCAATACACGCCGAGGCACGAGATTTACAACGTGGGAACCGGTCCGCGCGGAAACGCGGCCCACCGTCGTTTGAAGCACATTCCCGGCACCAGTACCCTGCGCAATGACATCAAGACCTGGGCGCATCAGATTCAAGCTGCCGGATACAGGACGGCGACGATGGGGAAGTGGCATTTGAGCAATGATCCGATTCCCTATGGCTTTGACGTGAACGTCGGTGGGACCCACTCGGGAGGCCCTCCGAAGGGGTATTACCCACCACATGGGAAAGCGCCGGGCCTGGGGGATGCGCCGGACGGGGAGTACATCACCGACCGTCTCAGCGTCGAAGCGGCAAAGTTCATCGAGGCGAACAAGGAAGAGAGTTGGTTCCTCTATCTCACCCATTTCGCCGTGCACACGCCGTTGCACGCGAAGAAGGAACTCGTGGCCAAGTATGAAGCCAAGGCGCCGGGCAAACTGCACGATCACGTCGCGATGGCGACGATGATCCAGTCGGTTGACGACGGTGTCGGCCTGATTGTGGCGAAATTGGAAGAACTGGGAATCGCGGATAACACGGCGATCTTCTTCTTCTCCGACAATGGAGGGTACGGACCCGCCACAGATATGGATCCGTTGAAAGGCTATAAGGGCACTTACTATGAGGGCGGCATTCGCGAGCCGTTCTTCGTGAACTGGCCGGGCGTGGTCGAGGCGGGAAGTGAGTCCGTGGAGCCGATCATCGGCATCGACCTTTATCCGACCTTCTGTGAGATGACCGGGGCGGCTTTGCCGGAAGGTCAGGAACTGGACGGTGTGAGTTTGGTGCCTCTCCTCACCGGAGAAAAAGAGACTTTCGGCGAGCGACCACTCTACTGGCACTTTCCCGCCTACCTTCAAAGTTACGGCGTCGATTCGTTTGAGCAACGCGACCCGCTCTTTCGCAGCCGCCCGTGTGGAATCATTCGGGTGGGCGACTGGAAGCTGCACCAGTACTTCGAGGATGGTGGTCTGGAGTTATACAACTTGAAGGAAGATATCGGGGAATCGACGGACCTTGCGGGATCGAATCCGGAAAAGGTGAAAGAGCTGCTGACGAAAATGGAAGCGTGGCGGAAGGAAACGGCTGCTCCGGTGCCGTCCGAAAAGAATCCGGATTTCGACGCGGAGGCGGAAGCGAAGGCGATCAAAGGTGCCTTGGACAAGGCCCGCAAAAGGCGGGCTGAGAAATAGGATCTCTTTAGGATACTCCCTTTGTTGCTCTCCGCTGGCGTCTGGTTGCCATTGGTACGACCCCGATTTTCCTTGCAGCCAGAATGGATCTGCCGAATTCGCTGGAGTATTCGGAGGATTCCTCTCAGGATGAATGAAATAGCGATTATTTTCTGATCCCTTCAACGATCTGTCTTCCCTCAAAATTCCATGAAGAAACTTTCGTTCCTCCCTCTGGCCATCGCGTCCATGATGGTGTTCTCCGTGCTGCATGCTTCGGCGATGACTGTCTCCCTCGATACCGACCAGTACGGCGGGATCTTTGCGGACGGTACTCTGAACAACAAGCCTGCCGATCAACTCTATTATGTGGGTTACACGATCCCCACCGGCAGCCCATCGAGGGCGCCGGAGCGCCGGAACTTCTTCATCTTTGACTTCAGCACACTGTCGCCGGGAATGGGCACCATTGTCGCGGCGGACATGAGTCTCTCGTTGGTGACGCCGGGCAGCATTTTCTATGGAGACGATGATGGTGTTCTCGGTCCGGGCCCGAAAGACATGACGGAGGAATTTATCCTGAGTTTTGACCCCTCCATTACCCCAACCACCATTCTGAGCCTGGATACCGATGGATCGACGAATCCGGGTGGTCCGGCGGGAGCGGGTGTGGACAAGGCGACGGCCGAGTCGCTGTTTCCAGGGTTTGGTGATCCGGGAATGGCCGTCGCGGATCCCTACATGTTCTTTGACGGTGCTCCGCCGGGGACCCCGGGTACCGGAACGATCAATTCCGTTACCGAGCCCGGCGAAGTCATCATGCCCTTCAATTCCGTCGGGTTAGACGTTCTCAATGATGCCTATGCCATGGGAAGTACCATCATCCTCAGCGGGAGCATGCCCTCATGGTCGGAAAGCTTGCTCATGGACGGATCAGGAGATTTCGTGGAATCGAGCGAAGCCATTTTCTTCCACACGCTTCTTGGCGTGGATACGCTCGACGTGCCGTTTCTTGACCTGACCTTCGAAATCCCAGAGCCTTCGACGGTCGTGCTCATCCTGTTCGGTGCCGCCGGCCTGCTGCGCCGACGTCGGGATTAGTCCCGAATGCAGTAAACCGCGTCGGTTGTCCGCAGGATGAGTTCATTCTCCACCGCGACCGGCGAGGCCATCATGCCAGGGCCGTATTTGTCTTTCCCGATCTTGTTTTCGGCGATAATCGTGAATTCGCGACCCGGTTGCACGAGGTAGTTGTAGCCGAATTCGCTGCAAAAATAGAGGTTTCCGTCCGCGTAGATCGGTGAACCGGAAAAATGGCCGCGGAGGCGTTCGGAGTAGACGACCTCGCCTGTCTCCGCGTCAAGGCAGCTGAAGATGCCCTCGTCCGTCGTCATGTAGAGAAGGCCGTCGACGATGATGGGCGAGGTTCGTTTTGCCGTGCGTTGAAACACATCCCAGCCGACGTGGGAGGCGGTGATGTCACCCCTGGCCTCGGGATCGAGCTTTACCTGCATGAGGTGGGGCTTTCCGTAGCCCGTGTTGATGTAGACCCAGTCCTTCCAGGCAACGGGGCGCGAGGAGCTGGTGTGTTGGGCTGGATGGCGAACGTGCCAAATCTCTTTTCCGGTCGCGGGATCGTAAGCGAAGGTCGCCTTCGCGCCGCTGCTGATCATCTGGGTTTGGTCGCCAACCTTCACGAAAAGGGGCGTGTTGAAAGCCTTGCGGCGATCACCCTCAGCCTGGATGGTTCCGTCGGGATTGATGTCGTCCCATTCGGTGCTGCGTTCGGTTTTCCAGACGGTCTTCCCCGTCGAGCGATCGAGAGCGACGAGGTATTGCTCGTCGACGCCGTCCATCGTGAGGATGAGAAGTTCGTCGTAGAGGACGACCGAGGATCCTGGCCCGCGATAGTGCCGGCAAGGAAGGTCGCGGCGGGACCAGATGGCTTGGCGGCTTTTGCGGTCGATGGCGGCCGTGCCGTAGCTGCCGAAGTGGATATAGACGTTCTTTTCGTCGATGGTCGGCGAGCAGGAGCCATAGCCGTTCACCTTGTTTCCGAGTTCCTCGACGGCCTCATTGGTGAAAACGACCTCCTCATGCAGGATTTTTCCGCTTTCGCGGTCGAGGCAGAGGACGGACATCGTCTTTCCGTCCTCGGTGGCGTTGCTCAGCCAGATCTCGTCACCCCAAACAACGGGAGTCGCCCAAGCGCGACCGGGAACGGGTGTTTTCCAAGAGACGTTTTCTGTTTCGCTCCAACTCGTCGGGAAAGGGCCCGACGTCTCAACATGACCGTCGCCACGCGGGCCGCGAAAATCAGTCCATTTGGTCGTTTCTGCATGAGTGTGGAGGAGGCCAACGAGGAGTAACGCAGAGGAGAGCCGGATGATCATAGCATTTTTATAGCAGTTGGAGAAGGGGAGCGCACGCTTCCAGCGTGCTGCGTTCCGTATCCTTGCGGAGCACCCGAGAAATTGAACAGCACCGTCGTCGGAGGATTTTCAAGGGATTCAACAAGGATGCTGAATCCGTGCACGCTGGAAGCGTGCGCTCCCCTTGTCGCAAGAGTGGTCCTCGCGCCATTCGTCGTTCCGGATCAAGCCGCCTTCGGTGTTGCTGGTTCGGACTTCTTCTTTCTGTTCTGGCGTTTCTCGCGCGCTGGCGCAACGGGATCGACGTCAGGAACCTGGTATTGCTCGCGCAAGCGCGTGAGTTCGGTTTTCATTTTACCGATCAACTCCTGGTGTTCGGCGCTGTCGTGAAGGCTGTTGAGTTCGTTGGGATCCTTCTCAAGGTCGAAAAATTCCCACACCCCGCCGTCGGTTTCGTAGAAGTGGATCAACTTGTAGCGCTCATTGCGCACACCGCAGTGCTTGGCCACGCTGTGGGCTCCGGGGAATTCGTAGTAGTGGTAGTAGAACGACTTCCTCCAGTCACCGGGCGTCGATCCCTTGAGCAGCGGCACCAGGGAATGGCCTTGCATCGGCTCCGCCGGCTCTCCCGCGCCGGCGATGTCGAGGAAGGTCTGGGCGAAGTCGAGGTTGGAGACAATGTCGGAATTGACCGAGCCGGGCTTGATCGTTCCGGGCCAGCGGGCGACGAGCGGGGTACGGAGCGACTCCTCATACATCCATCGCTTGTCATACCAGCCGTGCTCGCCCAGATACCAGCCCTGATCGGAGGAATAGATGACGACGGTATTTTCCGCGAGACCGGTTTCATCTAGGTAGGCGAGGAGACGCCCGATGTTCTCATCGACAGCGGTGACGCAGCGAAGGTAGTCCTTCACGTAGCGCTGGTAGTGCCACTTGGTCTTTTCCTTGCCCTGGAGATTCGCCTCCTCGAAGGCCTTGTTCTTCGGATCGTAAGCGGCGTCCCACACCTTCTGTTGCTCCGGGGTCAGATTGTTAGGGGCCTCAAGTTTCAGATCGCGGGGATTGAGGTGATCAGAAACGGTCATGGCTTGGTCGGCGGCGGGGCTTTGGCGGGTCGAGTAGTCGTCCCAGAGCGTCTCGGGCTCCGGCATCTCGACGTCGTCGTAGAGACTGAGGTGGCGGGGTGCTGGTTGCCAGTTGCGGTGAGGGGCCTTGTGCTGGCTCATCAACATGAAAGGCTTGTCTGGATCACGGCCTTCCTTGAGCCACTCAAGTGTGAGGTCGGTGACGATATCCGTGGTGTAACCGACGTGGTTGTTTTGGCCGCCGGGCACTTTCATTGGCGGATTGTAGTAGGGGCCTTGGCCGATGAGGACCTCGTAGTCGTCGAACCCGGTGGGGTCCGATTTCAGGTGCCACTTGCCGAAGACTGCGGTCTGGTAGCCGGCCTTTTGCAGGAGTTTGGGGAACGTCTGTTGCTCGCCGTTGAAGGTGATTCCGTTCCGGAAAAACCCGTTCAGGTGACTATGTTTCCCCGTGAGGATGACGGCGCGGCTCGGGCCGCAGATGGAATTGGTGACGAAGCAGTTTTCAAAGCGCATTCCCTCGTTCGCAATGCGGTCGATGTTGGGCGTCTTGTTGCGATTCGACCCGTAGGAGCTGACCGCCTGATAACCGTGGTCGTCGGAGAAGATGAAGAGAATGTTCGGGCGTTTTTCGGCCTGGACGGTGGAGAGGCCCGCGACGAGCAATACCGCGAGCGACTGGAAAAGGGGATTTTTCAACATGGTAGAGAAATACACGAATTGCCCCGGTGATCTCAACGCTTCTTTTCCCGTGTATTCTGGCTTGCGGTTGGAAGGCTCGCACGACAGGATGCGCCCATGGGCAATCCCAAGGTTTTGATTCTTTGCACCGGTAATTCCTGCCGCAGCCAAATGGCGGAGGAACTTCTTCGCGTGGCCGCCGCGGGTGCCATGGAAGTATTCAGTG
>JBCDLR010000175.1:0-8196 GCA_038745205.1 Verrucomicrobiota bacterium
CCCAATCCCGCCCGCGAAGAGCCCCGCAACGAATCAGGTTTGTCCCCCGTTGCGGGGCTTGATGTTTAAACGGCAACAAGCGTCATGACACATTCAAGGTGTTTCGTCTGCGGGAATAGATCGAAAGGTTGCACGCGCTTCAGTTCATAGCCTCCGGCGGTGAACTGATTCAGGTCACGAAGTTGGGTTGCCGGGTTGCAAGAGACATAGACAACGCTCGCGGGATGGAATTGCAGCAACTGATCGATGAATTCCCCGCTGCATCCCCGTCTAGGCGGGTCGATGATGACACAAGTTTCACTCGCCGGGAAGAGAACCTCTGCGAAGAGATCATCAACATCCCCGGCCATGAAATCCACGTTCGTCAGACTGTTTCGAGAAGCATTGGTTCTCGCCGCAGAAATGGCCTTTTCGCTGATCTCCAGTCCGAGGACGCGTTCGAACTCCGCGGCTGCGGAGAGGGCGAACAACCCACTCCCGCAGTAAGCATCGACGAGGAACCGTGCTTCCGCGCCGAGGGCCTCCCGGGTGACGTGACCGACAAAAGCAGGCAATATCGAGGGATTGTTCTGAAAAAAGTCGCCTGCGGGAAACTCGAACTCGGTGTCCCCCACTCTCTCCCGGACCATCGTGTTGGCATCGGTCGCAACCCCATCAAGGCCGTCCCGAAGAAGCAAAGTTGCTCCCTTCTTGAAAGACGCGGCTCTTCCATGGATCTCCATCCGCAATTTCGCGTAGCGCGTATTGATGGACTCCGTGGCAATCGGGCATCGGGGAACGTCCACAATCGCGTGTCTTGATCCGGCTCTCAGGAACCCGATGCCGTCGATCTTCCCCTCACGGGGTCGCTGAAAATGCGGAGTGAGCTTGGAACGGTAGTTATAGCTCAACGGAGAAGGAATAACCGGAAGAACATTGATCCTGCAGTCCGTCATGCGGTGCATGAGTTCTTCCAGTTGGATTCTCTTCCAGTTCCTCTGTTCGGACTCTTCGAGGTTCTGGTATTGGCAGCCGCCGCACTCGCCGAAAAGCGGGCATGGAGGTTGCCTTCGATGGGGACTCGCCGTAAGCACCTCCACGAGATCAGCCTCGCTGTATGACTTGTCGTTGCGGAAGACCCGGGCTCGGATTCTCTCCCCGGGCAGGGCGAACGTGACAAAAACGACCCAACCGTTGTAGCGTCCCACTCCCTGCCCCTGGTTGCCGAGAGTCTCGACCTCGAGTTCGATCTCCTCATGGTAGGCAAACGGTTCAGGATGAAACTTTTTCGGCGGTCTTCTCACGGAATCATGAATGCCAGAGAGGAGCCGCTCGGCAACCAGGAATCGGCCGCGAAATCACTGGCCACCCGTCATCGAATCGCCACATTCCCGGAAACCATGCCTGACGACGCATCCCTCCAGTTCGAGAGCGCCCACTTTCTCCAGTCTTTGTTTGCCCATGATTTTTCCCTCTTGAAGAAGCTGGAGGCGGAACTTCAGGTAAGGGTCACGACGAGAGACAACTGGATCAAGTTTGATGGTGAAGAAAGAGGGATTCACGGCGCCATCGAACTCTTTGAAGAACTGGAAAAAGCCCGGCGGGATGGCGCCGAAATCAGTGCTCATACCTTCCGGGTCGCACTCGACATGCACGGCGACGACGTCGCGAAGCCGGGGCTGAAGGAATTGCTCGACTACCGCTTGCTCGGTTCGAAGACACGCCCGGCCGTGACCCCCAAGTCAGTGGGACAACTCGAGTACTTGCGGGCCATGGATCAGAATGACGTCGTCTTCGGGATTGGCCCCGCCGGAACGGGCAAGACTTATCTCGCGATGGCCAAGGCCATCGCATCGTTGAAGGCGAAGGAGGTCAAGCGCATCATCCTGACCCGCCCGGCGGTGGAAGCGGGAGAAGCATTGGGATTCCTTCCTGGGGACCTCGAGGAGAAGATTCTCCCCTACCTGCGCCCTCTCTACGACGCTCTCTACGACATGCTTGAGCCGGATGAGGTGCAGCGGATGATTGAAAAGGGCATGATTGAGATCGCTCCATTGGCCTACATGCGCGGTCGGACCCTGAATCATGCGGCCATCGTTCTTGACGAAGCCCAGAACACAACGTGTGAGCAGATGTTCATGTTTCTCACTCGTCTCGGGACGGAATCGAGGTGTGCCATCACGGGTGACCCCTCACAGGTGGACTTGAAGCACCATGTCCGCTCGGGGTTATGGGAAGCACTTGAGGTGCTGCAGGGCATCGAGCGCATCGGGTTTGTGCGGTTTGCAAAAGGAGATGTGGTCAGGCATCCTGTCGTCCAGAGCATCATCAGCGCTTACGATAATTACAGGGAACAACCCGCGGAAAGGGATTCCAAATAGTGTCGCAACTCACTGGTTTTTAGCCCCTCAGAGATGGGATTAACCTGAACTCGTTGAATTCCAGAGTATTCGTCCTAAATTCTTCGTGTAGGTGAGGTTGTTGGGCTTCACCGACTCCTTCCCCCTGCCCCAAGTTTATTTTTTGATCTGATCACTTTTCCGGCTCGAAGAGACGAACGCTTCCATCGTCTAATTTTTGCTCCCACGTAAAATGTTCAAGGCATTCCGCCGTTCCCGCCTCAAGGCCAAAGGTCTCTCTTGCGGAAAATCGCGCAAGACCGACAAGAGTTCCGAGTTGTTCGGACGGCTCCGGGAGAATCCCTGGATTCGCGTATTGATCATCTTTCTGTTCGGCGCCGCCATGGCCTCCCTCATTCTGTCCTCGCCGACGGACGAGCCTCCCATCGTGGGAAGTCACACCAAGGCACTCCTCGTCGCCTTCGCTCTCTATGTCGCCGTGCTCGTGCATCTCCGCACTTCGTTTCGTGCTGTCTTTCAGAGGAACAGCCGTCTCCTGTTGCTCCTCGGCACGATCCTCGTGCATTTTGCCGTTCTCCGTTTCCTTCCCGGGTTTGTCACGAAGAATGGGCTGACCTTTTCTTCACCCGGGTTCGCCCTTCTTCTCATTCCCCATGGCTTCGCGCCGATGCTTCTGGGTGTCCTTCTCGGAAAACGGCTGGGCCTGCTTTCGGTGCTCCTTGTGACGATGTGGGGCTCCCTTCTCATCGGAGGGACAAGTGTGGCGCAATTCGGAATTATCGGTGGTCTCTCGGGATTTGTGGCTGTTTACCTGACGAATCAAGTGAGGAAGCGAAGCAGTTTTCTGCGGGCGGGGATTTTCACAGGTGTTACCGCTGCCATCCTGGGCATTGCCACGGGTCTCATCGCCTCCTCGATCTTTTCCGGATCATTGGATCTGGACTGGAAACTGGTCAGTTACCAGGTCCTGTCCTGCATCGGTGTGGGAATTGTTACTGCAGCTTTCATTGCCACGATTCTCCCTGTCCTTGAATCCCTCTTCCGGCTGACAACGGATGTTTCCTGGCTTGAGCTTGCCGATCTCAACCATCCCCTCCTCAAACGCATGTCCGTCGAGGCGAGCGGCACTTATCACCACAGCATCATGGTGGCGAACCTCGCGGAATCCGCCGCGGAAGCGATCCATGCAAACGCCATTCTGTGCCGCGTTTGCTCCTACTTTCACGACATCGGCAAGCTCTTGAAGCCGGAGTATTTCATCGAGAATATCGCGGAGGGGGAAAACCCGCATGATGATCTCACCCCGACGATGAGCGCCCTCGTCATCATTGCCCACGTGAAGGACGGCGTCGATATCGCCGTGAAGCACCGGCTGAACGAACACATCATCGACGTCATCAAGGAGCACCACGGGGATTCACTCGTCTACTTTTTCTTCCGCCGTGCAAAGCAGCAGAAAGAGGAAATTTCCGCCCTTGTGGAGGACGGCAAGGCGCACGAGGAGGATATTCCGGAGGTGGCGGAAGAGGGCTTTCGCTATCCTGGCCCGCGCCCTCAATCCAAGGAAAGCGCCATCATCAGCCTCGCCGACGCCATCGAGAGTGCATCCCGCTCGCTGCAGAAGCCGACACCGCAGAAGATCAAGCAAACGATCCGGGAAGTCATCGATTCCCGGATAATCGATGGCCAACTTCGGGATGCCGATCTGACCTTTCGCGAATTGACCCTCATCCGCGAGAGTTTTTACACGACCCTTCGCAGCATGATGCATAGCCGGATTCAGTATCCACGTGACGAGTCAGACGGCAGTTCGAGGAAAAAGGCGAGGCAGGAAAAAACGGGATCGCAGGAGCAGGATGCCGAGCCAGGAGCGGTCGTCGCTTGAGGAGCAGGTGGCCATTCGCTTTCACATCGTCAACCACCACGAGTCGTTCGGGCTCGATGCGGAGCATTTTGGGGCGGTCGCTGCGGCCGCGGTTTCACTTTCCCCGCTGTCCGGTCTTCCCCACGAGGAAATCGAGGTCTCATTCATGAGCGACGAGGAAATTTCCAAAGTTCATGCGGAGTTCCTCGGGGATAGCTCGCCCACGGATGTCATCACCTTCGATCACGGTGAAATCCTTATCAGCGTTGATACGGCCGCTCGACGATGCGAAGACCACGGCATGTCGCTTGGAAAGGAATGTGCCCTTTACCTGGTTCATGGCCTGCTTCACCTTGGAGGTTGGGAAGACAAGAGCCCCGACGGGTTCGCGCGGATGAAAAGGGAACAGGAAAGGATTCTGAGTCTTGTTTGGAAGGAAGCGGCACCGTGAGAATTATTGTCGTCACGGGCGGAATTGCCATGGGGAAGTCGACCGTCTGCCGGTTCCTTCTCGAAAAGCTCCCGTCGGGCACCCCGTTCTTTGACGCTGATGACTGCGTGCATAAGTTGTTGACACGCGAGGATTTGGTGGCACGAATATCGGAGTCTTTCGGTGAGGATCTCACCACCCCGGACGGCCTACTGGATCGGCCCCGGCTTCGGAAGCTTGTCTTTGATAGCGCAGATCGGCGTGCAGAACTCGAAGGCATCTTGCATCCCGAAGTGCGGCGGGAATTTGAAGACATGAGGGAATCGCCCCGCGAAGCGGCTTATCTGCTTGCGGATATTCCCCTCTTCTTTGAATCCCGGGCGCCCTATCCGGCCGACGTCGTCGTGGTCGTGGCATCCTCCTCCGAAGTACAACGAGCCCGTCTGCAAGCGCGGCCGGGCATTTCCGAATCCGATGCTGACAAGATCATTTCTTCCCAACTCCCCATCGAATACAAGATTCAGGCGGCGAATGCCGTCCTGTTCAATGATGGAACCCAACGCTGCCTCGAACACCAGCTTGAATATTTGACGCAATGGCTAGCCAAGAAGACCCCATCATCATTTCCGACGACGAGCCCGTAGACGAGACGTCCTCGGCTGAGAAAGCTGATTCCACGGAAAAGGAGACGCCTCCGAAGAAGAAGCGTGCCGCGAAGGCGGCAAAAAAGAAACGGGCTGCGAAATCGACCCCCCGAAAGAAGAAGGCGAGCAAGGAGGTCTCGGAATCCCCTGCGGAAGAAGAGCAGAAACCGGAGGAAGGCGAGAATCCCGCACCGGACGAAGTGGCCGAAATGGTCGCGGAGGGAGAAGAGAAGAAGGACGCGGAAAAGGTCGAGGCTCGAAACGAGGAAGAAGCGAAGGCAAGCGAGCCTGCGCCCGAACCGGATCCAGGGCCGCCGCCGCCGGAGTTCATCGACATGAATCGCTTCATGGAGCAAACATCGGCGGAACTCTATGAACTCGGCGCCTCCCTGGGGCTGCGTGTGGGTGGAATCACTTCAAAGCACCAGCTTGTCTTTGAAATTCTTCGGCATTGGGGAAAGCGGGGAACCCGTATCGAGGTCGAAGGCATTCTCGAAGTCGGCAAAGAGGGTTTTGGCTTCCTTCGCTGGCCCGAATTCAACTTCTATCCCCACGAGGACAATGTCTATGTCTCCGCCAACTTCGCCCGCAAAGCTTCACTCAAGAAGGGAAATTGTGTCCGTGGGTTCGCTCGTGCGCCGCAGGACGGCGACAAGCATCGGAAGTTCCTCCTTCTCGACGAAATCACCCATGTCGAGGGCGTAGCCTTCGATAAATGGGAACCGCCGACCGCCTTTGACGACCTGACGGCGCTCTCGCCGCGCGAACGATTTGTCCTGGAAAGGACCGACACGATCAGCCCGCGTGTCATTGATCTTGTCGCACCCATTGGCAAGGGACAAAGAGGCGTGATCGTGGCGCCTCCCCGCGGCGGAAAAACCATTCTGCTGAAGGAGGTCGCCATGTCCATCGTGACGAACCATCCGAAGGTCGAGGTCATTATTCTCCTCCTCGATGAACGGCCGGAGGAAGTGACGGATTTCGAGGAGTCGGTACCCGGAGCAAAAGTCTACAGCTCGACATTTGATGAGACGCCGGACCGGCATATTCAAGTCGCAGAGCTCGTCACGGAGAGGGCGAAGCGACTTGTCGAAACCGGGAGGGATGTCGTCATTCTCCTAGACTCCCTTACCCGTCTTGCCCGGGGATATAACGGCTTGCAGCGGGGACGCGGACGGACCATGTCGGGTGGCATTGATCAGCAGGCGCTCCAGAAGTCGCGGAAACTGTTCAATATCGCGCGGAATGCCGAGGAAAACGGAAGCCTGACGGTGCTTGCCACGGCGCTCATCGATACGGGGAGTCGTATGGACGATGTCATTTTCGAGGAATTCAAGGGCAGCGGAAACCTAGAAATCGAGCTCGACCGCGAGCTCCTCGAGCGGCGCATCTTCCCCGCCATCAACCTTCCGAAAACGGGGACCCGCAAGGACGACCTGCTCTATCACCCGGATGAGATGCGGAAGGTGAATCACATTCGGAGGCAGCTGGCCCAGTTGCCGGGCGGCGAAGCCATCCAGATTCTCGTTCGCAATATCCGTGAGACGAAATCGAATACCGAACTGCTCTTGAAGGGACTGAAGATCTAAGTCAGCCGGAGACTCCTCCTCCCAGATGTCGACATCGATTGATTCCAGTTGCCCGCCTGCCGCGTTCGTCGAGGCCCCCGAACCGACGGAGCGGCTCTATGTGAACTCTTCCGCGAAGCTCGCGGAATTCGTCTCGTCCTTGAGTTCGGAAAACGATGTACCTTGCGCGGTCGACACGGAGGCGGATTCCCTTCATTGCTATGAAGAAAAACTCTGCCTGATTCAAATGTGGGCGGAAGGCCGTGCGGCCATCATCGATCCCTTGGAGATCGACGACTTCGGTCCTCTGCTCGATTTCCTCGACCGTTCTGTCGTCTGGATGCATGGCGCTGACTTTGATATGCGGATGCTTCGGGCAACCTTCGATCGCATCCCGCCGAAGGTCTATGACACCCAGATTGCCGCTAGACTCCTGGGGCAGCGACGCTTTGGACTGGCCAACATCGTCGAGGACTACTGTGGCGTGACGCTCTCGAAGCAGTCTCAAAAAGCAGACTGGGGAAAACGTCCCCTGCCAGAGAAAATGATCAGCTACGCGGTTAATGATGTTCGTTACCTGCTTCCGATGGCGGAGCACTTTCAGACCCGGCTCCGCGACCTTGATCGCTGGGATTGGTTTCTCCAATCCTGTGAGGCCGCACGAAAAAATGCCTCGCAAAGGGAACAGCGGGATCCCGAAGAAGTCTGGAAAATCTCGGGATGGGGCAAATTGAAGCCTCCGGGCCTCGCCCACCTGCGCGGTCTTTGGCGGTGGCGTGACGATGAGGCCCGCAGGCGGGATCGCCCCCCCTTCAAGATCGTCAGCAACGAGAAGCTCCTCGGCTTTGCCACCGCGCTCGCCGCCGGTGAACGGGTCTCAGTCCCCCCGAAGCTCGGAAAACTAACGATTGCGCGTTTCGAGGAAGCCATCAGCGAGGTAAAGGCCCTTTCAAAGGCGGATTGGCCCACACTCCCCAAGCGCAAGCGCACTCGCCGTGACCCCAACTTCGACCAGAAGTTTTCCGCGATCAGGGATGTCCGCGACAAAGCGGCGGACAAGTTGGACATCGAGCCGTCGCTTGTCGCTTCGCGCTCGGTCCTTGAAAAACTGGCTGTCGACCCGGAGCTGAGCTCGGAGCTCTTGCTGCCTTGGCAGGAAGCGTTATTGAAGTCGTGAAAGAGAGACTACCCGTTCGTGATTGTCGATTCCTTGGTGGCGTCTTCCGACTCCGGGGGACTAAGAGAATTCAAGAGGGCTCTTGCGCCGTCAATTTCAGCGGCTTCATCCGGGAAATCGGTAAAAGCCTTCTCGAGGTAGAGTTTGGATGATCTGTGATTGCCCAGTGCGCGG
>JBCDLR010000176.1:0-8194 GCA_038745205.1 Verrucomicrobiota bacterium
ACGACGCTTCGCCCCCTACAACAAGTTCCTCGGCATGGACATTGGCCTCTCCCCATTCGGACCCGTCCTCATCGAGGTCAACGACATCTTCGACTGCGGACGCTTTGAAAGCGTCGTCGGGCCCGTCTTCAAAGATCCCGAAGTGCTTCGCTGCGCCAAGGAGTTCGGCTTGATCACCCATCGCCACTTCGACTGATCGAAGGTTACCGATGCCGCCTGCAACGACACGTGAACGCCGGAACCGATCGATCCGACGGGCCATCTCCACCTCGCTGGGTTCGAAACTCACGACGGCCATTCTGCAATTCGTTTCGCTCCCCATCGCCGCCCGCATCCTCGGCAAAGAGGAATTCGGCATCTACGCCACGGTCTCCCTCGCCGTTCTCTCGGTGATCGCCCTGCAACTCGGCGTCGGACCCGCTCTCGCGCGAGGCATCTCCGAAGCCCACGCCAAGTCCGACTCCCGCGCGGAAGCCCGACTCTATTTCAATGGCGGCGTCCTCGTCATCGCCCTCGCCGCCATCAGTCTCGCCATCGTGGCGGCGATTCTTCTCGTCCTTCCCATCCCGGTCCTTTTCGGAGAGAAGTATGCCGCCTGGGAACGTGTCATGATCCCCGCTCTGTGGATCGGCGCCGCGCTCACCGTGGCCCAAATCGTCGTCGGACACACCGACCGCGTTCTTGAGGGCTACATGGAGGCATCCGTCGTTAATGCCTGGAACGCCGGAGGCAACCTCCTCGCGGCCGTCGTCCTTGTTGCGGGCATCCATTCCTTTCCCAGTGTCACTTTCCTGCTCCTCGCCGTCTTCGTCCCGAACATCCTCGCACGCGCGGTCAGCACCGTCTTCCTCCTTCGAAAACGCCCCCACTTGAAACTTCAGCTCTCTTCCTGGGACAAGACCACCCTGCTGGAACTCTTGAAGGACGGAACTTCGTTTTCGGCAACGGCCTCCGTCGTACGCATTGTCGAGGTCAACGTCTGTGCGCTTCTTGTCGGACGCTTCCTTGGCCCCGGTGAAGTCGCCGTCTTCCAAGTCCTGATCTTCATCATGGTCGCCTTTACCGGGCAAGTGATGATGGTGGGCACCCCTCTCTGGGCCGCCATCGTCAACGCCAAGGCCGACGCCGATTACCACTGGATCCGTTCAGCCGCGCGCCGCTACTATCTTTTTCTCGGTTTGATTGCTCTCACGGCAACGGGCGGACTCGTCCTTCTCGGACCTTCACTCCTGCCTTTGTGGTTTGGTGAGGAATTTGTCGCCGACCGCATGGTCTTCGCCGGATTCTCTCTCTTCCTCGTCGCTGTCGGATGGCGCCAGGTCAATCGCTACCTCTCCATCGGCCTCGGCAAGCTCCACCAGACCATCTCGTCCATTCTCTGGGGAACAGTCATAGGACTCCTCCTCGGCACGGCCGGATTGATGACCGCGGGCATGGGAGCGCTTTTCGCAGGCATGGCTCTCGGCATCCTCATTCTCCCAGGACGCAAACTTCCTCAACTCGTCTGGACGGAAGTGCGGGAACTTGCCGCCTGAGCCCCACACCCATGCCTAGTCCCGCGCAGGAACACACGATGACGCGTCCGGCTTTCCATTGGCGAAGGCGCGGATCACGAAAACCGCGAGGGAGATGATTCCCCAGGACAAGCCAACAACGACACCCGCATCAATGATCCCCCGCCATGGCTGCGGCAGAAAACGGATGAGCAGAATGAGAATGATGATGCCAATCGTCAGCGCATAGGCCACAATCTTCGTCCGCCGGTCGGCGTGAAAAAAGCCCATGGCAAAAATCGGGGCCAGGATCGAATGAAGCAAACTGGGCGACGCCTTGAGATAATGGACCCGCGCGGCCGTGCGTGGAGAAAAACTCTTTAGAAATCCCTTGTAGCCCTCGGTGTAAGCCATGAACAGGAGCCACGCGACAAGCACCCCCCCCTCCACGGTGCCAAGTCCTGAGGAAATCGCTTCAACCGCTCGCTGGGAAAGTCTCCAAATCGCATTACCCAGTAGCAAAAAGATGCCGACGATCGCCCACAGGGCACCGAGGATTCCGATGAGTTGATGACTTTGAGATGATTGGCGCGCAGACAATGGGACGAAACGTCGTTGAATGAATTAAGGACCCTATCGCCACGCATTACGCCCGCGTCCACCGATTGGGAAACTTTTCTGTCACCCCTCCCCTTCCCGCCTTCTCCTTCCGCCGTGAAGGTGAACTCTTTCGACTCCCCGCCGTGAACGCCCCGCTCACCATGATCAATAACCGTGGAATCAACGGATTCTCCCATCAGTCGGGTTCAAGAGAGAGACTGATCGTTCTCTGAATGGCTGGCCCATTCCTTCCCTTATCGCCTCTCCAGCAGACCTTTGAACCTTCCCGGCTTTGAAGGAAAGTCAGTGAGAAATGATCCTTCCAGCCTGTGTTATGATAATCTGCGAGCGCCTTGGACAAGCGACGCGTTTGCAGAGGCTTCCTCACTTCATGAGAATATTTGTAATCTTGTTAGTCAGCGTTTCGACCGGGAAGGCGGATCCTGTCTTCGAGAAGGTAGTCGGCCCGTTTCTTGGCACTTACTGTCTCGATTGCCACGGGGCCGACATGGTGAAGGGCAAAGTGGATCTCTCGGTTTTCACGAATCAGGAGGAGGCGCTGGTGGATGCCGACCTCTGGGACAAAGTTGCCGACGTCCTCGAGTTCCACGACATGCCGCCCGAAGACGAGAAGCAGCCTACCGCCCCCGAACGGGAAGCCGTCCTTCGCTGGCATGAGGAACACTTTGGAGTTCCTACCGAGATCGCTCCCGGGCCATTTGCTCCGCGGCGTCTCTCGGCGAATGAATACCGCAACACCCTTCGCTCCGTTTTCGGCTTTGACCTGGAAGTCACCATCACCGAGGCAGAACAAACGGTCGCCGAAAAATCCCTCGTCCTGAAACTGCTTCCACCGGACCCGCCCGGAGCGAGCGGCTTCTTCAATGACACGCATGATGCCCCGCTCTCAACCGTGCTTTGGGATCAATACTCATATCTGGCACAGTGCGCGATTGAGGAACTGTTCTCTCCGCAACGCGGTCAAGAGTTGGCCGCCCTTACAGGGACTTCTTCCGAGGAGCGATTTACCTCCGCGCAGGCAAAGACCCTGCTTTGGAATTTCCTGTCACGCGTGAATCGGCGTCCCCTTGAAGAAGAGGATCTGACTGCGTATCTCAACTCGGTGAATAACCTCGAGGGCACGGCGCTTACGGAGGCTACGAAGGTTGAACTCAAGAGAGCCCTCATGGCGCCCACCTTTCTCTACCGGGGTCTCCTCATGGATGGCCCACAAGACACGCAGATCCCCGTCGATGCCTACGAACTTGCCGAACCGCTTTCTTATTTCATGTGGGAGGACAGGCCCGACGACGAACTTATGGCTCTTGCCACATCCGGCAGGCTGACCGAGCCCGATGTCATCGCTGCACAAGTGGACCGCCTTTTGTCCTCTCCGAAGGCACGCTCGCTCACAGAGAGTTTCGCGACCCAGTGGCTCACATTGAACGAAATCAACAACGTCAGCTCTGAACCCACACGTCGACACGCCTTCCGCACCCAAGCCCAGGATTTTGTCCATTATCTCTTCACGGAGAACCGTCCGGTCATCGAACTCATCGATTCCGACGTGACCTTTGCCAATTACGTCTCCGCCGCTTTTTACCCGAAGGATCGCGGACAATTGGAGAAATACGTGAAGCCCAAGGGCATTGAGAGAGCCGCGGCTCCGAATCAACGACTTCGACTCGACGCGACCCCCGAACGAGGTGGAATCCTGACCATGCCCGGCATTCTCGCCATGAACAAAGGGCCGATCCACCGCGGCACCTGGATGCTTCGCAGTATTCTTGGAGTCGAACTTGGCGAGCCCCCCGCCGACGTGCCGCCGATCAAGCCCAACCCTCCGGGCAAGAAGCTCACCTTCCGCGAGCGCTTTGAAGAGCACCGCGCCAACATGGCCTGCGCCCGCTGTCACAATAAAATCGATCCGCTGGGTTTTGCACTTCAAGCCTATAACGACGAGGGCGGTTACCTGGCACCGACCGTAGCCCAGAAAAAGAAACTGAGGAATTCAGGCAAAAAATTCACCGCCGAAGATGTCGACACCTCCGGCCACCTTCCGACAGGCGAGACATTTGAGAATTTTTCCGAATTGAAAAACATCTTTCTCACGAGCCGTCGCCGCGACATTGTCCGCAACGCGGTGGAACGAACGCTCGCCTACGCGCTCTGTCGGAAAATCGAGCGCTTCGACCATCCTGCGGTCGAGGCGATCACGGACCGAATCATGGAAACGAACGGCACCTGGCGCGACCTCTTCGTTGAGGTTGCCATCAGCGTGCCCTTCCGCGAGGCTGTCATTTCGAGCAAGGAAAAATCATGAAGAGAAACTGGAGCATTGATCGCCGCACCTTCCTGCGCGGAGCCGCCGGGACCGTTCTGCCGCTGCCATTCCTCAATCTCATGGAGGCCAGCGCGTCAACACGCAACCTCGCCGGCGAGATCGCTCCGCCTGTCCGGTTTCTCACCCTCTTCAAACCCAACGGGGTGCACCCGCCGTCGTGGAACATCGAAGGCGGAAGTGAATTCGACTTTCGCATGTCACCTCTGATGGCGCCCTTCTCCGGGCACAAGGACGACCTCCTTATCCTCGACAACATGGGCGACTTCGGCTTCTCCTCCCACGCCAACTCGACGCGTCGCTTCCTCTGCGGTCACCACGAGAACAGGGGGACTGCTTCGGCGGATCAACTCATCGCGGACAAGATTGCCGGTGACACCCCCCATCGCTCGCTCGAACTCACCACCGAGGGCCTCTTCCCGAATCAGATCGGCTGCTCTTACATTTCCTACGACAAGAACGGAGGTTTCATCCCGCGAGAGAGCGATCCGCAACTCGTCTTCGACCGCCTCTTCCGCAATCCCATGAGTGACCCCGGCCAACGCCGGGAAATGATCAGCCTGCTGGACCGCGTGAGTGACGATGCCAAAGCGCTGACCCGAAAGTCCGGTTACCAGGACCGCCAGACCCTCGACGAATATCTCACCGTCGTCCGCGAGACCGAACAGCGCCTGGAGAACCTTGAGAACGCTCCCAAGCCGAAAATCAATGCCGCCGACCTCAAGCGACCGCCGGTTGCCGGAAACCTCGACGAACAGGTCAACGCCATGATCGATCTCATCGCGCTCGCCATGTGGACCGACTCCACCCGCACGATTTCCTACATGCTCGGCAACTCGAACAGCCGCATGGTCTTCGACTTCCTTGGAGTCAAGGAGCAACATCACTACTTGTCGCACTTCTTCCGCAATTTCAGCCGCTCAAATATCGACGCGCTTCTCAAAATCAGCCTCTGGCACATGGAGAAGTTTGATTACCTCCTGACAAAGCTGAAATCCTACAAGGACCGTCACGGCACGCTTCTCGACCACAGCGTCGTTCTCTTCGGTTCCGGCATGGGTCACAGTGACAACCACACCGCGCAGCGCATCCCCGTTATTCTCGCCGGACAAGGTGGAGGGCTTCTCAAGACCGGCCGTTACCTTCGCTATTCCAAGAACCAGGAACTCGGACGCCTTCACCTGACCATCCTTCAAAAATTCGGCGTTGATACGACTTCCTTTGCCAACGCCTCGACACCGCTCCCCGGTCTCGACGGCGGCCCCTTTGACGAATTCCGGGAGCGCCCATTTGAGACATGGCTGAAACGCGCCAACGGGAGGATCACCGTGCAAGGCCGCCTCCGCATGTCCGACAATCTCGACGAGGCCAAGATATTCTACATCGACGTGGAGGGGCGGAAATCCGTGCGCATTGAGGTCGATTTCAAAGACTTCCACGGCTACAACCTTCCCTACCATGTCGGCACGCCCGTCACCTTGAGCGGCAATGCGGGCGACGCGGCCGGCGCACCTCTCATCACCAAGATCACCGGTCTCAAATCCCTGTTCGGCAAAAGCAAACCCGGCACGCGGAAGGGTTGATGCTCTCTGCTGTTGCTGAGCGAGGGGCAGCATCAGTTTGTCGTCGCCACAGGAAGCGGACGATGATGAGATCCTATCATGGATGACTGATCCCAATCATATAGAATACCGACGTGAACGTGTCAGTTGATTCGGTGAAAAGCTTATCCAAATCATCGCCAACGAACGTCCCGATGTCATCCCAGCGTTCCAGATCGAAACTGCGTTTGACCACATATTCGCGCCCATCGACGGAACTCCACTGCGCTTCGAACTGCCCTCCAGCAAAACTGGTTTGAGCCGTGAAGTAATCACCAGGGTCATTCACAAGGGTGCCGGCAATCAACTCATCCAAGTCCCTGATCCCATCATTGTCCGAATCGATCAATGCATCCACGTAGTTATCGACGGTCAAACCATACTTGTGCGCAAGGTGGTAGCCGATCTCGTTTCGCTCCGAAGCCGTCAGATGACGGTCATAGATAACGACTTCTGCAATATCACCTCCGTAGTAATCGGAGAGACTGTTCGCATTGCGCGCCAACTCAATCCCGTCAAGGTGACTGTCGGCGCTTAGGCTCTTCGTCATGATGGAAGGAGCCATGGTGAGAGGTGCCCCACTGTTATTCGGACGCATGATGGACCAGTTTGGGGCCGTCATATCGTCGGCACCGCTGGTGTAGGCGGAGGCAAGCCTTTGCCAATTGGCGTCCCCTGTATCCGTGCTTTGAGCAACTATGAAAACATCAATCGGGCCCTCACTGGATCTCAATGTCCCAATCCCGAACATGTCATCAGTCCCGTCAAACCGGGCAACTGCTCGACCATGCAAGGCACTGCTTTGATAAGTTGGACGCGTCCCAATACTGCCTGCGTTCATGGGCGCACCAAACGCCGCGAGATTCGCCCAGGCACCAATCGGCTCACCATTGATGAGCCCGGTAATCTGCGACGCATTCAGATGCAGGACCAACCCGTCCTGCACCGGGAGATCGCTGAATAGAGGATCTACCAACGTCTTCATCACAAAGCGATCGATGGAGTAGTTCGAGGTCTGTGACTGTGCTTGGGGGTTCGCGGTGTTGATCACACCATACACACCGTCACTGAAGGCCTGGCTGGCAGAAAACGTTCCAAGGTCCTCGATATCAATGATAACGGCGCCGGTGTACAGGTTCGTGATCGTGCCAAGCATTCTCCAGTTCAGGGAGTTCGCCTCTCGAATGGCGGTAAGCTCCATCCAAAGTGGATCAGATGTGGTGTCGGCAGCGCTGGCGAAGCCCAACGCCGTTTCATTGAACGAAACTGAATTCTCCGCCGATTGATTCTTTACCACCTTGCGCAGTCGGTACGAAACCTCATCATTCTGACGCTGCAGTTCCAAGCCGACGCGGGTGCCATTCGTGCCGGTCACTTCGGACAACTCGAGCGATAGGACGGAGCCTTTGTTGTTTTCAATCGCAGTAGTGCTGCGGTCGAAGCTCCATTCAGCCCCGACTGTATACACGTTGTTCGATGCGATCCCGTTCTGGCAAACCACCTTCCTCCACCCGGTGACGCTGACATCACCATTCACCGTGCCATTTCCACCAGGATCAACCGTATAGAAGCCTGAATGCCCTGCCCAGTCCGCGTGGCTGGTCAGATCGCCGACGGCATAGCCCTCGGCAGCAGTAAAATGCTCATCGACGACAATCTGCAAGGTCGGCATCTCACGCGGATCAAAGTAAAACTGCTCAAAATAATCCTGGCCGCCATCGTTGACCCTTAGGCGGATGTATATCGGGTCATCCCCCATCGGGATGGAATGGCCGACCAAGTCATAGTCCGCATTCAGGGCGCTGCTGGTTACTTGCACATTGGCCGGAGTACTCCACAAACCTCCGACCGGATCATCGGAGACTTCCACGAAATACTCCACCGTCCCGGCATTGATCAGCCTGGCATGGGTCAGGTTGAAATAGTTCGTTCCTCCATACGAGGACGTGCCGGAACTAATGTCGGCTTCTCCCGGATCGTTGGGATCAAAGTTGAGCGCCCGTTCACCAAAATTCTGCAATTCGTCCAGATCGGGATCCTCCCCCGGCCCGCCCACGCCATTGTTGAGTGCCCAATATTCGTACGCGTTGTAGGCTCCGAGGACGAAGCGCTGCACCGAACGATTGGAGGATTTGGAATCGGACTCCAGGAGAGTGCTG
>JBCDLR010000177.1:0-8152 GCA_038745205.1 Verrucomicrobiota bacterium
GACTGGGCGAAGACGACGACATCGGGCTGGGTGCTGGCGAACCATTTATCGGTAGCGTGTTCTTCGAGAATCCCCGCCTCAACGGAAATCCGGTCGGGATGGACAAGGCGCGAAAGATCTTCAGCAAGCGACATTTACGGCAACAATTTCGGGATAAATACGATACTTCCCACGACAACAGCTGTCGCGGCGGCAATGAGAACGGCGCCGGCCGCGACATCCTTGGCTTTGGCCACGAGGGGATGTCGATCGGGGTGAACCGCATCGGCGAGCGATTCGATGGCGGTGTTGAAAGCTTCAGCGGTGAAGACAAACCCGATGCAAAAGGCAATGAGAATCCATTCAACGGGCGACAATTCCAACCAATAGCCGGTGGCGACCACGGTGACGGCGGCGGCCAGATGGATTTTCGCCTGGCGCTCGCTGCGGATGAACTGTGCGATCCCACGGAGGGCGCAGCGGAAACTTTGGATGAACTTGATCACGCTTTTCCGGCGGATTACTTGCGGCATTCCTCGCAAATGTCTTCGCCGTCGGAGGTCACTCGAAACTCCAGTTCGGGAGAATCGACGTCGGTTTTTCCGCAGCGATCACACCGGTGCATGGGCTCGTGTTCGGAGAGCTTCTCGGATTCAAACTTCGATCGCCTTGCGGCCACGTTGGACCGGTGTTTCATGAACTTCACGAACTGGGGAACGTAGACAAGCAGGAAGTTCATGAGCGCGATGGCCATGAAGGCTGCATAAACCATGATTCCAATCGCTTGGAACAGGATGGCGCCCGCGGCGATGAGAGCCACCCATTTCATCTTGATCGGAATGACGAGCATCAACCGGATCTCAAGGTCCGGGTAGTTGCAGGCGAAGGCGAAAAGAATTGCGGAGAACATGGCTTGCGAGGACCAGACAGAGGCGATGAAGACGGCAATATCGTGAGACGATCTCGGTCCCAGCATCGTGAGGAGGACCGTCGCCAGTGTGCAAAAAACAATGCCGGAGAAAATGTAAAGGTTGGCGCGAAAGGCACCCCACGCCTGCTCGAGACCTTCGCCGATGAACCAAAGAAAGTAGATGGAAATGAGGGCAAGAACACTGGGAGGACCACTGGCGGCAACTCCCCATGACGGGACGACGATGAACCCGAAGAGGCGCCAGACCTGGCCTTGAAGGATCAGCAAGGGGTCGAGCAGCAGGTACTTGACGAACGAGTTGTCCACCCACAACAAGCACCAAACGAGGAACTGGAAGCCCGCGATGACGCGGATCAGACCGGAAAAGGCAAAGCGTCCGAACTTGCGCTCGGCATTGTCGAGAAGACCCATGGACTGGTAAAGTATTACGGCGCGAACTACTCCTCCTCTACGCGCAACATGGCGTGTTTCAACTTCGCGGGCGCCGCAATCTCCACTTCCGCTCCGGACGGATGTTGTCCCTTGAGGGTCAGGGTGCCCTCGAGATCGGTCTTCACGTCCGTGTAGGCATTCAGGGACCGAAGAATGCTCCCCCGGAGCTTCAAGTCGACTTCGGCGGGCGGATTCTGGTCGGCAAAAGTCCCCGTCAGCGCGATGTCTGCCTCAATGTCAGCACAGCGGTGTCCGTCGAATTTTGTCAACCGCGTGAGCTTGAAGGTGGCTTCGCCGGCCGTCGGCTGGAACTGGGAACCAAGGATAGTTCGCAGCGATTCCCAACCTGCCTTCCAGGTTTGGTTCAATTCGATTTCTTCAGAAGGAAAGCGGTCATTCGAAAGGTTCTCGGCATCGGCGAACCGTGCGAGCGCTGCCTTCTCCTCTTCGGTCGAGTCGGCCCCCTCCAGTTCAAAGCTCCAGGTTTCGCCGTCCTTCGAGGCCAGCAACTCCTTCCCTTCGAGCGGGCTCTTGAGGATTTCCACCACCGGCGCGGCGCCGGATTCCACGCTCATCTCCACCGACATCTTCGAAATCCGGAAGCGACGCTGGCCGCCTTCGAGTTCCTCGAACTCCAGCTCCTGGCGGTCGATGAGGGTGATGGAACCCTGGCCGGGCGCTTCTCCGCCCGTTGCAACATTCGCATCAAGAAACTCGAGGGTGCGTTCAATGCGGAACTTCGATTCCGGCTCCGGGACATAGCTTCCCACGAGGAAGACGCGGACGGCCGCATTGCTCTTGGATTTCTCTTCGTCGGCCTCCTCCGTGATGGCTGTGGTGTCTGTCGAGTCCTGGTCTCCGCAGCCCGGAAGCGCGACGCCGAGGCCGATCGCGAGGCATGCCCTAACAATACACTCTTTCCACCCGGCGCGTGATGCCGGTGAAGATTTCCCAGGGGATGGTTCCGGCCTTGTCCGCCAGCTCGCGGGCAGTGAGTTCGGCGGATTCTTGCTTTCCAAGGAGGACGACTTCATCGCCTACACTGACCTCGCCGACATCCGTCGCGTCAACCATGATCTGGTCCATCGTGACGCGCCCGAGCAAGGGGCAGCGCTTTCCGCCGATAAGTACTTCCGCCCCGTTCCCTGAAAGGTGACGGGGATAGCCGTCGCCGTAGCCGGCAGCCAGGGTGGTGACGCGTGTGAACGGTGTCCTTTTCGTCCGGAAAGTGCGGCCATAACTGATCCCGCGCCCCGGGGGAAGGTCCCGGACGAGGGTAATGCGGGTTTTCCAGGTGAGGAGGGGCTGCAGGGAATCGACCCAATCCGGACGTGGCGAGACCCCGAAGAGCATGAGACCCGGGCGCACGAGGTTTGTGTGCTGGCGCAGGGTCTCGTAACCGATCAAGCCAGCGCTGTTCCCGAGATGACGCCATTCCGGCGTGCATCCGCTCCGGGCAAGTGCGTTGACCAGTCCGGCAAACTTCCCGATCTGGCTCGCAGTGAATGCCTCGTCTTCATCGGCACTGGGAAGGTGACTGTAGATGCCGGTGCAGCGGAGCCGTGGATACCGGTCGAGGTGACGGACGAGGCCTTCGACCTCTTCTTCCGGGAATCCGATCCGCCCCATGCCGGTATCGATGGCGAGATGAAACTCCACGGACTTTTGGTGTTCCTTGGCGATTTCATCGAAGGCGGCGGCTTCCTCCCGGTTCGAGAGGCAGATCGAAAAGCCTCGCGCGACGATCTCCTCGCGCTCGGATGGAAGGGCTGCTCCCAACAAAAACACCTTTGTCGGATTATCGACGAAATCCGCGACGACTTCCGCTTCGACGAGGTTGGCGACACCGAGGAACTGACAATGACTGGACAGTGCCCGCGCAACTTCACGGATCCCGTGCCCGTAGCCGTCGGCCTTGACCACCGCCATCAAGGCTGAGTCGTTCCCGGCAAGTTCCTTCGCGACCTCGGCATTGTGGTGCAGGGCCTGCAGATCGATTTCCGCCCAGCATCGGCGGAGGGCACCGGGGTCGCTGCCGCTCACGGAATGTATTGCTTGCGAAGCCAGGCGGCACGTTGGGCCTTCAACCTCTCCAACTCGCTTTCTTCCAGGCTGCCCGAACCGTTGGCGAATGGGTTGTTGGCCCCGAATTTCCGCCACGGGCCGGCCGGAACCTCGTTTTGCTCGCAAAAGCGCCAGTGGCATTTGGCCCCGCTCTTCATGCCGAGGAAATCCCGCACGGCGGGCGAAACATCGAGTCCGGCCCCTTTGTTCTCCGTGGTTTTCGGACGGGCCGTGCCGAAGACATAGTTCCAGTCGTCCGTCGTCCACGGTCCGCAGTCCTCCCACTGTGCATAGCAGGTGCGGCCATTGTAATGGATGGCAATCCACCGTCCCTTGCACACGGAGCGGCCGTGGCGCTCAAATTTTTCCCGGAACCACGGAATGACGTGCGGTGCTTCGCGCTTGGACTCATCCCACTTCACGACGTCATTGTAGGGCAACGCGACATAGAACGGGTTCTGCCCGGGGATGAATGCCTTGGGCCGGAAGTCGCTGGTGCGGTTCGCCGGGTTCGGGTCGTCGTACCCGCCATAGTTTTCCATCCAGTTCACGTCCCAGGAACTCTTGAGATTCGGGGTTTTGTTGCGGCCGGAAGGTTTTTCCCCAATCCAGAAGATGGTCGTCGTGATATCCTTCTTCCAGGGATGAATCGGAGCTTTTGAAGTCTGGCTGAGTGAGCGCTGGTAGGCGAGACTGGCCTGGTAGCGCGGTGATGACTGCCAACTACTGGTCGAGACCGTCGTGCTCGAGGATGGGGGCGGGCTTGGAGGGGTAACCGCCGTCGATGCGGTCGTATCAACGCTCCTGCGTATCTCGCCTTCCGGCCGTCCCCTCAGGGCGAGCATGGGGTCCACGCGCCGGGATTCATTGGACGATTGTCCCATTGATCTCCGTGCGGGAGCGACCGCCGCCGTCTCTGCAGGGAGTTCCCCCGCCGCGAATGCGAACGCAAGAAGAGCAATTCCGATGTTCTTCCGGAGAATCATGACGATGGTTTTCTGGCGAGGCAAGCAAGCGTCGGCAAGCGCATCATCCCGCCCGATCCTGCGAGACATATGAATCCTTCAGCGGGCTTTGCCTGTCAATCTAATCCCGCACGACCAGCGAGTCCTCGGGTGGCACGGCGTCGTTGAGTTCAGGGAAGTCGAGCGTGTAGTGCAGCCCCCGGCTTTCCTTGCGCATGCGCGCGCTGTCGACGATGAGGGCGGCGGTGTCGACCAGGTTCCGCAGTTCGAGAAGGTCCGCCGTGATCTTGAAGTCCCAGTAAAATTCCTGAACCTCCCGCCGAAGGTTGAGCAGGCGGGTCGCGGCGCGGCGCAGACGCTTGTCCGTGCGGACAATACTCACGTAGTCCCACATGAGCCGGCGAATCTCATCCCAGTTGTGGTAGATGACGACGAGTTCGTCGGGTTCGTGCGCGTCACCGCTTTCCCAAGGGGCAATCTCGATCTCCTTCATCGGCTTTTCTGCCGGGTGATAGTTCTCGGCGATGAATTCAACGGCCCGGTGCGCGACGACCGCCCCTTCAAGGAGCGAATTGCTGGCCAGGCGGTTGGCTCCGTGCAGCCCGGTGCATGCGACCTCGCCGATGGCGTAGAGTCCCGGAATGCTCGAGAGGCCGTTGACGTCGGTCTGCACGCCTCCGCACTGGTAGTGCGCGGCGGGAACGACCGGAATGGGATCGGTGGCCGGATCGATGCCCACCGACATGCAGGTCTTGTAGATATGGGGAAAGCGGTCTTCGATGAACTCCCGCGGTTTGTTGGTGACATCGACATACATGCATGGTGCTCCGCTCTTCTTGATTTCGCGGTCGATGGCGCGGGCGACGATGTCGCGGGGGGCGAGTGACTTCCGCGGGTCGTAGCGCTGCATGAATTCCTTGCCGTCAGGCCCTATCAAAACACCGCCTTCGCCGCGCACGGCCTCGGAGATGAGGAACGAGCGGAGGTCGTGGTGGTAGAGGCAGGTCGGGTGGAACTGGGTGAATTCCATGTTCGCGATAACCGCACCCGCCCGCCAGGCCATGGCAACACCGTCGCCGGTCGCCACCGCCGGATTGGTGGTGTAGAGGTAGACCTTCCCGCTGCCGCCGGTGCAGAGGATGACGCGGTCGGAACGAAATCGCACAATCTGGCCCGACTCTTGGTCGAGGGCGTAGAGGCCGACGCAGCGGTTGCGCGTGACAAAGCCCATTTTCTCCTTCGTCACGAGGTCGACGGCGAAATGCCGCTCGAAGATCTGCAGGTTGGGCGTGGCCCTCGCCTTCTTGATCAAGGCCTCCGCCACCGCGCGGCCGGTCGTGTCGCGGGCGTGCCAAATGCGGCGCTTCGAATGGCCGCCTTCCTTTCCGAGGTCGATTTCCATTTCGCCCGCCTCGTTTTTCCTGCGATCGAATTCGACGCCGTAGTCGAGCATTTCCTGCATGCGGTCAGGTCCCTCGGAAACAACGGCGCGCACCACTTCCTCGTCACAAAGCCCCGCGCCGGCGTCGAGCGTGTCCGCCACATGCAGGTCGAACGAATCCTCCGGCGACGTCACGCAGGAGATCCCGCCCTGCGCCCAGGCCGTGTTCGACTCTTCAATGGAGTCTTTTGTCAGGACGGCGACGGTGCCGTGCCTGGCCGCCTTGATCGCGAAACTCAATCCCGCGATCCCGCTGCCGACAACGACGAAGTCAAAAGTGTGCATGTCAGAGAGTAGGGTATTTACGATTTAGCATTTGTTGTTTCCGATCTCTGTCATCGGGCATCCGATTCAGGTCAGCTCAATGTTGTCGATGAGCCGCGTCTTCCCGAAAAACACCGCCGTTGCCACCAGAGCAGGCTTTTCAATGATCTCCACCGGGGCGAGCGATTCGTAATCAATGACCTCAAGGTAATCAATTCCCCCCAGTGGTGACTCACTCGCCAGGTGCCGCTCGACTTCGGTCTTGATGGTGGTGGCATGTCGCTCGCCTTGTTCGTGCAGACTCTTCGCGAGGAGCAGGCCGCTCCGAATGCCTTTCGCTTGCTCCCGTTCGCGCGAGTCCAAATAGAGGTTCCGTGAACTCATCGCCAGCCCGTCCGGCTCGCGGACGGTTTCGCCACCGCAAATCTCGATGGGAACGTGGAGGTCCCGCGCCATGCGGCGAATGATGGCCAGTTGCTGGAAGTCCTTTTTCCCGAAAACGGCGATGTCCGGACCGATGATGTGGAAGAGTTTCAAGACCACACGGCACACGCCGGCGAAATGCACCGGCCGGCTCCTCCCGCAAAGGAACTGGGACAAGGCCGTTTCCTGCACCTCCGTGCTGTCGCCGGTCGGGTACATTTCTTCCGCCCTTGGTTCGAAAACCACATCGGCTCCGGCGGCGTCGCACTTCGTGCGGTCGCCCTCGGAGTCGCGCGGATAGGCTTCGAAGTCTTCGTTGGGTCCGAACTGCGTCGGGTTGACGAAGATGCTCACCACAACCGTTCCCCTCTCTCCTGCCATTGTCCGTGCTTCTCGAACCAGCGAGAGGTGCCCGTCATGCAACGCCCCCATCGTCGGCACGAGAACAATCGGTCCCGGCATGGGTGCGGCTCTGAGAGCTTCAATGGAGTCAATGACGCGCATTCAACCTCTGCTACTTACGAGTGAAACCGGCTTTGAGTTCCACCAGGGATGCGGCTTTTGTCACGAGACAAGAAACGCCGTAGACCGCCATCCCGGCGCTGACGAGAATGGCGAGGGCGGGTGCCTTGAGGAAAATCCCTCCTTCAAACCAGGAATCAAGGAGCCGTGCGAGCCCGAAAACGACGCCTCCCATGAGCGCGCTGGCCAGGATCATGCGCGGGATTCGGGAAAGTACCTGCCGGTCGGGTTTGAAGTCCTTCCGAAGCCCGAAAAGGAGCATGACGACGAAAATCCACGCCGCGATGGAAGTCGCGAGCGCGATGCCCACATGGCCCATCTGCTGGAAGAGGACGATGGCCAGC
Source organism: Verrucomicrobiota bacterium (assembly GCA_038745205.1). Lineage (GTDB taxonomy): Bacteria > Verrucomicrobiota > Verrucomicrobiia > Verrucomicrobiales > DEV007 > JBCCWV01. The sequence goes on from JBCDLR010000177.1 coordinate 7,366, forward strand.
ACGGAGTTGGCGATCACGTTCACCGCCCCCATCAGCATGGGACGAAACGTGTCCTCGCGGGCAAAATATCCGGGTTGAAGGACCTTGATGAGAACGTATCCCGGCACGCCGATGGCGAAGGCGGCGAGCGCATTGCCGGCCTGGATCGTGTCCTCCCGCGTGTAGTTGCCCCATTCGAGGAGGGTGCCGAGGATTTCCCGGGGAATGACCATCATGGCCACGGCGGCGGGAAAGGTGAGGAGAAGTCCGATTTCCATGCCGCGGCTGAGGCTGTAATTGGCAGCCTCCGGATTGCCGCTCCGGAGTTTTCGCGTGATGTCCGGCAGGAGGACGACCCCGAGCGCAATGCCGATCATGCCCAGCGGCAGCTGATAGATGCGATCAGCAAAATAGATCCAGGAGACCGCCTTCTCCTGGAATGAGGCAATTATCGTTCCAATGACGATGTTGATCTGCTGGATGCCCGCCGCGATCACTCCGGGCCCCATGAGGATGAAAAGACGCTGCAGGCGTTTTGTCCATCGTGGCATGACAAAACGGATGTGAATCCCGTGCCATCGGCACGCGAAGAAGACGAGCAGGACCTGCGCGACGCCGGAAACCATGACCGCCCAGGCGAGGAGGTTCCCGATGGAGACGAGATTTCCGGACTCAAAGATGGTGCCCGCGAAGAGAAGACCGCTGATGGCAAAGATGTTCAGAAGGACCGGGGCAAAGGCGGGAATGGCGAAGATCTTGAGCGTGTTGAGAACGCCGCTGAGCTGCGCGCCCACCGCCATGCACAGGA
>JBCDLR010000178.1:0-8127 GCA_038745205.1 Verrucomicrobiota bacterium
CCTGAGTCCGCGGGACCAGGGATACATCGAGGGCTTTGTGGCAGCCTCCGGCGGCGGTGGTGTCGTCCAAGGGAATGTCTTTGAAAAGGATTCAGGAGCGAGCAGCAACGATTCGGGCACCCCGTCCGGTAGCAGCCCCCCCGAAAAATCAATCAGCAGCACTCCGTCCGAGGGGGAATCAGAGAGGGCAGCCACTCCTGAACAAACAGTCAAAATCGAAACCACATCGTTCAAGAAGTGGGACGACAAGTTATCCCTCAACGACTCAAAACTTGTTTTCGATGTCCTCGAAACTGAGCATTTTCTCATTCTCTCCGTCGACTCGAGAAATGAACGAAACACGGCGGAACACGCTGAGAGAATGTGGCGCGGCATGGCTGCCGAACACCCCTCCTTCGCATCAAAATGGGGCAGCAACAAGTACGCCATCGCCTTGACGACAGATGAAGAGGTCTGGGCCGAATTGGGTGCATACGGGGTCAAGGAAATGCAAGCAGCGGGCCAATTCGAAGAAGCAGACTCTACCAAAAAAACGTGGGAACGAGCCGCACTGGGAAAGACCAACCTCGCATCAGAAATCCAGATGAAGTATGAGCTTTTCCCGCAGATGCTCTCCGCCCACGAGAAGATTCAATCTTCATTTGATGGCGTTTGGTCTTCACTGCGCACCCATCCGATCGCAAGTGAAATGCTGCTTGTCCAAATGGGTGGTTTCTCCATAAACGTATCGGACGGAATCTACATGCTATTGCGTAGTCATAGCTTCTACAAAGAGATCAAACTATGTGGCAGAACAACCACGCACATATTGTCTGCAGAAGCGGATGACAGTGACGAGATTTTTTCACGTGGCGGTTTTGACGACAGCAAGAACTGGCCCAGAATCGCGAAGACTCTACTGAGGAAAGGCGCAAAACCAACGTTGAGCGACCTTTATACCGTCAAGGCCACCGATATAAGCGCGGAGGAGATTCTCTTCCTCTATGGTCTCGGTGCCTACATGCAAGGCACGGTCGGCCGCTTGCGGGACTACGCCGCTTTCATTGATCAAATCGATGCCTTCAATTCAGTACTTCCACCTGCAGATCTCGCGGAATCTTTCGGCTTCCCTGACGAAGCCGCCTTTCACGAGGCATGGTATGCCTGGATGGCGAGCACGGATTTCCGATAGAAGTCAGCGCACTTCCACGCGGAACCCCGCCGACTTCAGTTTCTCCTCCAGATCCCGGGCAATCTCCTCGTAGGTGCGGCCACGGAGCATGTGTTCGGCCATCGCGCGCCGCGAATCCCAGCCTTCGCTGAGAGCTCGCTGGAAGGTTGCCACCCCGGAACCGCTCCCGTTGCCATCATGATGAAGAAAGTAGTACATGAGCACTCCGGCCGAACGGTAGTTGTAGCCCGCCCCCCCGGAGGTGAGGGCACTGCTCCACGTTGAGTGATCCATTTCCATGAGAGTCTTCAGATCGACCATGGAGAAGAATTTCCCACCCGCCGGATAAGTCATGACCGCGTCTTCCACGGATCCTGACATGTTCCTAAAGCTGAATCGGCCCTTGCTGTATTTGGCATAGGAAATGTATTCCGCGATTCCCTCTGAAAACCATACCGGCCATTGTCCTCCCCAACGCCGCATGACCTGGTGGACAATCTCGTGGATGAGAGTTGAGCTGTCCTTGTCTCCCTCAAGAATCCATCGATTGCCAACCCGCCGAACGCCGAGGTTTGGCAACGGGATCATGATCTTGTCCTTTCCCCCCATGTAGACGCCACCGCTTCCCTCCGGCCCACCCGCTTCATAGTACCCCGTATGGGAAGTGTAGAGCTCGGTGACAAAGTAGCCTTCCTTGCGTGGCTTCGGATCGAATCCCACCGGCAAGTCCTTCGCCACTTGATAAGTGGCCTCGAAAACCCGGGCGAATTCCCTGACAACGCTGGCGGACAGGCGCGTCTTGGTCCGGAACTCAAAGTGGGGGCTTCGATAAACATTCGGCCAGTCGCCTTCACGCCCCTCGAGTACCTTGATGTCCAGTGTCTTCGGGACTTCCACAAACTCGGGCCACGGCCCGACCTGAACGGGGCGCTGTTGGTCCCATTTCTTCAGCAGCCTCCAATCCAACTCGCTCAGTTGTTCTTCAGTGAGAGCGAACATGCCCCGACCCGTGCGGATGACCGCCTTGTCTCCATCAAAACTTTCAAGCAGGCCTGCGACCTTTTTCCCGTCGGCGCTCGCCCACATGCGCTCATCATCGGACAGCGTGGTCGCCCAGCGTTCCTCCAGCGCCACCTGCTTCGCTCCCAGTTTCTTGAGCTCCTCCCGTCGCTCCACGTGCCGGCGAAGGTAGATCTGCTCGCCCTCGCTCAACTTCTCGAGGGCGACAAGTCCCGTCTTGCCGTTGGGGCGCTTCAGTTTGAGCCAACCAGCCTTGAGGTTGACGTCCACGAATGTTCCCGGCCAGAAACCTCCACCCGCCGCCCGCCATTCCTTCTTCTCAAACCGGTCTTTTTCGACATCGGCCTGCAACGGCAAACCTGCATAGGCGATCAGCGCCATTGCCATCCACGGGGGTACCTTCATCCTTATACCATTGCCCAAGGATGTGGCCCCTGTAAACGGGAAATCGGCGCGGACATGCCAAGCGCTTACGCCATGATCCCCTTCGCCACGTGCCCGTGAACATCGGTGAGGCGGAAATCACGGCCCTGGAAGCGGTGGGTGAATTTTTCGTGATCGATCCCGAAAAGATGGAGCAAGGTCGCGTGGAGATCGTGGACGTGCATCTTTTCATCGTTGTCGATGAACTTGTAGCCCAACTCATCGGTTTGCCCCCAGCTCATGCCGCCCTTCACCCCGCCACCCGCCATCCAGATGCTGAAGGCGTTGATATGATGGTCCCGACCCGATCCCTGTCCCATGGGTGTGCGCCCGAATTCCCCGCCCCAGATGACAAGCGTATCGTCGAGCATGCCGCGTTGCTTCAGGTCCTGGACAAGGGCCGCCGAGGCGCGGTCGACAGCTCCTGCGGAGACTCCCATGTAGCGATCGATCTCGTTGTGGTGGTCCCAACCACGGTGGTAGAGCTGGATGAAACGCACGCCCCGTTCCGCCATGCGGCGGGCAAGGAGACAATTCGAAGCAAAGCTCCCGTCCCCGGGCGTCTCTACGCCGTAAAGGTCGAGCACGTGCTGAGGCTCGTCTTGGAGATCTGTCAGCTCAGGCACCGAAGACTGCATGCGGAATGCCATCTCGTACTGGGCAATGCGCGCGTCGATCTCGGGATCGAGTTGCCGCTCGGAAAGCATCCCGTTGAGGGCCTTCACTTCTTCAATAACCTGGCGCTGCGTGCTCTGGCAAACGCCACCGGGGTTGCCGACGTAGTGCACGGCGTCACCCTGGCTTTGAAACTGAATGCCCTGGTACTTGCTCGGAAGAAACCCGCTCGACCACTGCCGCGCGGACACCGGCTGCCCGGCGCGACCAGCGTGCGAATGCATGACAACGAATCCCGGGAGTTCCTCACTCTCCGCGCCCAGCCCGTAGAGTAACCACGACCCCATGCTCGGCCGCCCCTTGATCGTCGACCCCGTATTCATGAAAGCGTGAGCCGGATCATGATTGATCTGCTCCGTGTGCATCGATCGAATCACACAAAGATCGTCCGCGATCGCTCCGATGTGTGGGAGATACTCGGAAACCAGTTGCCCGCTTTGGCCGTGACGCTGAAACGCCTTCACCGGACCGCGCGCTTTCAGCTCCGCACCCTGCAGTTGCGCCAGTTGCTGACCCCGTGTGAACGACTCGGGGAACGGTTGGCCGTCGATCTCGGCAAGCTTCGGCTTGTGGTCAAACGTCTCCAAATGCGATGGCCCGCCGGCCATGCAAAGGTGAATGACCCGCTTGGCGCGCTGCGGCAATGAGAGGCCATCGGTCAACCTACCGCTCGTCCGCTGGTTCGCCGAGCCTTCGCCGGCGACCAGACCGGCAAGGGCGATGCCACCAAGGTTTGCACCCGAGCGCTCCAGAAAAGCTCTCCGCGTGAGATGACGTCGGCGTTCCTCGACGTCGACCGCGTTGTAGGGGGTTCGCGGAAGGTAAAGATTCATCAGTAACGGGTAATGGATTCGTGGAGATTCAGGACCACGCGCGCGACCTGCGTGAGAGCCGCGAGACGAGGGCTCTGCTCGCCGGGATCGATTCTTGACTGGCCTGCCGAAAATAGCGCCACGAGTTCGTCGTCGTTCTTCGTGTAATGGCCTCGCCGGGATTCATAGAGTGCAAAAAGCCGGTTCCATTCCCGCTGAGTCGACGGCCGCCCCAGCGCACGCCGGAACATCGCATCGAGTGCCCCGTCGAACGTTTGCGCTCCTTCGTTCCAGGCCCGGAGCGCAAAATGGGCTGCCGCTTCGACAAAAGTCGGATCATTCAACAGGGTCAGCGCCTGCTGCGGCGTGTTCGATGTCACCCGCTCCGCCGTGCACTCGTCGCGACTGGGCGCGTCGAAGTTCGCCATCATCGGGTGGAAAAACGTGCGCTGCCAGTGGGTGTAAATCCCACGCCGATACTGGTCCTCGCCCACGCTCGCCTCGTAGGATCGCACGGGAAAATTGAGCGGCGTGTAGTATCCCGGCGGCTGGTAGGGAAACGCGCTGGGACCTCCGAGGCTTCTGTTGAGCAAACCGCTCACGGCCAGCGCATGATCGCGGACAAATTCAGCATCAAGTCGACGCGGAGTCTGGCGGGCAAGAAGCGAGTTGTAGGGATCGCGGTCGATCAACTCCGGCGAACCCTGCGAACTCTGCCGGTAAGTTGAAGAGGTCACAATGGTCCGGACGAGATGCTTCACGTCCCAATCGCTCTCCATGAATTCGGCGGTCAGCCAATCGAGCAATTCACCGTGCTCCGGCCATCCTCCCTGCGATCCAAGATCATCAAGAACCGGGGCCAGACCCCTGCCGAAAAACTGCTGCCAGACTCGGTTCACGAAGGTCCGCGCCGTGAGCGGATTCTCCCGGGACACTAACCAATGCGCCAAATCCAGCCGCGTCAACCTGCGCCCGGATTCGTTGGCGATCGGGGGAAGAAATTCCGGCACACCCGGTGACAGCAACTCGCCCGAATCGTCCTGCCAATTCCCCCGGGGCAGCACGCGTATCTCCCGGGGCTCGGCCGCCATCGTGACAAGGGTCCACGCCTTGCCCCCTCCAAGTCCGTCGATCGCCTCCCGCAATCGATGCGCCTCGCTCCTGAATTCCTTCACCTCCACCGCGCTCGAGACGAAATTCAACGCGTCCAATTCCGGAGACTCGTCAAACGAGTGCCGTGCGATCGGACTAAGCGAGACCCGCAGGCATCCGACGCCGCTCGAACTGATCTGGATTTCCAGCCGGTCATTCGCCTCAAGCGGAATCGGATCTCGAAGCTGGAACACCGCCTCGTGCCTCAACCGCGCGTCGGCCTTCCGGCTCTTCCATCCCTTCTTCAGGTTCCGCACTTCACTTCCAAGCGCATACTGCTGTCGCGCCCGGTCCGCGTCTGCAAAGACAACGGGCACCACTTCACCGTTTCGCTTCAACTCCGCACGAAGCGAGAATTCCTCCAACCCGTTTCTCGTCACCTTCCCGCCGTGCTCATAGTGGGGAAGCAATTCAATGCGGAAGGCTGCCAGCGTGGAGGACTCACCCGATTCGAGCACGATGGCATGCTTCTCCTCGCCCTTCATTTTCACCTTGTCCCTGATGACCAGAACTTCCTTCCCTTCCAGCCGGGTTGGCGAACCCTTGCTGGACTTCACCTCGGTGATACCCGCGACCTCCCAACCGGTCGGTGACCCGGCAAGAAACCTCTCCATTTCTCCGCGCCAGGCCGACATCGGTTTTCCGTCGACCTTCAAAAGGAGTTCACCCAATTCCGACTCCAGCTTTGCCGACCGGCCTTTCAAGAAAGGACTGTCCACCCGAATTTCAGGCGGAAAGGGATGCTCGTTCGTCCAGCCCTCCAACTCCGGATTCGGCGCCGACCGGTAGTTGCTGTAAACTCCCCATTGCTTCACGTCCGCGAAGAACGCGGCCATGCGGTAAAAGTCGCGAATGGAGAATGGATCGAACTTGTGGTCGTGGCACTCAGCACAGGCGAGCGTTGATCCAAGAAAGGCCGTCCCAATCGTTCGCACGCGGTCGGCGTTGTATTTCGCGATGTATTCCTTAGGTTGCGCCCCCCCCTCGCGCGTCACCATGTTCAGGCGGTTGAATCCGGTGGCGACGAGTTGCTCAGTCGTGGGATTCTCAAGCAGGTCGCCGGCCACCTGCTCGATGACAAACTGATTGAAGGGCTTGTTCGCGTTGAACGCATTGATCACATAGTCCCGGTAGGGAAACACATTCATCGGCTGGTCGCCGTGATACCCGACCGTGTCGGCGAAGCGGACAACATCGAGCCACGGCACCGCCATCCGCTCGCCAAAATGGGGCGAGGCCAGCAAGTCATCGACGAGCGCGTCAAAGGAGGATTCACCATTCCCCGCCAGGAACCACTCCAGCCGGTTTGGCTCGAGAGGGAGCCCGGTCAGATCAAGCGCAAGCCGCCTCGCCAATCTACGCCGCCCTGCCGGTTTCGATGGCTCGATGCCTTCCTCTCGCAACCGGTCCCAGACAAACGCGTCGATCTCATTGCGAATGAAGAATCCGGTCGCCCGAGGGGCCTTCGGTCGCTTTACGGGTAGATAAGACCAATGTTCCTCATACTTCGCTCCCTCTTCGATCCACTTTCGAAGAATGGCCGCTTCCTCCCGATCGATGCGATGCAGGAATTCCGAAGGAGGCATGCGATCCGCGGGATCCGAGGCCTCGATCCGTGCGATCATTTCCGAGGCATCGGGCTTTCCGGGAACAATGGGAGCCGAGTCCAAGCCACCGCTTGGCGGAGCGGTGGCCGCCTCAAAGACATCAAGCCTTACACCCGCTTCCCGGTCATTCTCATCCGGCCCATGGCAGGCAAAGCAATGGTTCGAGAGAATCGGACGCACATCCCGGTTGTAACTGATCTCGCCCGCTCTTCCGGCGGACAAAGAACAGAAGATTCCAAGAGAGGTTATGGCGAGAATTCGAAACTTCACGTTACGCTCATTGGGATTACGATGATGACTCGAATCCAAAACCTATGAAAAAATCCCTACTTTTCACCTTCCTTTTTTCCCCAGCTCTCTCCCTCGCGGCCCCAAGCGTCAAGAGCATTGCGGGGACCGGGGAAAAGGGCCACGACCCGGGCGGAAATCCTGCGACCGAAACCGCCATCGACAACCCGTTTGGCATCACGCGGGGCCCCGACGGCCTTCTCTACTTCTGCGAATACAAGGGCGATTGCATTCGGCGCCTCGAAAAAGACGGGACAACCACCGTGATCGCGGGGCGGCCCGGGACAACAGGTTACTCCGGTGACGGCGGCACGGCCGTCAATGCGACGTTGAACCGGCCCCACGAAATTCGCTTTGATTCCAAGGGAAGGATGTATGTCTCCGACACTTCCAACCATGTTGTGCGACGAATCGCCAACGGGAAGATAGAGACCGTCGCGGGAACGGGAAAGGCGGGATTCTCCGGAGATGACGGCCCGGCGACAAGCGCAAAACTGAAATTGCCCATCAGCATTCAACTCGACGCCGAGGATAATCTCTACATCTGCGATATCGGCAATCAACGCATTCGAGTCGTTTCGAAAGACGGAGTCATCAAGACGCTGGCGGGCAACGGAAAGCGGGAGTTACCCGAAGACGGCGCCGCCTTTTCATCCCAACCCCTGAAGGGGCCGCGCACCATCGACTTCGACCGGAACGGCGACTTATGGGTCGTTCTTCGCGAAGGCAATTCGGTATACCGCCTGGATATGGAGGCGAAGACCCTGCACCATGTCGCCGGCACGGGAAAAAAGGGTTTCACCGGAAACGGCGGTCCCGCGAAGGCCGCAACGCTGTCCGGTCCGAAAGGAATATCTATAGCTCCCAACGGAAACATTTATCTCGCCGACACCGAAAGCCACACCATTCGCCGGATCGACCTCTCAAAATCCCCACCAACGATGGAACTCGTCTGTGGCACTGGAAACAAGAAAGACGGACCGGATGGCGACCCGAAAAC
>JBCDLR010000179.1:0-8090 GCA_038745205.1 Verrucomicrobiota bacterium
GAGAGAAGAACTTTTTGAAGGCAAACATGGGGCAGGCGCGGGGAAAAACCTACCCGGTTCGAGAATAGTTGGCACGCAGATCCTCTCCCGAATCGGAAAATGCGGCCGGCCTCCCGTCCGAAACGAGTCGGCCCGCGACCGGGATCTCGGCTCTACAGCCCGTCCAGATACTTGAGGCTTTGCTTGATGCTCGCGAGCGGGTTGGGCGAGTGGTCCTGCTCGACATGGCAGTGGGCAACGCCGGCCTTCTTTCCGGCCTTGATGATCGGCTCCATGGGAATGATGCCGTCGCCGAGTTCCTGGAAAGCGTCCTTTGGAAGCTTGTTGAACATGGGGAGCTCAAGACCGTCCTTGAGATCCTTCAGGTGCAGCTGCGAGACCCTTCCGCTGAGGTCTTCAATCATCGCCACCGGCTCGACGCCGCCCGCTTTCACCCAAAAGACGTCGATTTCGAATTTCATGTCGTCGGAAAACTCATCGATAAAGACTTCGAACCCGCTTGATCCGTCCTTCGGCTCAAACTCGAAGGCATGGTTGTGGTAGGCGAGCTGAATACCCGCCTCCCTGGAAATGGCCGCGGCCTTGTTGCAGTTGGCGGCCACGCGCTTGTAGTCGTCGAGCGTTTCGCGGTCCTTGTTGTGAAGGAAGGGGATGACCAGATGCGTGAGGCCAATCTCCTTGGCCTTCTCCACGATCCTTTTGAAGTCGGAAAACCCCTCATCGGAGGGATTCACCGCGGTGTCCCACTCGAAATGCGAGGAATGCAGGCCAAGACCATGGGTCTGCGCCGCCTTGATCATGTCGTCGCTCTGGGGAAAACCAAACATCTCGCCCTGCTTGTAGCCTGCTTCAACGACGGCCTTGATCGTGCCGTCGGTGTCAGCCTTCAGTTCGTTGCGGAGGGTGTAAAGCTGGACGCCGATGTTGCTGCGGTATTCATCATCGGCGGCAAGCGCGGCGAGGGAATTCGAGGTTCCGGCAGCGGCAGCAGCAGAACCGGCGGCGGTGGTTCGAAGAAATTGGCGACGGGTCATGATGTTATGAGAGCACAGGTTGGACGGATTGACAGGGACGATGATTCATGGTGATCCGGTCATTCGGACGGCTTCCGCAGGGAAAGAAGCCTCTCGATCCCCTTTCGGTTCTCGATGGCAAGCGCCGTCGGGTTCTCCTTGTCGAGACCGCCGCGCGCTTCGAAAACGAACCACTTGTTGTATCCGATTTCGTCGAGCGAGTCGGCGAGTTTCTGATAGTCTGTCTCGTCTTTCCCGAAGTGAATGTCGCCCTGCGGCTTGATGTGGATTTCGCAAATGCGGTCGTTACCGAGGTCAGAGATGGCCTGGTAAATGTCCTCGCCCCCCCGCAACATGTTCCCGGTGTCGTAGTACATGAGAACGTTGTCGGGATTGCCCAGCCGGTCGAAAAGTTCGAGCACCCGCTCGTAGGTCACGGGCGATTCTATCCCCAGCGTTACCCCGTGCTTTTCCGCGAAGGGCAGAATCTCCCTGATGAATTCGACCACACCCGCGATCTTCTCCTCCCCTTCCTGGAAATTCGACGCGCCGAAGAACGGGAACAAGAGAAGATCGCAATCAAGAACCTCGCACGCCTCCAGCGACTGCTTCATGATGGCCAACCCTTGTTCGCGGGATTCTCCAGGCTGCCACACATTGATCTTGTTCATGCTGCCCGCACACAGCGAAATGATCTCGACCCCGTGCTTTTTCACCTCGGCAAGGAATCCAGCCTGCAGTTCCTTGTCGGAAATCGTCAGGACACTGTTCTCGTCCAGGGAGCCCGTGTGCAACTGGACGCCAGCATAGCCTGCTTCCCGGGTCATCGCGATGCTCTCCACGGCACAACGATTGCCAAACGCCGTCTCCATGACAGCGAGCATTGTGTCCGAAAGTGTCGTTCCGGCGAAACCAAGAAATACGGCGGTGAAGAGAATCGGGGATTTCATGAGGGTAGGATTCCTTGGTTATCGGAGCAGCGACGATTCTTGGCAAGCATTTCCCGGCAGGGCTGTCTTTGCCAGAAGCCGGACCACACCCTAGATTCGACGAATGGATGCCCTCACAGGCGGTCGAATCGCGGAATACACGGGGATCCTCGCCCGAACGAGTTTTCTCCTCATCGGCGTCATCGCCATTGTCGGGAGAGAGCAATTCGGGATCCACGGATGGGGGATTCTGGCGTTCGCCGTCATTGGCTTCGTAGCCCTGCAGTTCTTTGGGGGGAAAAACACCAGTCCCGACAGCCGCCTCGAAGCGCTACAGGTCGCCGAAGACTCGATAAGGGCCGAGACCGCACGACTCGATTCCCGGCGCGCCGACATGGAGAAAGTCCTCATGGCCTACGCGGAGTGGATGGAGTTTCCCGACTTCGACGAGGTGCGAGACACGTCTTGGAATGCCCCTGCAAAAACCGCTCGCGATGCGGAAGTCGCTGCCCTGCTCGAAACCGAGGCCGACCAGTTCCTCCGCCGGATGTCGGAAGGGGCCTTTCAGACGGACGGCCAATTCTCTCCCAAACTCCTTCTTCTCGACCTCTGGGACTTTACCGAAAAAGTCGCACGGATTTATAACCCCGATTCCCCGAAACCTCTCCTTGAAACCAACCTCGCGGACTTGTTGAAATCGATCAACCGCGCCTCCATCCAGATCATCCTCCTCCTCGAAGAGATTCCCCTCATCGATATCAAGGAGTGGAACCTCCGTCAGGTTTCCGACGGCGTACGCAAGGCCACGAAGGCGGCACAGACCTACAAGGACCTCGAGAAATACATCAACCCTCTCAAGTATGTCTGGCAGGGAAGCAAAGTCCTGCTCGCATCGAACCCGATCACCGCCGCCGGCTGGATTATCGGGTCCAACCTCGCCATCGAAGGCGGGAAAAAACTCGGGAAGCGTGCTGCAGACGCATGGGTCTTGAGTTTCGTGCGGCAAACCCTCGGCATCATCGCTTGGGAAACCGCCTCGATCTACGACCGCACTCATCGCTTCCGGAACCCGGAGTGGGTCTACGGCATCGAAGTCGCGCACCTGATGAGCGAGTTTCCCCTCGAGCCGAAAAGCTTGCGCGCCGCGCTCAAGGAAATCGGCAACCTCGCCCTCAGCAGCACTTACGACCGCATTTTCCTCTACCGCTGCGTGGCCCAACACGTCAGCCCGAAGCCGGAGAGGTTTGTCGATATCGATCTTCTCGCCGAGGAAAACCGGCAAGCGATCGCTGATCGACTGAACACCTTTGCCGGGAAACAGGTCGGACCACCGGAAGAACGAAAACTGCGCAAATGGCAGAAAGACGTCGGGAAACGGTTGTCGGTTCCTTTTTGAATAATATTTCTCATCGAGTCTGGAGAGATACCGGGTGCCGCCGCCGTACTATTGCGGTATGCAGTTCCTGTTATGAAGCAGTCCCTCCTTTGCTCCCTCCTTGGCCTTTGTGCCTTTCTCTCGGTTCCAGCCGGCCATGCCGCGGTCGCCATTCCCGGCGACATCACCATCACCGGCACCATGGAGATGGATGATTTTTTCGGATCCGGCACCGTCATCCAATCAGGACGGTTTTACTCCTCCGTGAATAGCGTTGAAGACGAACGCACCTACCTCGGGCCTCCCGGCGACGTCCTTCCGTCGGGCAGCGTGACCGCGAATTTCACCCACCACGGTGGCGGGGTTGTCGGCGACGGGGACGGGTTCGGTATTGAGTGGAACCTCTCGGCTGATTCCAGTCCGGGAGACCTCGATGACACATCCGAAACCGATATCAAACTCGGCGCGGGAGGCGGAACTCCCATCGTCGTCACAAACAATTCGCTCATCGACACCTATCAGGTCTTCTTCAGCATCCAGTACGATCACACCGTCGAGGCCAATGGCAGCGACGCCTTCGTCGAATCCGATCTCGAAGTGGAGATCAACGGCCTTCAGATTTTCGAAGCGGAAATCATCTCCGATACCGACCCCGCCTTCGGCAACACCATCAACAAGGTAGATACAGGTGATGCCGGCGGCGAAGTCACCGATTCCGGCACGTTCTTCACCAGCCTCACCCTTGCCCCCGGCACGTTTCAGACAATTGGGTTCGATTACACGGGCAACGCCGACGCCTTCCCTCCCATCTTCGACGGGACTGGAAGCGGGACAGGCGAGATTATCCTTTCCGTCGACAACATCGTCCTCATTCCCGAGCCGGACGCCTTGGCCCTCCTCTTCGCTGGGCTCGTCCTGACAGCTGGCTTGAGGCGCAAAAGGATTTAGGCAGCAGTGCAGCGTTGAGCGGTTCCGCGATGGGGTCGGCGAATACCCCTTGGTTCGGCATGCAATTCGCTACTCTTTCAGAGTCAACCGCCCTCTCATGCCTGAACAACTTGTCTTCCTCGACGCCGCCTCCCTGTTTTCCCACCCTGCCGACGAGCACTTCGCGCCCTTTCGCGAACTGGGCGAGGTGAGTTGGCATTCCACGACCACCCCCGAGGAAGTCGTCGACCGCATCGCCGATGCTTCGATCGTTCTCACCAACAAGGTCGTCATCGGTCCGGCCGAGATGACCGCTGCGCCAGCGCTAAAGCTCATTCAAATCATGGCCACGGGCACCAACAACGTGGACCTCGGCGCGGCCAAGGAAGCGGGCATCCGCGTGTGCAACGTCAGCGGCTATTCGACCGCTTCGGTCACGCAACACGTCTTCGCGATGCTTCTGGAAATCTACACCAAGACGAGCGCCTACAGCCGCGAAGTGCGCGAAGCGTGGCCCGCTTCACCGATGTTTACACGGCTCGACTACCCGGTGACGGAGCTGGCGGGAAAGACACTCGGTATCGTCGGCCTCGGTGCGATCGGGCGATCCGTGGCGAAAGTTGGCGACGCTTTCGGCATGAAGGCGGTCGCCTTGCAGCGTGACGGAGCCAGCCCATCCGGCACCATCCCCCGGCTTCCGAAGGAGGACTTTTTTCCCGAAGCGGACGTGATCTCCCTCCACTGTCCGCAAACACCGGAAACGCAAAACCTCATCAACACGCAAACTCTCTCATCGATGAAGTCCACAGCGGTGCTCATCAATACCGGGCGCGGCGGACTGGTGGATGAACCCGCTCTCGCCGAAGCGCTCAAATCCGGCCGGATCGCCGCCGCCGCGCTCGACGTCCTCTCCAAGGAGCCGCCGCCGGCCGATCACCCGCTTCTCGCCTCCGACGTCCCGAACCTGGCCCTGACGCCGCACACCGCCTGGACTTCGGAAGAGGCTCGAGCCACTCTTTTAGCCTCCGCCGCCTCGAATGTCGCAAGCTTCCTCGGCGGCGAGATCCGCAACGAAGTCCTTTGAAACAATGGCTTCCCCTTCCCGACCCGCGTTTCGCTACCAACCCGAACGCCGGATATCCTGGCCTGAGGGCGCGAAGTGCGCCGTCATGATTTGCTTCGACATCGACGGCGAGACGACCGCGCTTTCCGAGAATCCTGCGTGGAAGGATCGCCCGACCGTCATGTCGCAGTGCCTCTACGGCCCGCAGATCGGCGTGCCCCGGTTCCTCGATGTCCTCGAAGCCTATGACGTCCCCGCGACATTTTTCATCCCCACGTGGATCGTGGAGGAACACCCTGACATGGCCATCAGAATCCACGAGTCCCGGCACGAGATCGGGGCCCACGGACACCTCCACGAGAAGCTGAACGAGTGCACTCCGGCAGAGGAAGAGGAGATCCTCGAGAAGTCCCTCGCGATTTTCGCCAGGGTTCTCGAACACCGTCCGATTGGACATCGTGCCCCGTGGTTCGAAACCAATCCCGGCACCCCGGAATTGCTCCATCGCCACGGTTTCCGCTACTCTTCGTCGTTGATGGGAGACGACATCCCCTATCAACACACCAACGGCCTCGTCGAAATTCCCCTGCAATGGCACCTCGAGGATTGGGAGCAGTTCGCCTTCCACCCCGCCGACCCAAAATGGGGCGTCATGCCGGAAAATCCGGACAAGGTCTTCGACCTCTGGTGGAGCGAATTCGAGGCCATGCACGACTTCGGCTGCTGCTTTGTCCTCACCCTGCACCCCTGGCTCAGCGGGAGACCCAGCCGAGTGCGCCTCCTCGAACGCATGCTTCTCGGCATGAAGGAAAAAGGTGACGTCTGGTTCGCCACCGGGAGCGAAATCGCGGACTTCGTCGCATCGGGTGCCAAGGAGAAAAAAAGTGGAGCATAGCGGATTCGAACCGCTGACCCCTTGCATGCCATGCAAGTGCTCTACCAGCTGAGCTAATGCCCCTTTTCAGGTCGCGCCCGCCACCGGGAGCGGCGGGCGGGAAGACTACGGGGCGGGCACCGTTTTCGCAAGGAAAAGTGGCTCGCAGGCCGGGCGCCATGACCTCATTTCCTTCCGCGGGAGAAACGGATCACGGAAATTCAAAAAAAGATGCATAGATCCGAATTTCAGACGTCGACCCGCTTCGACTGCTCTCAAAACATGGCTACTCACTCTCCGCATCAAGGGACTTGTTCGCTTCCGGCGACGGTCCAATTCCTCGCCTTCGCCCTCATTTCGTGGCTCATTTCCATCAATACGCTTCGCGCCACCACCGGGGGGCCGGACAACTTCGGATACACCTTCATCGACTCGATGGAACACAATGGGCCAGCTTTTCAATGGATCGACATCACGGCCACGGGTCAGGAAGTGATCTCTCAGGGAGACGACACCGCTTCCACAAGCAATGTCGACGGTATCGGCGCTACTGTTACCCTCACGTTTCCTTTTACTTTTCATGGCGTGACGTACGAGAGCCTCTCGCCGACGTCGAACGGTTACCTTTCAACCGATACCGTTGAAAAAGGCCAGGATGCGTCAAACGACTCGACGCTCCCCACTCCGCCGAGCGACGGCATCGGCGCCCGCCTCTACGTTTTTCACGATGATCTCACCCTCGACTCCTCGAACGGAAAGGTTTACTACCAGTACCTCGATCACAGTGGTCACCCGCATTCGGACTGCGGAGTCAGCGTCTTTTCCTGGGTCGATCTTCGCTTTGCCGGCGGGAGCGCACTTCCGTTGAACTTCCAAGCATTGCTCTTCGACAACGGAGATATTCTCTACCAATACAACACCTCAGGCCTCAGTTTTGGTACCAGCGTCACGGTGGGCATCCAAAATGAAGCCGGGTCCGACGGTCTACTCTATGGAGCAAACACGGCGGGATTCATTACCAACAACCTCGCCGTCCTCTTTGAGCCGCCGATCCTAACGGTCACTACTGCCGATGATGAACTGGACACACCAGCCGGGGCGAATCTCTCCCTTCGCGAAGCCATTCGCGACATTCCGCAGGGCGGTAAAATCGAAGTCGCATCGAATATCCGGTCGATCGATCTGAGCGAGGGCGACCCTGCCACAACCCTGACTATCTCGAACAAGTCGCTTTCCATCGACGGAAGCAACAGTGACGGCAAACTCTGCCTGACCGGTGACAAGTCATTTCGAATCATGACCACCACCGACGTCAAACTGGTCCTTGTGGACGTTTGTATTCGAGGCGGCTACAACCCGTTGGTTGGAGGAGGACTAAGATCCGAAAGCTATGATGACCATTTTCGACTTTGCCACGTCGACTTCGTCGGAAACGAATCCGAGGGAAGCGCAGGAGCATTCAGACTCCTGGGGGAAGCAAGGCTCTTCCGCTGCCGGTTCCAGGGAAACCAGGCATACGGCAACGGAGCGGGCATGTCCGGGTTTAAGAATCCTGCCAACGCGGGAACCGGGACCGTCGTCCTCGATGAATGCGAATTCGCCTGCAACCGCGGCTTCGGGAGGGGCATAGGGGCTTATTTCGTCAACTACGACAGTGTCCACGTACGCGGCTGTTCTTTTTTCGACAACCACCAGGCAAGCACAACGGCCGAATTTGGGGCCCTCAATATCAGATCCAACCACACCGAAGTCGTCAATTGCACGTTCACCAGAAACACCTATGGAGCCCTGAGTGTAGGTAGTAGTTCCTCCAATTTCACCCGCATTGCCCACTGTACTTTCACAGACAACTCCGGCGCATTCACCTCCGCCGTTGAGGCTTGGGGAAGCGCAATATCCGAATTCCACC
>JBCDLR010000180.1:0-8045 GCA_038745205.1 Verrucomicrobiota bacterium
CGAAGACACCGCCCCCGCCGAGGAATCGACGGCCGCCGAAGAAAACCCGCAGACCGAACCCGAAGAGGAGAAGGATCCCCTGACGCTCGCCGAGGAGGAAACGGCGAAGTGGAAGGACCTCGCCGCCCGCAATCAGGCGGAACTCGAGAACTTCCGGAAGCGGATGTCCCGCGAAAAGTCCGATGCCATCCGGTTCGCCAACGGCAGCCTCCTCACCGAACTGCTCCCGATCATCGACAACTTCGAAATGGGCCTCGGCGCGGCCAAGGCGGAAAACGAGGAATCGGTTATCACGAAGGGCATGGAAATGGTCCATCGGCAGATCGAGGAGTTTCTCCTCTCGAACGGCGCGAAGGAAGTCGGCGCCGACTCCGTGAGATTCGATCCCCTGCAGCACGAAGCCGTCCACCACGAGCACAACGACACCGTCCCCGAGGGCGAGATCATTCGATCGCTGCGCAAAGGCTACAAGATGCACGACCGCCTGCTTCGCGCCGCCAATGTCGTCGTCTCGAAGGGGCCCACTCCGGCGGAAGGCACAGCGGAAACCGGGGACGCCGAGCCCGAGGCAGCCGAACCCACGGAAGCGCAAGCCTAACCGACCCACCCATTCATGGCCAAGCGCGACTACTACGAGGTCCTCGGCGTTTCCAAGG
Organism: Verrucomicrobiota bacterium; assembly: GCA_038745205.1. GTDB lineage: Bacteria > Verrucomicrobiota > Verrucomicrobiia > Verrucomicrobiales > DEV007 > JBCCWV01. Next base: position 657 of record JBCDLR010000180.1, read on the forward strand.
ACGCCAACGACAGCGAAATCAAGAAAGCTTACCGCAAGCTCGCGGTGAAGTTCCATCCCGACAAGAATCCCGACGACAAGGCGGCGGAAGAAAAATTCAAGGAACTCGGGGAAGCCTACGAGATCCTCAGCGACGGAGACAAGCGGGCCAAGTACGACCGCTTCGGCCATGCGGCCTTCCAAGGCGGCGGTGGTGGCGGCCGCAGCAGCGGCGGCGTCGATCCCTTCGACATCTTCAGCCAGGTTTTTGGCGGCGGGGGCGGTGGTGCCGGTAGTATCTTCGAAGAATTCTTCGGCGGCGGCGGCGGGCGCGGCGGGCGCATGCAGTCCCGAGGCGCCGACCTTCGCTACGACCTCCAGATCACCCTTGAGGAAGCGGCAGAGGGCGTCGAGAAACAACTCGAGATCGAAAAGGCGGCCGTTTGCGACACCTGCAGCGGCACCGGCTCCAAGGGCGAAGGCACCACAACCTGTGAAACCTGCGGCGGCCTTGGACAAGTCGTCACTTCACGTGGATTTTTCCAGGTTCAGCAAACCTGCCCCGACTGCGGCGGAAGTGGCCAGGTCATCAAGAATCCCTGCGCGGAATGCCGCGGCACCGGCAAGCGCAGCAAAACCAGCCGCGTGAAGATCAAGATCCCGGCCGGCATCGAATCCGGCTCCCGCCTCCGCGTCTCGGGCAGCGGTGAGGCTGGTTTCCGCGGTGGCCCCGCCGGCGACCTCTATGTCGTCATCCACCTGAAGGAACACGACGTCTTCGAGCGCGACGGCAACGACCTCTTTTGCGACGTCCCCCTCCCCTTTTCCAAGGCCGCGCTCGGCGGCGAACTCTCCGTCCCCACCCTTGAAGGCAAGGCCTCGATCAAGATCCCGGCCGGAACGCAAGGGGGCACGATTTTCCGCCTGCGGAACAAGGGCATCACCTACATGAACTCCAGCCGCAAGGGAGACTTGTTAGTGCGTGCCAACGTCGAGGTTCCCACGAAGCTCAGCGCCCAGCAGAAGGAAATCATCGAGCAATTCGCCGACTCCATCGGCGAGCAAAACACACCACAGGAAGAAGGATTCTTCGAGAAGGCGAAAAAGTTCTTCCAATAGCCCTTCGCAATGCACCGATTCTACATTCCCCCCGACCAATGGAATCCCGAATCGCTGGTTCTTACCGGCGACGAAGCCCACCACTGCACGCAGGTGGTCCGCTGCCGTGTCGGCGAAAAAGTCGTCGCATTCAACGGTGAAGGCACGGAAGCGACCGCGGAAATCACCGCCGCCGATCCCGGGGAAGTGACCCTGAGGACGGTTTCCTCGTCAACAGCCTCGCCCCTGCGTGCCCGTCTCACGCTCGCCCAGGCGATCCCCAAGGGGAAAAACATGGACCTCATCATCCAAAAGGCGACGGAACTCGGCGCTGCGGAAATCGTGCCCATCATTTCCGAGCGCACCATCGTTCGCCTCGAACCTGGCGAAGCCGCCAAAAAACAGGATAAGTGGCAACGGATCGCGCTCGAAGCCTGCAAGCAATGCGGTCAGAATTTCCTGCCCACCGTGGCCGGGCCCCTCACGATCGACGAATTTTTTGCGCAAAAGCCCTCCGCCGAACTCCCCCTCGTCGCCTCGCTCCAGCCAGGCGCCATCAGCATCAAGGAAGTTCTCGCGGAGTCCGGCAACGAACGGCCGGCCAGCGCCCTCATGCTCGTCGGTCCCGAGGGCGACTACACGCCGGCCGAAATCAACGCAGCGAAGGCCTACGGCTGCCGCCCGGTCACGCTTGGCCCCATCGTTCTCCGCACGGAGACGGCGGCCATCTTTACCCTGAGCGTCCTCGCCTACGAGCTCATGTGAAGGCTTGAGGCAAGTTTCTTATATTCCCCGCGTGCTGCCATCCACCGCAAAAAGCAAAACAAAGCAACCGGGCAAAACAGAATCGCGGATAGCGCAAAGGCAACGAGGCTGATCTGAACATGCAACATGTCGAACTCAACGGCTGCAAAAAAAGCAGATGTTACCCCAATGAAGCAGATGATGAGAGGAAAACCGGCGAGAAATATGAATAACTGCGTGGCCAGAAACCACTTTTTGCTTCGACTCTGCAAATGTTTCGCCTTTTGGATACCATCCTCGACATCTTTCGCTCCTTCGACCATGAAAAAAGGTGTCCACAGACCAAGGAGAGTCAAATCTCGGTCCCGGGATGCACCCTTTGAAGTCTCGAGTTACCATCATAGAAAACCATGATGAACGACGCCCACTGGATGCGCATCGCCTTGGAGGAAGCGCGAAAGGCCAATGGCTTGACCAGTCCGAATCCACCGGTCGGTGCTGCGATCATCAAAGGGAACGAGTTGCTCGCGGCGGCTCACCACCAATTCGCAGGTGGCCCTCACGCGGAGGTGAATGCCATCAATGCCGCCACCGCTGCGCACGGTGCGTCTGCCATCGAAGGTGAGACAATTTACGTGACTCTCGAGCCCTGCTCGACCACCGGAAAGACGCCGCCTTGCACGAACGCCATTCGAGACGCCGGATTCTCGAGAGTCGTTTTCGGCTCTTCGGACCCAAACCCTGCGAATCACGGAAAAGCGGCGAAGGCTCTTTCCGAGTCAGGCATCAAAGTCACGCAAGGGGTTCACCGCGACGAATGCGACGCCCTACTCGCGCCTTGGAAGAAGTTTATCACAACGGGCCGCCCCTGGGTCATCGCGAAGGCTGCCGTCAGTCTCGATGGCAAAATCACCCGCCCCGACGGCGAAGGTCAGTGGCTCACCGGCGAGAAGGCCCGCGAGCACTCCATGCAGTTCCGCCGACGCGCGGATGCCATCCTCGTCGGCGCCAACACCGTCCGCGCCGACAACCCGAAGCTCACCGTCCGCGGAGAAACTGCCGACGGGAAAAAGCCGCCGTGGCTCGGTGTCCTCACCCGCAGCGGCTACCTGCCCGACGACGCCCATCTATTTACCGATACGTTCAAGGACCAGACGCTGGTCTTCCGCGACGGACTGCAAGAGGCGCTCGACGAGTTGGCAGCGAAGGAATGCGTGACTGTGCTTCTCGAGGGGGGCGGTCAACTGCTCGGACAGGCCTTTGCCGCGCAGTTCGTGGACGAGGCGGCCTTCTACGTCGCGCCGATGATCTGCGGGAATGATTGCGTGGATTCCGTGGGTGTTGCCGTCCCGTCATCTATTCAGTTGGCGAATGTGGAAACCGCGAAACTCGATTCCGACATCGTTGTGAGCGGAATCGTAGTAAGGGCGCCCCGCCCGTGATCAGCGGCGGGAGAGACCTTCTTCCTCGCGGCACTTCCGCCTCCCATCGCATGGCAAGAAAACCGATCCCTGAAATCCTTCACAGGCTGGAAGCCTGTGCTACTTTCGCCGCCAATGGCCACGAAGCGTAAGAGCCCTGCGAAAAAAAAAGCCGCCTCGGCGGCGAAGGCGGGGAATGTCTTTGTCTTCCTCGGGACGGACGAGGCGCAGGTGAAGGAGGCCGCCTTGAAGAAGTCACAGGCGCTCACCCCCGCGGATGCCGGCGATTTCGGCATTGATGTCGTCGACGGCGTTTCCGAGAACTCCGACAGTGCAGCGCGGATCGTGCGCGACGCGATCCAGGCGTTGCAAACCCTCCCGTTCTTCGGAGGCGACAAGGTGGTGTGGTTGAAAAATGCGAACTTTCTCGGGGACTCCGTCACCGGCCGGGCCGCGGCAACCGTCGACGCCGTCGAGGGACTGAAAGAAATCCTCGAGGCAGGCCTGCCGGACAGCGTGAAGTTCATCCTCAGCGCGACCGAAATCGACAAGCGGCGGGGCTTCTACAAGTATCTGCAAAAGAACACCAGCCTCGATGTCTTCGACAAGCCGGATACCTCCCGCGAAGGCTGGGAGGTGACGGTCGCACCCATGGTACGGCAACGGGCAAAGGCCCTGGGACTCGAACTGGAGGGCGAGGCACTCGAATTGTTCGTCATGCTCGCGGGCGCGGATTCGCGGGTGATCGACGGCGAACTGGAAAAACTCGACCTCTTTCTCGGCGCGGCTAACCGAAAGGTCAGCGTCGACGCCGTGCGACAACTCGTTTCCCAAAGCCGTGCGGGCATCGTTTTCGAACTCGGGAATGCGATCGGATGCCGACAATTCTCCCAGTCGTTGAAGTTGCTCGATCAACTCATGGCGCAGGGCGAAAACGCGATCGGTATCCTCCTCGCCGCGATTGTGCCCAAGGTGCGAAACCTCCTCATCGCCCGCGACCTCCTTGAGACCCACCGCATCGGCGGGGCGAACTACCGCAGTTTTTCCGCGGCGCTGGAACGACTGCCGTCGAGGGACGTGGCCCACCTTCCCCGCAAGGCCGACGGCGGCATCAGCGCCTACCCGGTTTTTCTCGCCTTGAACGAGGCACGGCAGTTTTCCCTTGAGCACCTGCGCCAGTCGCTTTCGGCGTGTCTGGAAGCGAACAAGCAACTCGTGACGACCCAGCTTGAGCCGAAATTCGTCCTCACCCGCCTGCTGGCGAAAATCCTGACCTGACGAATCGGAAACGGATTACTTCCGCTTCTTCTTCCCTCCTCCGCCGCCGGTCCGTGGTGTCTGCTTCTTCGGCTTCTTCGGCTTGTCGTACGGGCTCATCGGGTTTTGCCGCATCGATGGCGCGGGCTGGCGCGGCTTCTTCTTCAATTCCGGCTCGGGGATCTTCCGCATGAGCCAGGTTTGCCCGATGGAGATGATGTTCTGCGCCGTCCAGTAAAGCGCCAGGGCCGAGGCGAAGTTGTAGCAGATGAAGAGGAAGATGATCGGCATGAACATGAAGATGCGCTGCTGCGTCTTGTCGCCGGTCTGCGGCGTCATCTTCATTTGCAGGAACATCGTCACCCCCATGACGATGGGGAGCGGGTTGATGGGAATTCCCAGCGGCGACGCGACCGTGTCGGGCATCGAGAGGTCATCGACCCAGAAAGCAGGTCCGCCACTCTCGTGCCGCAGTTCCGCGGCGGAGCGCAGCATTTGGAAGAAGCCGAGGAAAATCGGCATCTGCGCCAGCATGGGCAGACAGCCTCCGAAGGGATTGACGCCATAGTCCTTGTAGAGCGCCATCATCTCGGTGTTCATCTTCTGCGGGTCTTCCTTGTGCTTCTCGCGGATCTCCGTCATCATCGGAGAGAGCTTGGCCATCCGCTTCATCGAACGCTGTGCCTTGTGGTGAAGCGGCCAGATGACGATACGGATGATGAGGGTGATGACAAGAATGGCGATCCCGTAATTCTGCGCCCAGCCGTGAATCCAGGTGAGCATTCCCATGAGGATCCGGCTGAACGGCGCGGCAAGCCAACCGAGAACGGGGAGGTCGTCGTAGCGCATGGCCGCATCGATCCCGCGGCCCAGCCCCTTCAACTTCGCATACTCCTTCGGCCCCATGTAGATCCGGTAATCCAGCGTCGTCGACTCCCCAGGCGCGAGGCTGATTTTCGGCAGACCCAACGCACCGATGACGGCGTAGGCAGTGCCCTCCGGACCGCCGATCTTTTCTGCGGGAATTTCGCCTTCATTGAGACTGACACTTTCACGACTGCCCCACACCTTTCCGTCATAGGGTTCAGCCGCGGAGATGTTCGTGTGGAAAAACTGGTTGTTCACGCCCGCCCAGAGCAACATCTCCAATTCCTTCGGATCCTGCTCCTTCTTGTACTTGTCCACCTTGACCATCTTGGCCTTCCCCTTGTAAAAATAGAGGAGTCCACGCTGATACGTCTGCTCGCCGTCGAATTCGGGGGCCGCGGAACCAACGCTGAGGTAGAGGTCGGAGGAGGTGAAGGCTTTCTCGGGGTCGGCGTTGGTCAGCTCCAGTTTCAGACCCACGGTATACCCGCTCGCCAACTCGCCCTCCATGCCAGGCGTGTAGGTCTTCTTCACCTGCAAGCCATCTTCCGTGCGGCCTTCAAAGACGATCGATTGCTCCGATCTTGCGGTCGTGTATCTCGTCCTTTCAACGTTCCCTACCCCGCGGCTCAAGGCACCCACGGGGAAGGCCGCATACTCGTTGAGGATGACTTTTTCCTCCTTGTCGTGGCTGGACTCGTGATCGAACAACGTCGCCGCGCGGATACCGCCCCCTTTGTCCGTGAAAACGAATTCGGTTTGCGGCGTTTGCAGCGAGAAGAGCTTTTCCTGAACTTCTTTTGGCGGCTCGGGAAGGGGCTGCTCCGGAGCGGAATCCCCTTCCATCACCATGCCTTCAGCACCGCTCGTGCTGTCGACCGGGGGGGCTGCCGGCTCCTGTTTCGCGGCCTCTTCCGCGGCGGCTCGGCGCTCTTCATTCACCTGCTGGTTACGCCAACTGGTCCAGGCAAAAAAGAGGGCAATGCAGACGATGACGCCGATCCAACTGGTGCGGTCCATGAAGTGAGAGTCGAGAGTTTGAGTTAGGGTTTCGCGGATGAATGCCCAGTGTCGCCATGGACGCAATCGCGCGAAGACTTGGAGGGCGGAACGGGGTCATGGCCGCTGCCTCCCCACGGATGGCATTTTGCAATGCGGCGGAACCCCAACCAGCATCCGCGGATGGTCCCGTGCTCCTGCAAGGCTTCAAGAAAATACTGCGAGCAGGTAGGATAGAAACGGCATCCTGACCCCGGTCCAGCAAGCGCATGCAACGGCTTCGAGAGGAAGCGTTGATAAAAGCGAATGAGGGCACTGAGGATCAGCTTCATAACGGGTTGACCTCCGGCGCGGCAGGGTCGGAGGAGAGGATCCCCGCTTTCCGCCCGAGGCGAACCCAATCATGGCGCAGTTGGGCAAAGCTGCAATTGGCGGATGGACGCCTCCCCACAAAGACCAACCAGTGTCCAGGCACGATCTGCCCCCCGAAATCCGAGAGCAAGCCCTTGAGACGACGGCGGACGCGGTTGCGTTCGTGCGCTTTCCCGACCTTGCGCGTGAGAATCACCCCGAAACGGATTCCCTCTCCGAGATCCTCGTCCTCGAGCACACCGAGAACGAAAAACCTGCCCGGATAGCTCCGACCTTCCTCACGCACGCGGGCAAACTCCTGACGCGACCGCATCCGCATCGTTCGGGGGAGGCGCATTCTCGGGATCGGGTGATTCGCCAGGACGTTGGCGAGCGGCGCGAAAACTGAGGTCACCCGCCCTTGGGCGTGTGCTGCTTCGTGTGCCGCTTGTAGTGGATCTCCGCGCCCTTGGGAATAAGGCGCTTCCGGCCCTTGCGGCGACGGCGCTTGATGAGATCGCGCCCGGCTTTCGTCTTCATGCGGGCACGGAATCCGTGCTGGCGCTTGCGGACTCGCTTCGATGGCTGGAATGTGCGTTTCATCAGTCTTTGAAATTCAACGTTTTACGGCATAGAAAGAGGTTGCTCGGCCGCAATTCTTCACCCTCTCCTCG
>JBCDLR010000181.1:0-8032 GCA_038745205.1 Verrucomicrobiota bacterium
CGCACATTGTCGAGTATCGTGCGGTACCCCGGCAGCCCGTGTTTGGACAGGGTCTCGAAGGTGAATTTCACATCGAATGCGGTGAGCGGCGTCCCATCATGCCAACGGGCGAGATCGTTGATGTGAAACGTGATGTGCGCGTAATCTGAGGCCACGTCCACACGCTCGGCCAGCAGGCCGTAAAACGACGCTGGCTCATCCTCGGCGCGCACCATGAGCGTATCATATATATAATTGAGTTCATTGGGCATTTTACCGGGAAACCGCAACCCATTGGTGGTGTCGAAAGAGACGCGGGTGCCCTGCCTGACGCTGCCCCCTTTGGGTGCATCCGGGTCCGCATAATCGAAGTGAATGACCTTTTTCCCGTTCAGCCAATGCTGCACGATGGTTCCCTTGCAGATCACCTTTCCCGTATTCCATTCGCCGACCGGCTTCGTCGCGTCCTCGGACGGCTGGATGCAAAAATAAAGGGAAGCCGCACTCGTCCGCGGATTCTTCCCGTCATTGTGCGTCCCGTTGTCGAGAATCTGATACTCATACTGAGAGGGCCTGTAGTAAATCCCGCTGTTGCTCTTTTCCCCAACCTTCCACTCAAACCGAAGTTCAAAGTCGTCCGGCACCTTCTCCGCCGTGTAGACCAGCCCCCCGCCCTTTTTCTCGCGGAAGATCGATCCATCGTCCGCGATGACCCAGTTCCCGCTATTTTTCCAGCCATCGAAATTCTGGCCGTTAAAGAGCGAGCGAAATTCGCTGCCGTAGCCCCCTGCAACGAGGCTCCAGAAAGAAATGCTTAGGAGAAAAACCTTCATCATCTGGAAATGTAAATGGCAGCCCGCGGGCTGCCATTTGCTGCTGAGAGTTAGCTTTTCTGCCCCGCCTCTTCTTCCTCGATACTCAGTGGCTTATATCCACCGATCGATTTGAAGTAAAGGAACAAGAGGGCGTAGATCAAAGCCATTGTCGCGGGAATAAAGGCATCGGCGAGGAGGGTCTTCCGGTCACCCGTGATGCTTGCCTCGACGACCTTCTGCTCGTTTTCCGGCAGAGCCTCGATCGCCTTCGAGACGTCACCACCTTCTTCAATAATTTTCGTACGCGCCGTCCCGAGTCTCTCCTGAATCTCTCCGAGCTTTTTCCCATCGAGGGCATTGCTGCTCAGGAAGAGGAATTTGCTCTCCACATCGTTCCCCTCATCATCAACCGCCTTGTATGCCTCGAGCAGGGCGGGATCCTCGGCGGCAAGAGCTTCAGTGGAATAGTTATCCTTCGCAAAGCCCAACCCGGCCGATCCAAGCAGCCCGGCGGACATCATTCCAATTCCACCCATGATACTCATGGCGACAGCGCCGGATTTGGGAAAGCGGTCTCCGACAACGGCCAGCATCGTGGGCCAGAAGAAGGTCTTGCCGACCGCGTAAATTCCCAAGGCGAGCAGCGCGAAGGCGAAGCTCGTGATGTTGCTGGCAAGGACCAACCCGATCACAGCGAGGACCGAGCAGACAAAGAGAATTCCAATCGGCGAGAGCCCGAGACGCTTCTCAATGAAGTCCGCGCAAAAGCGCAGGAGAAACATGATCATCGACGTGAAGACGAAGAGAATCTTCCCTTCCGTCGGCGAGAGAATATTACCCGTAATGTTCTGGATCCAGCCATCCGTTCCAAGTTCCACCGCACCGACAAGGGCGTGGGTGAGGAAGAGGATAAAGATCAGCCAGGCACCGATGGAGAACTTGGTGATGACCAGGATTCCTATAAGGAGAACGAATCCAATCCCGATTCCCAACGCATTCGAGGCGTCAGGAAGAAACGGAGCGAAGAACCCTTGGAAGAAAAGCCCGAGAAGAAAACAAACAACCACACCACCGAGCAATCCAACCGGTTTGAACATCTCTCCAAGGCCGAGTCCTTTTTCGGAAGCTTCCGACCGCGGCATCTTTTGCCCGAAGAACATCAGTCCGTAGATCAGGGTGGGGACGAGGAAAAGACCCAGTTGGATCTTCCAGTCCATGGGGTTTTCCCCGCTTCCAAGCGTCCATCCGATCAAGCCGCCGATCACGAGTCCAGCGGGCCAGCTCGCGTGGAGGATATTCAGATAGTGCGTCCGGTTTTTCGGGAAGAGAGTGGCGACAAGGGGATTCGAAACCGCCTCAAGCGTGCCGTTCGCGACCGCAAAGATGAAAGTCCCCCACCAGAGGAACGCATAGGCCGTTGCCTGCTCCTGACCGACGGTAGCGCCAAACGTCACGAATGCGGAGAGAACATGAAAGGCGAACGCCGCCATCACAAGGATGCCGTAACCAACACGGTCGACAATCACTCCGCCGATAATGATGCCGAAGCAGAACCCGGTGAAACCCGCACCACCGATGGCTCCCAACTGTGCCCCGGTAAATCCGAAATCCGCGCCCCAGGTCGCGAGGATTCCGCCTCGGACGCCGAAGCCGATACCGGCGGCGAGAATAGCCATAAAACCGGCCCAAAGGAGGCGTCCGGCGTTGGGAGTGATTCCATCTTCTTTGATGTTCATGAATGTTTCAGGTTGGGAGTTTAGATAACGTTGTTAGGCAGAGCGTCTCCGATTCATCGGAGATTGAACCCCGGAGCGTGAAGCGAAACGCGAGTCGGCGCAAGAAAAGAAACGACTCTGCCGATGCAGGCGGTTTTTTTTGTTGTTTCGACCCGAAAGCGGGGGTAGTCGCAGTCAGCCAACCCCCTAATCCCATGACTGAAAAGGACTCGCAATCCTCGGACCCCGCCGCCTCCATGAAGCTTTTCTGGGCGTGCTTCATCGCTCTTGTCGCCACCTCCTTCGTCTTCGGCGTACGCTCGACGCTCATTGGCGATCTCGGGAAGGAATTCGACTTATCGCAAACCGAGATCGGCGTCATCCTCGGGGTCGGCCTCTGGCCCTTCGCCATCAGCATCGTCCTCTTCTCGCTCATCATCGATAAAATTGGCTATAAGACGGCCGCGTTCTGCGCCGTGGCCTGCCACCTCGTTGCTGTTGTCTGGACACTGCTTGCCAATGACAAGAACGCCCTTTTCTGGAGCACCTTCGTCGTCGCCATTGGCAACGGAATCGTCGAAGCCTTCATCAACCCGGTTGTCGCCACCGAGTTCCGAAAGGAAAAAGCGAAGTGGCTCAACATTCTCCACGCCGGTTGGCCACTCGGACTTGCGCTCGGCGCTCTCTTCACGACCCTCCTCGGTTCCGCAGGGCTGAATTGGAAAATGCAATTCGCCGCCTGCCTGCTGCCCGTCATTCTCTACGCCATCCTCATCATTCCTTGCAAGTTCCCCGTCCAGGAGCGCGCCGCGGCCGGGGTCTCCTATCGCGACATGCTGAAGGAAGTCGGAGCCGTCGGTTTTCTCATCATCGGATGGTTCGTTTCCATGGGCATCATCCAGCTTTATCTCGCAACGCGGCCCGACATCGAAATGCCACCCCAGACCTCGATGCTCTACTCTCTCATCTCTGCCGTTGTCATCGCCATCGCCGCCTTCGTATACACGCGTTCCGCCGGCAACTGGATGTTCCTCCTGATTCTCATCACGATGGGGCCGCTGGCAACGACCGAACTGGGAACCGACACCTGGATGCAGGAACTCCTGAGCGCGGACTTGCCCAATCTCGCCGTCTGGATCTTCATCATGATTTCCATCATCATGACCATCCTGCGCTTCTACGCAGGACCGATCGTGCACAAGTTTTCGCCGATCGGTCTTCTCGTCATCAGCGCCGCTCTTGCCATCATTGGCCTGCTCTGCCTATGGAAAGCGGCCGGACTTGCTCTCATCGCGGCAGCTCTTGTCTACGCACTTGGGAAAACGTTCCTTTGGTCGACAACTCTCGGCTTGGTCTCGGAGCAATTCCCAAAGGGCGGCGCTCTCACCTTGAACGGCGTCTCCGCCGTCGGCGTTCTCGGCATGGGCATTCTCGGCACCACCCTGATGGGAAACATGATCGACACGGGCGTGGACACCGACCTCAAGCGCGAGCATTCCGCTATCTACGAGAAGGTCAGCGGCGAGGAGAAACTCACGTTCCTCGGCAAGGCCCCGAGCCTCGATACAGATGCCCTGAAAGCCCTTCCCGAGCCTGACGCGGAAAAGGTGGAGGCGGTTGTGAACAACCAGAAGAAGCTCGCCTTCCTCCGCCAGGCCGTTTTGCCAGCATTCATGCTCGCATGTTACCTCCTTCTCTTTTTCTACTTCAAGTCCCGCGGCGGATACAAGCCGGTGGAACTCGACGAAGGAGGCGGCCCTGCCCGCTGAACAATGGTGAAAATGTGCGGGGAAAATCTGCCGTCTCACGTAACCTAGAGAGGTGCAGCCCGCGGACGAACAGAAGGAATTTCCCTACAAGACCCTGCATCAGCTCGCCCTCGCGACGCTGGTGGCGGTCATTCTCCTCATCTTTTTCGGCGCCCTCGTGCGGGCATCGGGAGCCGGTCTCGGCTGTCCGGATTGGCCGAGATGCTGGGGATCCTGGTGGCCGCCGGGGTCGATCGAGGAAGTCAATTTCACCACGCTTCCCCCGGAAAAATTCCCGCCGGGCGTCACTCCCGCTGATTTCAATCTCACGAAAATGTGGACGGAATACATCAACCGTCTCGTCGGAGTCATCATCGGTCTCTTTGTCATCGCCACACTTATCCGTGCCTTGATTCCGCCCACGACGAACCGCTTCCGGTTGGCCGCGTTCGCCGCCTTCGTCCTTGTCGTTCTCAACGGTTGGCTCGGCGCGCAAGTCGTGAAGTCCGGCCTGAAACCCGGAATGATCTCCATCCACCTCATCTGCGCGATTCTTCTCATGGCAAGTCTCGTTTGGCTCGTTGTGCGGACTCGACCTCCCCATTTTCAGGAAGCGCCGGCGGACATTCCCCACTGGATTCCTCTGGGCCTTCTCGGGACAACGGTCGTTCAGATACTTCTTGGAGCACGGGTCCGAGAGGCCCTCGGCTTTCTGGAGAAATCCGAGGCCGCGGAAACCCTTCCCCGCGCGGAATGGCTGGCGCAAATCCCTTATTGGACCGATCACCTCCATCGCCTCAGTTCGTGGGTGGTCGCGGCGTTTGCCCTTGCCCTCGCCGTCTTCGCCCTGCGGGGAAAGCTGGGTGGGCTCAAGGTCCAGGCCCTCGCCATCGGCGGCCTCATTTTACTGCAAATTGGCTTCGGGATTGCGCTCGCCTACGCCGGATTGCCTCCCGTTTTCCAATTCCTCCATCTTGCGTGCGCGTCGGTCCTCGTCTGCCTCCAGTTGTATGTCGTCTTCGCCCTCCGTGAATCGCAAAAAGCGCCCCGCGAACGTAGTCGCGAAGCGCTTGAAGACCCACTTGTGCCGACGAGGGCGAATGAGCTCACGTTCCCGTAAGACATCAGGTTGGCAGCCGCCCGCCGACGTCTGCCTTCCAGCGAAGGCCTGACATCAGCCACCGGGCTGAGCCGCCAGTATCGAATTAACGGTCCGGGCCATTTGGCACCCTATGTTTGCGAACACAGCAGGCAAAAACTGTTACGTTGCGATGACCGAATGGTAGTCACCATCCGTCATTTGTCACGGGCTTCGTTACTTCAGCAGCTCAATAATTTTCTTGACGCCGGAGCTTCTCGCACTATCCCGACCGGACATGATGGCATCATGAAGTTGATGATCTTTGTTCGCCGCAAGCCAAGCATCCAACCCTTCCGGATCACCCCTATTCCACTCGCCAACCCCAAGCTTGATCATCGATTCCATACCCTCACTTTGCGTGGTGTTTTCAAATCCCAAAACCCACTCCATGGCGTTCTCGGGACTATCGTGCAGTTTCGCCGCGTGAAAAAGGTCCATGGGTTCGAGCAGATTTTCCGCATCATATTTTTGAAGCCATTCCGTGTACTCATCACCTTTGTTCCCTCCGCCCCATCCGTAGTTCTTCATGCCCTCCCCTTTTTCGACGGTCGCTTGATGCAACTTATGTTGATTCAATTCCTTGAAGAACGCAGCGACATAGCCATCACCTTGGCCCTCGCCACTTTCCCGAATTCTCAAGAGCGACTCCTCAAAGATTTCCGCGACGACATCGGTTCCACTCGCCTGGATCGCCTTCTCCACAGCGTTCCCGAGGAACTCCTCCCGTTGAGAGACGGGTAATGACTCTAACATACCAAAAGCCTTCTCCGGATCCGACTGGGCAACGCCATCGATCATCGATCCCCAGAGCATTCTCACCTGCTGATCACTTGCCTGACCTTCCATCCAGGCAATGGCGGCGTCCGGATCATCCGCTGCCCACCCTTCAAGCGCCCAACGGGTGTCCTGCACCTTGCGCTCGCTCCAGAGCTGCTTCATGACCTCCTGGCCCCCAACTGCCCCCGCCTGCTTCATGAAAAGAATGAACTCTTCGTTGTGCATGCGACCACTCTCCACGGTTTGGAGGAAAAAAGCATGGCGTAGATCCAGCCAATTCTCCGGAGTCATCGATTGGAGCATCTCTACAACCGCTGCCATGCGCTCCAACTCGTTTCCTGAATCCAGCGCTACAGTCATCTTCGCGGTGCGCGCTCTTGCCAGCTCCACTCGTCTGAGGAGCCTTTCTCGCTCGGTCAACTCACCGGACTTTTCAGTAGAATCATTTGCTCTCAAAACTTCTGAAGTGGGAACTGCGTTCCCCGCTCTTTGATCGAGCTCATTCGAACCGATTTCCTCTTCCGGCGAAACCGGAAAGACCCAGCGCCCCATTGTAAAAGCAACGACAGCGATCACGACAAGACTTGCCAACCAACGTCTCCTTTTCATGACGGATAATCATGCCTGCAACTACGAATTTCAGTCAAGAACCGTCTTGTGAATCCGCAAAGCGAGTCCGCCAATAATCCAGACGTTCCTTGATACGCTGCTCCATGCCGTTTCCTGACGGCTCGTAGTAAATACGCCCCTCCGGCAAATAGGCCTGCGGGATGTATCCTTCCTCGGAGTCGTGGCTGTATAGGTAGCGCATCTCGTCATCGCTCACCCCTGCCGTCGCCGCCAGCTTCTTCCGAGTCTTGGTGCGCAGGTGCGGCGGAACCGCCAAGGTGCGACCACTCTTCACGTCTTCGGTCGCCGCATTGAGCCCGGCGTAAGCCCGATTACTCTTCGGTGCCGTTGCCACGTAGACCGCCGCATGCGCTAAAGGAATACGACCCTCGGGCATACCAATGAATTCAAAAGCCTGCTGTGCCGCAACGGCGACCCGGAGCGCGTTCGAGTCAGCCAGTCCCACGTCTTCGCTCGCCGCAATGACAATCCTTCGCGCAATAAATCGCGGGTCTTCCCCCGCGACCAACATCTTCGCGAGCCAATAGAGCGCCGCATCCGGATCACTCCCCCGCATGCTCTTGATGAACGCGCTGATCGTGTCGTAATGCGCGTCGCCATCCCCATCATAAACGATGGCTTTTTGCTGGATCGATTCCTCGGCCACCGCACGATCAAAAACGATCACGCCTTCGTCATTTGGCGGCGTTGTCAGGACCCCGATTTCCAAGGCATTCAAGGCGCGTCGTGCGTCACCATCGGAAATTGCAGCTAGATGACCCTTGGCCTCCGCCGACATCTCGATGACCAAAGTCCCGTATCCACGGTCCTCATTCGCAAGTGTCGCTTCAATCAAACTCGTGATGTCTTCCTCGCCCAGCGGCTCCAGTTGAAAAACCTGCGATCGTGAAACCAGCGGACTGTTCACGTAAAAGTAGGGATTGTGGGTGGTCGCTCCAATGAACCGCACCGTGCCTCGCTCGATATGCGGTAGAAGGACATCCTGCTGGGACTTGTTGAAGCGATGGATCTCATCAACGAAAAGAATAGTCGAACGCTTCTGCAACCGGCGGGAAGCGTCAGCCGTCTCCACTTCTTTCCGGATATCCGCGACATTGCTTTCCACCCCGCTCAGATTGACAAATCGAGAGCTGGTTTGCTTGGCTACAATCTGAGCCAAGCTCGTTTTTCCCACTCCCGGTGGTCCGTAAAAGATCAATGACGAGAAACGATCCGCCTCGACGGCGC
>JBCDLR010000182.1:0-8029 GCA_038745205.1 Verrucomicrobiota bacterium
ACCACTTTGCAACTCGCCTGTCTCGACCTAGAGGGTGTCCTCATCCCGGAAATCTGGATCAACGTCGCGGAGCGGACGGGTATCGAGGAGTTGAAGGCGACGACGCGGGACATTCCGGACTACGACGTGCTCATGAAGCAGCGCCTTCGCATCCTCGATGAAAACCGGGTGAAACTGCCCCTCATCCAGGAGGTGATCGACGGGCTCGGTCCCCTCGATGGCGCGAAGGCGTTTCTTGATGACCTGAAGTCACGTTTCCAGGTCGTCATCCTGTCCGATACGTTCTATGAATTTGCGGCGCCGCTGATGCGCCAGCTCGATTATCCCACTCTCTTTTGTCATCGCCTGAGTATTGAGGCGGACGGGCGGATTGCCGACTACCATTTGCGCATGACGGACCAGAAGCGTGAGGCGGTGAAAGCATTTCACGGCTTGAACTTCCAGGTGGTCGCAGCCGGGGACTCCTACAACGACACGACCATGCTGGGTGAAGCCGACGCGGGGATCCTCTTCCGCGCACCCGACAATGTGATTGAAGAGTTTCCGATGTTTCCAGTGACGACGACCTATGAGGAACTGAGCACGGAATTTGAAACCGCAAAGGCAGCATTGGTGTGATCGACACCAACGCCACCTGCAGAATGCAGGAACGGCGATTCGGGAAGTGCGCTTTTGCTTCTCTTGGGGAAGGGAATCAGTCCGGAGAGTAGAGCAGGAAGTCGTCCTCGAAGGTGAGGTGATTCATGGCGGCGTCCCGCTCCTCCGTGGTCAGGGAGACTTGGAATCTTCCAGGCATGAAGTTTCCGTCGACGCCGGCGATCAGGGAGTTGCAGACTCCAAGCTCGGTGGCCACGGGAAACGACACTCCTGCCTGATCGGCAAAGGCGAAGGTGTCTGACAACAGTTGAGCGTTTCTTTTGGAGACGCTGTTGTCAGCAGTTCCAGTGATGTCACTCAAGACGGGGATAGCAATGCTCGAAATCAATCCGATGACGGCAATGACGATAAGCACTTCCACCAGGGAGAGCCCCTTGGACGTGCCTTGGGTTGGCTTTTTATAGTGCATTTTGGGTTACGGGTACGAGGTATCTATTTTATATAAATATGGAAAATATAATATTTTTAGAGGGCGATTTCAACTCGCTGAATGCGACAAAATCGTGGGCCCATGTGGGCGTCCTCCGCCGCTCCCCAATGGTTCTAGAATCCTTTCAAATTTGCGAGCAGACGCGCGCGCAGGGCGCGGAATTGCGAACCGAGGCGTTGTGCGGGGCCAATGGGCTCGTTTCAGGTCCGTTCATCCGGGGCCATCGACAGGGTGAGCGCGTAGTCGGAGAATCCGACGGCGCGCCAGAAGGCGATGGCGGAAGGGTTTCCGACGAGGGCGGCGACGTTGATGCGCTTGTTCGGGGGCCAGACGCCTGCTTTCAATGACCGTATCGCTTTCCCTCCGAGCCCTTTCCTGCGTTGATCCCGGCGGACGAAGAACTGTCGAAGGTAAACTTCCTCGCTTCCCTCGCGATACAACGCATAGGCAACATCCTGTTCGTTGTCGGAAAAAATAATGGCCTCGTAGTCTTGTTGGAGCCACTCCGCGAGGCGTCGAACCAACTCCTGCTGGCTCGCCGGGTTCCAATGCCCTTCGTCGTTGATCAATTGACCGTTCCAGTGGGCGAGAAGCTCCAAGTCATCGTTCGTGGCGAACCGATATTCCATTCCGAAGCAGGGAGGTTGAACTCGACGGGGAGGGGTGAGTTGGAGCGGGTAGCGAGAATCGAACTCGCGTGACCAGCTTGGAAGGCTGGGGCTTTACCACTAAGCTATACCCGCGTATGAGTTCGGGGCGGAGATTCTAGGCCCGGGGCCCGATTTCCGCAAGTCTTTTGAAAAATGAGGATCCGCCACATTTACATTTCGCCCGGCCATAACTTCTACGGGCATCATGAGAAACCGCCCGGGGAGAATCCTGAAGTCGAAGTGGAGGAGGTAAATTGCGTGGCCGGGAAGGGGCTGGCCGGCGATCGCTTTTTTGGCTTCAAGGAAGACTACAAGGGGCAGCTCACCTTGTTTTCCTGGGAAGTCTACCAGGAGGCGTGTGCGGCTTTTGGAATTGAAACCAACAAGACTCCGCCTTCTGTCTTTCGACGGAACATCATCGTAGAAGGCGTTGATCTGAGCACGTTGATCGGGAAGGAATTTGAATTGCAGGGAGTGGCCTTGTCCGGTTCCGAAGAAGCGTCCCCTTGCTATTGGATGAATACCGCGTTTGCCGAGGGCGCGCATGACTGGCTGAAGGGGCGCGGTGGATTGAGGGCGCGCATCCTCACCGACGGAATCCTGCGTCGGGACAAGGTCGGAGAATACACGCCGGTGTGAGGGGGGTTCTAGGAGTGGTTCTCGTTGGAGGTGCCTCCCGGCGGATGGGGCGCGACAAGGCGTTCATGGAGATAGACGGCGTTCCGCTTTGGCAGCGGCAAGTCAATGTCCTGCGCGACGCGGGTGTTGCCTCGGTGGCGCTTTCCACCAACCGCGCGCATTCCGGCAGGTTTCCGGATTGGAGAGGCGACTTTGTGGTCGATCAATTCAAAGATGCGGGACCCATGGGAGCGCTGGCTTCCGCGCTGCATTCGGCACCCGGCAAGGATGTTCTCGTGCTGGCGGTGGATGTTCCCCGCGTGGAGGCCCGTGTCATCTCCCCGCTCATGGATGTTGGGGAGGGCGCCGTCTATCAATGGCAAGATCGCTTTGAAACTCTGGTCGCGAAGTATCCTGCCACGAGTTTGGAGCGGGTCGAGAGGATGCTGCGTCTAGGCAACTACAGGATGCAGAACCTTGTCGCGGAGTTGGTGCGGTCGGGGATGATGGAGGTTTTGGAAGTGCCTCCTGAAGATGAGCAAGCCTTCGAGAATTGGAATTTGCCGCAGGATATCGCCGGGAGCGTAACCGCCCGCTTCGAGGTGCACCGCCGCGGTGAGGGGGCGGGTTCGCGTTTCGACGATGTGGTGCGGGAGGAACCGCTGGAGATTCGCGTCGAGGGACGCCCGGTCGCGGTCATCATGCGGACTCCGGGGAGCGATGAAGATCTCGTGCGCGGATTTCTTTTTTCGGAAGGGGTCATTTCCAGGGAATCGGACTTTTTCGAGATTTCGATTTGCCCGGGCAACTCGGAAGCTGAGTCGCGTGGGAATGTCGTGGATGTGACCCTGACCGATCCCGGTTCGGTGGACTTTGACTCCCTGACACGGCACGTCTTCACCGCGTCAAGTTGCGGGATCTGCGGGAAAGCGACTATTGAAAGCGCGCTCGGCCACTGGGAGAAGGAGGAGAATGACTTTTCCGTCGCGCATGAAGTGGTTCTCGCCGCTCCTGACAAGCTCAAGCTCGCCCAGGAGACATTCGCTTCGACCGGGGGGCTTCATGGATGTGGAGTCTTTGATGCGTCGGGAGAGCTTTTGTTGTCTTGTGAGGATGTGGGACGGCACAATGCGCTCGACAAGCTTGTTGGAGCGTGGATTCGCAAGGGGGAACCCGATTTGCGGCGCTGTTTCCTCCTTCTCAGCGGCCGGGTATCCTTCGAGTTGATGCAAAAGGCGCACGCGGCCAGGATTCCCGTTGTCGCGGGAATTTCCGCGCCGTCGAGCCTCGCCGTGGAGTTCGCGGAATCGTCAGGGCAGGGCCTCGCCGGCTTCGTGCGGGGCGGACGTATGAACGTCTATGCCCACGCGTGGCGGCTTGACGGCGGGAAATCGTGACTTGCAAGCACCGCCGGGTTGCTCCTCAAATGGGGTATGCAGGTTCCCATCGAGGATTTTTTTGAGGACGTCATCGGCAAGACGATGCGTGGCCGAGGACTCAATGCGGCGGCGGTCGCCGAGATATCGGGCGTCAATGAAGCAGCTGTGAACGATCTTACTGACGGACAATTCGACGAGATTGCGTTGCGGGCCGTGGCTCCTGTTCTTGAGTTGCACCCCGACGCGCTCGTTTCCATGGGAAAAAAGGACTGGTTGCCCGAGGAAGTCTCGATCGACGGCCTACTCTTGTTCAACACGGCCTTCGGCGAAATGACCGTCAACGCGTTTCTGGTGTGGGATCCGGCGACGAAGCAGGCGGCGGTTTTCGATACCGGAGCTGATGGGAGCGCGATCGTGGAGGAAGTCGAGAGGAGGGAGTTGGAAGTGGGTGCGATCTACGTGACGCACACGCACGCGGATCACGTTGCCGACCTCGAAACACTTCGGAAGCGTTTTGATCGACCGCCGGTCTTCGTCAATGCCCTCGAGATGATTCCCGGTGCCAATCTCATCAACGAGGGAGACAGCGCGTCGATCGGGGGGTTATCCCTGCGAACGCTGCAGACAAGCGGTCACGCGATCGGCGGCAACACCTACGTTGTTGAGGGGCTGTCACAGCCGCTGGCCCTCGTCGGCGACGCAGTTTTCTGCCTGTCGATGGGAGGTGGAAAGATTTCCTTTGACGAGGCGCTCCGGAACAACCGAGAAAAAATCATGACACTTCCCGATGAGACCGTTATATGCCCCGGGCACGGGCCGATGACGACGGTCGGTGAAGAAAAGGCGCACAATCCGTTTTTTCCTGAATTCAAGTAACTCACCCCCCCAAAAATACACACATGAAAGTAGCATTTGTCGGAGTCGGACGCATGGGCGCGAACATGGCGCGCCGATTGAAGGATGTCGGTCACGAAGTGACGGCTGTGAATGACGTCAACCAGGGTGCCGCCGAGGAACTGGCGGCGGAACTCGGGTCAGAGGCGTCCACGAGGCTGGCGGACGTGACGGCGAAGGCAGAGGTGATCTTCACCGTTGTCACGAACGATGACGCCATGCGCGCTATCTTTCTCGCTGACGGCGACAATCTGCTCCAGGGGGCGGCGGGAAAGGTCTTTGTGAACTGCGCGACGCTCTCGCCGGGAATCCAAAAGGAAGTGGCCGAGGCGGCCGAGGCGGCCGGTGCGGCGGCGCTCGAAGGTTGCATGGCTTCAAGCATCAGTCACGCCCGCGAGGGAAAGCTCTTTCTCATGATTGGCGGCAACGAAGACGTCTTCAATCAAGTGAAGCCGGTGCTGGATCAGATGAGTGTGAACTTGACGCACGTCGGCGAAGTCGGGAAAGCATCTGAAGTGAAAGCGCTCGTGAACATGGTGATGAACATCAACACCGCGGGGCTCGCCGAAGGTCTCGGATTGGCCGATGCGCTTGGACTGGATCTAAACATGATTTGCGAGGTTTTCGCACAAACGGGTGCCAATTCCCGGGTGCTTGAAACCGATGCGGAAGACATGATCGGCCGTGACCACGAATGCTGGTTCAGCGCGGAGCACGCGGCAAAAGACTCCGGCATTGCGGCGGATCTCGCCTCCGCGGCAGGGATTGCCCTGCCCTTGAATGACGCGACCCAAGCGCAATACGACAAACTCGTGAGCGGCGGAAAAGGTGATCTCGACAAGTCCGGGGTCGCCGAACTGACCTTCAGGGGGCGGAGTTAGGGCTCTCGCAAGAGCAACCATCCTCGCTGTGATATCAGGGCGTTCGAGTTCTTCGGCCGATGGCCGGATCGCCAGTTCCTGCCCCTGATTTCCCAACGACTGGAGAATGAGGCTCTATCCGAGGCCTCGATCACAGGCTCGAAGCTTCCGCGACCGGGGCGCTTTCCTTTATGGGAATCTGGCGCAATTGGAGTCGACGGGCGTGTTCTCCCATCGGAACCACGTCAAATTCCTGCGCGAACTGCCTTAGATAGCCCCGGACGAGTTTTCTCTTCCATTCTCCGCCCTTGTTCATCGCCGGAAAGAATGCCAGCTCCGGTGCCACCTCGTCCCCGACAAAGTCGAGCGGATGCAACAACAGCGACGGCCCGATACCCGCCAGTTTGCAGGTCTTCAACGCCGCCGCAAAGTAGACCTTGGACAGTGCTTCGGAAAACGTGGCGAGATAAAGAAGGTAGCTTACGTGAAAAGGCGCCTTGATGAGCGGGAACGTTGTCACGGGAATCTCAAGAAGGCGTTGGCCGTCGATGTCCCAGTGGTAGGGCTTCAGCGGACGGAAGCCTTCCGTGAACTTTCCGAAGAGCTGCTTGCGCTTGTCCTTTTCCTGCTTCCCAAGGCCCGACTTCATGAAGTAGTAAGCACGGGCGAGCGGCCCCAGATAGGTGGGAAAAGTCGAGCCGTCATACTTGTATCCACGGCGAGCCAGCACCGAGAGGAGATCCGGAGAAAAACTGAAGCCCGGTCCTCGCCAGCCGGTGGGACGGACCCCGGAAGCCGATTCGATGGCGTCTTCGGCGGTGATGACTTCCTTCTCGATCTCTTCCTTGGAGTATAGGTGCAGCCAGGGTTCGTGATGAAAGGAGTGGTTCCCCACTTCATGCCCGTTTTCCGGAATGAGTCGGAGCGCCGCATGATTCTTCTCCTGCGCAGCGTCCTGACCGACGATCATGACGGTCATCTTCAGGCGAACGTCATCGAGGACGTCGAGGAACGCGGGGACAACCGCGTCAAGATAAGTCGGAAACGATTCCCACCCCGCATCGCCATGGGTCTTCATGTAGGACCACTTGTTGTCGAGGTCGAGGGAAAGCGAGGCAGTCATCATTCAGGCGGCAAGTTCCGAGGCGGCGCGTTCGGCGAGGGCGATCGTCTCGTTGACGTTCAGGGTTCCGTTTACGATGTGCGCGGAATTGACAATGTGGAGGCCGGGAACGCTTGTTTTCCGTGGAGGCAATGTCTCCGAGTAACCTGGAACGGAGAGGGCGTGAACATCCGAGGCGCGGGCGACACGAAAGGCGACGATGTCCGACTTGGATAGATGGGGATACATCTTGAGGAGCGCCGTGGTAAACTCCTCTTGAATCTCCTCATCGCTGGAGTCGAAGAAATCATCACCACGCGGCACATACTTTGGCAGATAAATGAGGGAATTCCCCTCAAAGGCGGAATCGGGATCGACAAGGGCGGACATCTCGATGACGGCGGTGAAAGGAACCCACTCGTCGGTGATGTTGGTAACGTAGAACCCGGCGACCGGCTTCCTGAGGACGACGGAGGCGCAAACGATACCCTGGTAACTGATGCCGTTCAGGCGCAGTCTCTCTTCATCGGTAAGTCCTTCACAGATGCGGGAGGCGACGGGGGCCGGCAACGTCACGGCGACGTCATCATACCTTCCGAGGAGACCGGATTCGCCATCTACCTCGATTTTTCCGTTCCGGCGAGAGACGCTGGAGACTGCCTGGCCTGCTTCCAATCCAACCTCCTGTTTTTGAAGAAGTTCAACGAATTCGCCAAGGACCTTGCGATAGCCGCCGCGGACGTATCCAAACATCTCCTTCTTCAAGCCACTGCGACGTGCGGCATACATGCGTGCAATGATGGCCCAGATGAAGGCAGCGCTGACCTTGTCGTAGTTGGAACCCAGCTTGGCCTTGAGGAGGGGAAGCCAGATCTTTTCGAAGGTGCGTTTTCCGGAAAGCTTGCGCAACCAATCGCAGACGTTGATCTTCTCGAGGCGTTTCCAGTTCTTGATTTTTGAGGCGTAGAAGATGGTGGCGCCGAGGCGGAACTTGTCGATCAGACCGAGGGGAGGAAAGCGGAGAAACTCGAGACTGTTCGACATCGAATGCAGTTGGCCTCCTGTGTAAAACCCGGTTCGCGTCTCCACCCATTCGGTCTCCGTTTCGAGACCCAACTCCTCAAGGAGTCCGCGGAGATGGGAATCGGAAAGAAGGGTAACGTGATAGTACTTGTCCCAGGTGAACTCCCCGAGATTCCACGGACTGGCGAGCCCACCGAAATCGGGAGCCGCTTCGAAGAGGTCGACGTCGTGCCCCGCCTGACGAAGTCGCAGGGCGAGAGTCATGCCGAGAATGCCACCGCCGATGACGGCCATCGACTTCTTCGCAGTTGGAGCCAAGTCATTCATTTGTTCATAATCAACAGGTTACGTTGGAGGATTTTTCTCGACGACCTGCGAATCGACAATCGCGTACTTCAAACCACATTCGCAGTCGA
>JBCDLR010000183.1:0-7997 GCA_038745205.1 Verrucomicrobiota bacterium
GGCCGTCGAGGTTCTCATAAACGGGAAAGCCGAGTTCGACGCCGAGGCGATGACCCTCGAGAGCGCCTTGCTGCTTGTAGATGTTGAACCCGAAGGACAAGTCCACGCGCTCGCCGCCGCGCAAGTTTGGATCGGCGGTGGGAACGGCGGCAGCCGGGATGACAAGACCGCGATCGGTGCCGTCGATGTTGCCCCAGTTCGAATACGTGGCGCGGGCGGAAAGGCTCAGCGCGTCGGTCACTTTTGCGGCGCCCCATGTCGTGCCGCTCCAGCCATCGCCGAGCGAATACCCCTCGTCGTTGGTGCCGAGCCGGATCGTGCCGTTCGCTTGAGCGCCCCAGGAGAAATGGTCACTCTGGCCGAGCCAGGTCAGGCTCGGCAGGAGGTCCCAGGTGCCGGACCCGAGTTGCATCGGGTAGGGGAGACGTGTCTGGCCGGGGCCGGGAACAAAGTCCTCTTCGTCGATGGAACCGGTGGGTGCGCTGAAGCCGAGACCGAGGTGTGCCGCCCGGCGGTTGGCGTCGTAGAGCTTCACCATCGGCGTGAACTTCAGGTCGCCAAATCCGTCGGATTCCGTGGTGAAGGTTTTGCCATCGCGCCGCAGGTGGTCCATTGTCTTGTAGACGTAGGGAGCCATAAGCATCAGGGTGATGCGATCAGTCGGCGCGTACATGATGCCGGGCATCCACATGTGCATGTCCATTTTCGTCGGCGTCACCGTGAAGCCCTCGCCGCCCTTGGCCTTGGGGGTGATGATCCGGCGATCGGAGATCTCGCTGTCGCCGAGGTGGTTGGTCGTCATGTGACCGAAGCCATAGCGGAACGAGACCATGATCTCGCCGGCGTCGTGCATGTGGTCGGCCATGACGCCGATCGGGGCGTGGCCATCGGGGCGGGAAGGAGTCCAAAAATCGTTGGATTCGAGAGTTCCGCCGGGATTTTTCGTGTTGTAGTCGAGAAGGGAGATTTCGCCCGCTTGCAGGGCAATTGAAGATATTGTTAGGGTAAAGGGTAGTAATAGGGAAAGTTTCATTGGAAATAAAAAGGTTTGGATGAATGCGCCCGGATCACGCATGACTGGGCTGCGGGAATGTCCTCGTCGGTTGTGCCTCGATGGGCGCAAGTCCGCGGGATTAAATCAAAAACCGACGCCGGGAACATTCCCGCCGCCATGGAGGGTCAAACCAAACCCTTGGGAGGGCCGTGAGGGCACTCGCTGTGGAAAACACCGAATTTCAACGTGGTGTCGGTCCAGGGAGATCGTTTCGCGATCGGAGGAAAGAGACTAAGGAGGTCGCAGGCGATCAGCTTCAACTCGAAGAGATGGGAGTTGAGCACGGGAAAGGGATCGGCCGGTCTCTCGTCGCTGGAGGTGTTCGACTTTGCGATGCGCTTACAGAGTTCGCACGGGAATTCACCACTGAAAGTCCGGTCTATGGCGGCTTCCATGCCGTGGTCTTGAACATCGGAGGCGATCATTGTGCCCCATGCCGTTACCTGCAGAACCGCCAGATGCGCGCCGCCTGCCGCCATGAGGACGGCGATCATCAGCGCATGCACAGAGGCGCGTAAGGTCCGCAGCATGAGGAAGGGTCGGGAAAACCTCGCCTTTGTCAATGGTGTTCGGGGGGACGTCGGTTGATGAGATTCGGCTCCGGGCGTAAGTTTCCCCGTAATGTCCGAAGCCGCCGCCGAGAAAAGGAAAGAGGAGCAGGAGACCGAAGCCGGGAACTATTTCGTTGCGAATTACCCGCCGTTTTCCTTCTGGAAACCAGACCACGTCACCGAGGTCGCCGAATTACTGGAACAGCCCGCCCCGAAGGATGTTCCGCTCGGCCTTTACTTTCACATTCCGTTTTGCCGGAAGCGGTGCCACTTCTGCTACTTCCGGGTCTACACCGACAAGAACGCGAATGAGATCAAGGTCTACCTCGACGCGGGAATGAAGGAGTTCGCGAACTACGCGGCGAAGCCCTACCTGCAGGGGCGGAAGCCGCACTTCATCTACTTTGGCGGAGGCACACCGTCCTACCTCTCCGTCAACCAGCTTGAGGAACTCACCTCTCGGATGAAGGACCAGATGCCGTGGGACGAGGCGGAGGAGATCGCCTTCGAGTGCGAACCGGGCACGCTCACGGAGAAGAAGCTTGAAGCCATTCGCGCGATGGGGGTGACCCGATTGAGTCTCGGAGTGGAGAATTTTGATGATCACATCCTCGAGTTGAACGGGCGCGCGCACCGTTCGAAGGAAATCCTTCGCGCTTACGACTTCGCGAAGTCGCTGGATTTCCAGTCCCTGAACATTGACCTCATCGCGGGGATGATGGACGAGACTGAAGACAACTGGAAACGCTGTGTGGAGAAGGCAATCGAGATTGATCCTGACATGGTCACCATTTACCAGATGGAAGTCCCCTACAACACGACCATCTACCAGCGCATGAAGGAGGACGGTAAGCTCACGGCGCCGGTCGCGACGTGGGAGACGAAGCGCCGTTGGGTCAGTTGGGCCTTCGACCAATTCGAGAAATCAGGCTACAGGATTTCCAGCGCCTACACGGTGGTGAAGGACAACCACCGTGGGAAATTCCTTTACCGTGATGCCCTTTGGGAAGGGGCTGATTTGCTTCCGCTGGGGGTGGCGTCCTTCGGGCACCTGGGTGGCATTCACCTCCAGAACCAGGCGGACATCGGGCCCTACATGATGGCGGTCGACAAGGGGGAATTCCCGATCTTTCGCGCCTATCCGACCGACGAGGAAGAGCGACTCATCCGGGAATTCATCCTCAAGTTGAAGCTCGGCCAAGTCTCGATCTCCTACTACCGGGAGAAATTCGGGGTCGATGTCACGGAGAAGTTTGCCACGCCGCTGAAGTATCTTTGCGACGAAGGATTTTTCAGCGTGGAGGGAGATGAGATCAGAGTGAGTCGTGACGGTCTGTTGCAGGTCGACAGGTTGTTGCACGAGTTTTTCCTGACCCAACACCGCGATGCACGTTACACCTGAGCAGGCCGAGATTCTTCACCTGCTCATGCCGCTCCATTATTTTTACGAGCGGGAGGGGAAGACGTTGCCGGATATTTCCTTCATCGATCCGTCGGAGATGCCCGACCCGCAAAATGACCTGCTCGTGCACGAGCGAGACATGACGTCCACGCTTTCGCGTTTTCATGAATCGAAGATCACTCTCGAAGTCGTGGCGAAGGAATTGACCGACAGCTATCTCCTGCGTGAAGTCATTCTCCGTCGAGCCGATGACGAGGCACCTGTCGAGTATGGCGCCATTGGCATCCGGCTGGGACAGTTCGACGGGCTTCTTCGTGAGCAGATTGCTCATGGCGAGGCCCCGCTCGGCGAGTTGATTGAAAAGCACGTCCTCGACTATCGCAGCGCCCCGCGCGGCTTTTTCCGCGTCATTGCTGACGAGACCATCGCGGCCGCACTGAACGTTTCGACCGGTGCGGAACTCTACGGGCGCAGTAACGAGCTCACTGATGCCGAAGGGGTTGCCTTTGCGGATATCGTGGAGGTCTTGCCCTAGGGCAGCGACTTCATCGCTTCAATATTCTCCTTCATCACCGAGAGGAAGTCTCCGCTTTCCGGGCGATTCGGGCACTGGGTGAAGACGAAACTCGTGAGGCCGAGTCCCTCCAACGCTTCCACCGACTCGGCCAAAGGTTCGCCTTCCCACATGAAATACTTCGCGCCGGGATGCGCTTCCATCGCCGCTTTCAAATCAGCGATAGCCTTCTCATCGACGTCCATTTCTGGTTCCCATACCAACTCGATGACTTCGACTTCATAGGCGCGGGCAAAATATTGATAGATCGGGTGGGAGGCGATGACGGGGGCATCCTGAAGGCCTTTCGCAGCGTCAGCCATGAGATTATCGACATCTTCAAGGTCGGTCTGCAGAGCGGCGAAATTTGTTTCGATCGTGTCCTTTTGATCAGGAAATGCGCGGGTGAGTGCGCCCTTCACCGCCGTTGCCTGGAGAATCGCCTGCTCGAAATCGATCCAGGTCGTAAACGCGGTGCCTCCGTGGGAATGCTCCTCTTCATCGTCGCCGTGGGAGTGAGTGATGGCTTCTTCGACAAAGATCCACTGGTCCTTGAACGCGATGGATGTATCGACGGTTTTTGACTTGGGGAGCGAGGCGGTCGCGGCCCATTTGGCGTAGGTCGCTCCGTTGAGGAGAATGACGTCGGCGGACTGCATTCTCGCGATGTCGGCGTCCGTCGGCTTCCAGAAAGCGGGATCCTCGTCCTCCGGACAATCGAAGATGATGGTCGCGAAGTCGCCGGTCAACCGTTCGGCGAAGTAGGCGAGGGGGTAGTTGACAGCGGCAACGGAGGGGCCTTCGACAGAAGCGGATTCGAAGGCTTTGTCGCAGGAAGCGAGAAAGGCGAGGGAGACAACGAGGACAGGAATGGGAAGTTTCATAAAATGGCTAACCTAGAAGTGTTGGCAGGATCTGCGATGCCAGCGACTGCGTTCCAATGACCGCCACCGCAGCGATCGCTGCTCCTATTACCAATACCGCCGCTACCTCCGCAAATTTCAACGTCCGAATGGTGAAATCGGTCGCGCCGATCTTCGCGTAAGTTCGCATCTCCTTCTCGCGCAGGCGGAAAGACAGGACAAAAACAAGGGCAGAGAGACCCAGTGCGGTTACGCCCAACAAGACGAAGGCTCCAAGGACCATCTTGCGCGTCGCAAAAAGCGTGTTCGTGAGCTTTGTCACCGCTTCGAAGGGAACGATGATTTGTTCAGTTGCGGCATCGCTCTGGTATCGGCCGAGGGTAATGGCGCGGGATTTCTCGCTGTCGGGGACGGCGATGATTGAGGAGATCGGGTAGTTCGAGCGATCGCCGTGAAAGTGAAAGGTGTCGACGTTCTCATCCGTGACCTCCATGAACTCCAGCACGGAGGCGTTCGCGCGAATGGTGTTGCCGTCGCGCGAGAGGACGGCGTCGCTGGCCCCGGGGGTAGTGAGGTCCTGGTGGCCGTGCGCCAGGCCCTCAATCGTCCACGCGGTTTTCAAATCGATAAAAACGGCGTCGTCGTCTGCGGTGTGCGCGGTGGCGAGCACGCCGGTGATCCGCATCTTCAGCGGATAGACGCCGGCGAGATCGAAGACGTTTTCGGGGCTCGAGACGATCTTGTCGCCGGGCCCTAGTCCAAGCGACTTTGCGACCGAGGCGCCGAGAACGCAGTCGCCGAGTCGTGTGAACATGCGTCCTTCGGCGACGGAGAGTCCGCGGAATTCGAAGTAGTCGAGCGTTGAACCGAGAATTGGTGCTCCTGATGCCTCGAAGCGGGCATGCAGGGGAATGGCGCGGCCAAGATTACTTTCCTCGAGCCGTTCGAACGCGCCGTATTCGACGGAAGGAAGTGCTTGCTCGGTGAAATACAGACTGTTGAGCGCGAGGTCGATGGAACTGCCCTTGGCGCCGATCAGGAGCGGGGTGGAGCGGGCCCGTTCCTGAAGGATCCGCGTGCTTTCGTTGATGAAAGCCTGCAACGCGAACGGCAGGTAAATCGTCAGGGCCACGGCGGCGATGAGCGCCAGTGTTTTGAGGGGTCGATAGCTGAGATACTTCCAGCTGAGGTAGGCGATGGAGGAGATCTTCATCCTTTAGCCCTCGCTTCCTCCGGTTGATTCAACTCGTCGAACTGCACCACTTCGTCGAAAGCATCGAGAAGGTCGACGTCGTGGGTGGCGACGATGAGGGCGCGGTTCTTGGCCTTGGCGAAATCGATCATCAAGTCGAGGACTTTGCGTTTGTTCGTCGGGTCGAGGTTACCCGTGGGTTCGTCGGCGAGAATGAGCAGTGGATCGACGCAGAGGGCACGGCAGATGGCGACGCGCTGGCGTTCCCCGTGCGAGAGGTTGTTCGGGCGCTTGTTCCAGTAATCTCCAATACCCGTGGCGTCCGCCAATTCGCGGGCACGATCGACGAGCGTGCTTCTTGCGTCCCCTTCGCGATGCAGTCCGAGGTGAAGGGGGAGGAGGATGTTGTCGCGGACGGTAAGATGTTCGACGAGTTCGAACTCCTGGAAGATGAGTCCGATCTGCTCAAGACGAAAGGCGGCGCGAGCGGAGTCCGGGAGTTGATGGACGGGCGTCACATCAATTTTCACGCTTCCCGACGAGGGGACGAGCACGCCGGCAACGAGGTTGAGAAACGTGGTTTTTCCGCACCCGCTGGGGCCGACGATGGCAGTCGTGGTGCCTCCCTTCGCTTCGAACGCCGGGATGTTCAGCGTGTAGGAGCTCTTCGGGTATTGGAAGGAAATCTTTTCAACAGCCAGCATGAGGGAACTACTCCTGCTCAATTTCTCTCTCCCGATTAAGCAGGTTAAGGGCGGTGATCTTCCATTTGTTTTCCAGGGGTTCAACGGAAAACGAGGCGCTGTAGCGGTTCGTCCGGTCGTGGAAGTGACCCCAGTGGCCTATCTTTCCGGAGACCTCCCATTCGCAGTCGGCGTTGAAGCCCGGTCTCGCTTCGAGCGGCGAGGAGGTGACCGCCTTGACTTCGACGGCCTTGACGCGGACGCGCGAGCCGTCCTGCTGGCGGGTTTCGAGGGTCCTTCGCGCCTCGAGGTAGATCTCGGTAAGGACATCTCCTCCCGCCACGTTGGCGAGGACGTCGTACTGCGCGCTCTCATCGCGGAAATTGAAAGCGTGGTAGATCCCGTGGAGTACACGATCGAGAATCAGTTCGGTATTGTCAGGGCCCGAGGAAGACGATTGGCCGGCTCGAAAGAGAGGTAGAAGCCCTGCAGCGGTGAGGCCCACGGCAACGGTGACTGCAGCCCAGGCCGTGCCTGGCTTTCGGCGCGCTCGAAACCAGAAGAAGGCGGCCATGGCAACGGTGGCGATGCCGAGGTGCGTCCATGGGATCTGAAAACGAGGCACTTCCGGCGGTGCCGGGGGCGGCTCGGGTGCCGCACGAGCGGCTGGATCAATGCGAGCCCGGAGACTGAGCTCGGGACTGACCTGATCGATATTGAAAATGCGTGTCCCAAGCGGGTCCGCCGCGAAGATCTGTACGGCCTTGTTCTCCTCGGGGAACAGATCCCAGCGGAAATTGACGCGTCCACCAGCCTCTGGGAGGGGAGCGACAAACACGACACTCACCACGGCGTCCCCGGCGGCCACCGACGCTTCCGGATCGAGGACAATCCGTTCCTGCGTATCCGCTTCGATGAACTGAACGCGGTCGAGTTCGAATTCCAACGGTTCATCGGCGATGGAAACCGGCCAGTGCTTCGAGAAGAACTCTCCAAGTCTCGGTTTCAGTCTTTCCCTCGACGCGGCGTCGAGGACGGTCGTCGGCCTTAGTCCAAGGTCGATCCAGGTTTGCATCGCTACCGGATTGACGATGAATTCCTTTTCCACCTGCCATTCGTCCATGTAGAGCGAGCCCATGACATCGGGGATTTCCGGGGGGACTGCTTCCTGTCCATGCAATATTCCGCCGAGGGCAGCAAGCGCGGAAACGATGTTACGAAAAAGAATCACAGGTGCATTTTCAATACGACGGTAGCGGGTGCAAGCGGCCCTGACAAAGGTCTTACAACTCCCCAGTTGCGAGGTATTTGGAAACAAGACTAGGGTGAGGGATGACAGCAAAGCAGTTGATGGCACTTGGAGTCGGGATCTTCCTTGGAATCGCGGGAAACCTGAATGCGAACGACGAGTGGCGGGCTCACGAATGGGGGACATTTACCACCTTCCACGCGCCCGAGGGAGACATGGAATACTGGTATCCAGTCGGGAAGAACAAGGCGGGAGAACTTCCTGAATTCGTGGGCACGAGCATTGTGACGAAGGGTGGATTGATGGTCGAGGCGAGAATGGAAACACCTGTCATCTATTTCTACACCAACCGTCCGCGTTCGATTGACGTCGAAGCCGAGTATGTCGGCGGCTCGGTTACGGAATCGTATCCCTGGAAGGACGGAGCGGGAAGCGACGGGAACTGGAGAA
>JBCDLR010000184.1:0-7994 GCA_038745205.1 Verrucomicrobiota bacterium
CACCGGCAGACTGGGAGCAGACGAAATTTTCCATACCGATTACTGAAACCTGAAAAACTGAAGACTTTCCACCATGAGGCTGAATGATTTAAAACCAAACGAAGGCTCGAAGCATCGTCGCAAGCGTGTCGGCAACGGTGAGAGTTCAGGCCTGGGCAAGACCTGTGGCAGGGGCCACAAGGGACAGAAGTCCCGCTCCGGAGGCGGCGTGCGCCTCGGCTTCGAGGGCGGCCAGATGCCGATCTACCGCCGCCTGCCGAAAAAGGGCTTCAGCAACGTGCGCTTCAAGACGAACTACGCTGTCATCAACGTGGGCACGCTCAATGACCGTTTCGAGGACGGCGCGACAATTGATGAAATCGCGCTTCGAGATGCCGGTCTTGTGCAGGGCAAACGGTGGGACGGTATCAAGATCCTCGGGACAGGGGAACTTGCCAAGAAGTTCACCGTCATTGCTGACCAGGTCAGCGAGAGCGCAAAGGCGAAGATCGAAAAGGCGGGCGGAAGCTGCGCCGAGCCCTCTCCCGAACTGCTTGACGGAGGCGGGGAGTCCAGTTCCGCACCGGACGAGGCGTCTTCCCCTGAAGCTGCGCCGGTGGAGACGGAATTGGCCGACGAGGCACCGACGGCTTCGGAGGATGCGGATTCCGCTCCGGACGAAGAAGCCAGTGAGCCGGAAGTCTGAATGATGCGGTCTTGAATCGCTCCGTCCGCTGTGGTTGTTAAACGCCTCCCTTTCTCCAGATGATTTCCGCCTTTACCAATACCTTCAAGATTCCCGAATTGCGTCAGCGTATCCTCTTCACGCTGGCCATGATCGTCATCGTGCGCGTGGGCGCGGCGATCACCCTGCCGGGCGTCGACGCCGCCGTCCTGCACGAGGCCATCGATGCATCGAAGGAGAACCTTGGGAACAATCCCATCGGCGGGTTGATGAACATTTTCAGCGGAGGGGGATTGACCAACTGCGCTGTCTTTGCGCTGGGCATCATGCCCTACATCAGCGCGTCGATCATGATGCAGCTCCTGAGCGCGGTCGTGCCTCAGCTTCAGAAGCTCTCACGGGAAGACGGGGGGCGTCAGAAGATCACGATGTACACGCGCTACGTGACCATCGCCCTTTGTGTTCTCCAGGGAGGGATGCTCGCCAACTCGCTTCAGGACCCCAGTAAGAATATCTTCCTCCAGGGGTTTGCGGGAGAGATCGCGAACACCGGCAAGGATCTCGTGCCCGGGTTTGGATGGGAATTCGTCACCATTACCGTCATCACCATCACCGCCGGGTGCATGCTTCTCATGTGGCTCGGCGAGCAGATTACCGAGCGGGGGATCGGGAACGGGATCTCCATCATCATTTGCGTGAACATCGTTTCCGCCCTTCCCGGGGCGCTTGTCCAGGCGTGGGACATGTTTGTGACCCGCGCGACCGAGGACCCCATGCGTCCGGTCCAGCTCGTCCTGCTCATCGCCTTCCTTCTCATCGTCGTGGCCGGGGTCATAGCGATCACGCAGGCCCAGCGGCGGATCTCGATCCAGTATGCCAAGCGCGTGGTTGGCCGGAAGGTTTATGGTGGTCAGTCCACTTTCCTTCCGCTCAAGGTCAACTACGCGGGCGTCATGCCGATCATCTTCGCGCAGGCGATTCTCCTCTTCCCGGGGCAGATCCTTCAGTTCATGTTCCAGGAATCGACCTTCGTCGACCGCATTAATGAGTGGCTGTCGCCCAGCCATTGGTTCTACTACGTGATATCCGGTCTCCTCATCTTCTTCTTCAGCTACTTCTGGGTCGCCACCATGTTCCAGCCCAACCAGATCGCCGAGGACTTGAAGAAGAACGGCGGCTATATCCCCGGCGTGCGACCAGGGAAGCCTACGGCGGAGTTCCTCGACTACACGATGGGGCGTCTTACCTTTGCCGGGGCTCTCTTCCTCACCGTTATCGCCATTATCCCGTCCGCGATCTCGACGATGATGAAGATCAATTACAACGTCTCGCAATTCTTCGGCGGGACGAGCATTCTCATTCTCGTCGGCGTCATCCTCGACGTCATGCGCCAGGCGGAAACGCACCTCTTGCAGCGCCACTACGATGGATTCCTCCGCAAGGGCAAGATTCGCGGGCGCTTCGATCGCCGTCAGCGTTCGGGCAAAGTGGCCTCTTCCTCGACGATGATCTGGCTCTACTTCGTCCTCGGTGTGCTCCTGATCGTCGGCGTCGCCTACCACTTTGCCACACGGTGATCACACCGTGTCCGTCGAAATGGAAACGGAAGATGCAGGACTTGGCGGCGGGGAAATGAAGCTGGTCTTGCTCGGGCCCCCGGCCGCCGGGAAGGGAACGCAGGCGGGATTCCTGAGCCGCGAATTGCAGGTGCCGCACGTTTCGACGGGAGAAATCATTCGCGAGGAAATCCGGCGGGAAACGGCATTGGGGAAATCTGCCAAGGAGGGCATCGGACGAGGGCAACTCCTCTCGGATGGGATAGTCTGCGAGATGGTCGGCTCGTGGCTGGAGGGGCGGCCGACGGAGAGCGGCTTCATTTTCGATGGCTTTCCACGTTCGGTGCCGCAGGCGGAGACGCTGGAGCAGATGCTGGCCGATCTCGGTGAGGCGCTGGATGCGGTCCTTTTCATCAACGCTCGCCGCGACGTCATCGAGTCGCGCGTTCTCGGGCGTTTGTGGTGCCAATCCTGTCGTATGATCTTCAACACCAGTCGCGATTCGCTTGAACTCTCCGATCCCTGTCCCGTCGACGGGGGGCCGCTGAGCCGTCGCGATGACGACACGCTCGAAATTCTTGCGGAGCGTCTTCGCGAGTATGAAAAGGTGACGGCTCCGCTTGTTTCCTACTATAAAAAGAGTGATCTTCTCCGCGAAATTGACGGTAACCGTTCTCCGGAAGCCGTTTTCGCCGAGATCACGTCGAAGCTTGCCACTGTCGCGTCATGATTCCCATCCGCCGAGGTAAACCAGTTGAAATGATGCGGGCGTCAGGCGCCCTCGCGCGGGATATTCTTCTGGCGACAGGAGAGCAGATCAGGGAGGGCGCGACCACCGGAGAAGTAGACCTCTTCGCCGCTGATCTCATCAAGAAGCACGGCGTGAAGAGCGCGTTCCTGAATTACCGCGGATTCCCGGGAAACATCTGCATATCGGTCAACGAAGAAGTCGTCCATGGAATCGGCAGCGACCGGGTCATACAATCGGGGGACATCGTGAAGATCGACGTCGGAATCGTCCGGGACGGCTGGGTAGGGGACAACGCGATGACGGTTCCCGTGGGCGAGATTGACCCGCAGACACATCGGCTTCTTTTCGCGACCGAGGAATCCCTGGAGGTCGCCATCGACCATGCCCGCGACGGGGTAATGCTGGGCGATCTTTCGCATTCGGTCGAGGCGACCGCGGTGAAATTCGGCTACACCGTTGTCCGGGAGTTCGTCGGTCATGGGGTCGGGCGCAAACTCCACGAGGAGCCCCAAGTCCCGAACTATGGCGAAAAAGGGGCTAAACCACGGCTTCGGGCCGGGATGATCCTCGCCATCGAACCGATGATCAACCTGGGGACGGCCTCGGTCAAGATCCTCGCGGACGACTGGACGGTCGTGACCCGCGATGGGAAACCCTCCGCGCATTTCGAGCACACCGTCCTCATTACGAAGGGCGACCCGGAGGTCCTCACGCCACGCCCCCGCACGACAACCTCCGAATCCGCCACCAAGTCGCCGGAAATCGCGGTGATCCCCTGAAAAATCAGGCAAAAATCAAATATCGGCGTTTGCGAAATGGAAAAAAAGTGCTAAATACTGCTCCCCCTCGTTTCCTGTTTCCGGCCCGTCCGCGGGGTCCGCTCATCGGCAGGATTTACGGGGTCACCAGTGGCGGCACGCGATCCCGAGGAGCGCACGAATTGTCCCACGAAATTCCATCTAATCTTTCATCATGGCCCGATTACTAGGCATCGAAATTCCCAACGAAAAACGCATCGAAGCATCGCTGCCGTTCATCTACGGCATTGGCCCGTCGATGGCGAAGAAAGTACTTGAGCAGGCGGGTATCGACCCGAATCAACGCACCGGCGAACTTTCCGACGAGCAACTCAACAAGATCATCCACGTGATCAATGAGAGTGGACTCATGATCGAGGGCGACCTTCGACGCGACGTGCAGGCCAATCTCAAGCGGCTCCAACAGATCAACTGCTACCGCGGCCTCCGTCACCGGCGCGGCCTCCCGGTTCGGGGGCAACGCACGAAGACGAACTCCCGCACCTGCAAGGGAGGGAAACGCACCGTCGGTGTCGTGCGGAACCCGAATGCGAAGAAGGGAATTCACTAACAAATTTTCAATCAACTAGATCATCATGGCCGACGAAGAAACCAAGCCCGCCGACGCGGGGAAAGAAGAGCCCAAGCCGGAGGCTGCTGAAGCGGCAGCTCCCGCAGAGGAGGCGAAGGCTGCTCCCGCCCCGGCGGAAGAAGCCAAGGCGGCGACTGAAGAGAAGCCCCAGGGCGGTGCTCCTCGCGAGGAAAAGCGCGAGCGTACCGCGGCCGATGTTCTTCTCGAACTTGAGGGAGGCGAGGAAGCGTCGAAGCCGAAGATTCTCAAGGCCAAGGGCAGCAAGAACATTCACACCGGCATCGTCCATATCCGTGCGACCTTCAACAACACCAGCGTGACCATCTCCGACCAGAAGGGGAACGTCATCGGCTGGTCCACCTCGGGCAAGATGGGATTCCGCGGCTCGCGCAAAAGCACTGCATACGCCGCCCAGGTTGTTTCTCAGGACGCCTGCCGTCAGGCCATGAGCCATGGTTTGAAAGAGGCGGAAGTCCGCGTGAAGGGCCCCGGGGCCGGCCGTGAGTCTGCGGTCCGCGCGATCCAGAACATGGGCGTCGAGATTCTCGCCATTCGCGACGTCACGCCCGTGCCGCACAACGGCTGCCGCCCACCCAAGGCCCGCCGCGTCTAACTCTCCCCTGCAACTTTATCTCCTACGCATTATGGCAAGATACATTGGTCCCAAGGAAAGGCTGAGCCGCCGCTACGGTGTGCCGCTTTTCGGTCCTTCGAAATCCCTTGAACGTCGGCCGTATCCTCCCGGTCAGCACGGTCCGGCCCGTGGCGGTCGTCGCGGCAAGAAGTCGGAGTATGCGATCGCCCTCGCGGAGAAACAGAAACTTCGCCTTCAATACGGCCTTCTCGAGAAGCAATTCCGCCGCTATTTCCAGGAAGCCCAGCGGCAGCGTGGCGTGACGGGCACAGCGCTCATTCAGTTGCTCGAGCGTCGTCTCGACAACGTCATCTATCGCTTTGGCTTCGCGAACACGCGGAGCGGGGCTCGCCAGTTTGTGGGCCACGGACACGTTCTGGTCAATGGCCGCCG
Organism: Verrucomicrobiota bacterium; assembly: GCA_038745205.1. Lineage (GTDB taxonomy): Bacteria > Verrucomicrobiota > Verrucomicrobiia > Verrucomicrobiales > DEV007 > JBCCWV01. Next base: position 5,388 of record JBCDLR010000184.1, read on the forward strand.
TTGTGACATTCCGTCCTACAACTGCCGTCCTGGTGATGTCATTGCAGTGCGTGACAATCCTCGTTCCAAGCAATTGGCTTTGAGAGGATTGGACATGACTCAAGCCATGGTCAAGCCAGACTGGGTGGCCGTCGACACCGAGAACCTATCAGGATCTATTATAAGGATACCCGAACGCGAAGAAGTTGATCCGATGGTGAACGAACAACTTGTCGTCGAACTCTACTCGCGTTAACGAAAGATCTTCCTCCTACCTCCCGATCCAGAAGGCGGCGATTCCATCTCGGAACGCCGCCTTCTTATTTTCGCTTTCCGGTCAGCTCCCTTGGGAAAACAGGTCCTCCGCCCGCTTGGAGACTTCTTCGGGGGTCAATTCCTCGACGACATGGCCGATGGACCAGCGGTAGCCGAACGGATCCGCAAGAACACAGGAGCGCATACCCCAGAATTCATCCTTTGGCTCCTGGATGGAAATGGCTCCGGCCGCGACCGCCCGCTCAAAATCGGCGTCGCAATTCTCCGAGAAAATGCAGAGGATATTTGAACTCAGGGTTCCCTCGGGCATGGCGAAAGCCTTCCAGTCGGGAGATTCGCCCGAGAGGAAAATCCTGCTGTTCCCGATCATGAATTCCGAATGGGCAACGTTGCCTTCCGGGTCGGTCAGTCTAAAGATTTCCTCCGCGCCGAAGGCGGCCTTGTAGAATTCGAGCGCCGTCCCCGTATTCTTGGCGGTGAGGGAAATGCTGACGGTGGGAGCGTTCGTGGAATCCATAAATGCACTCTAGCGCCTCTCCGGAAGTGCAAAAAGCGGGGTTTTGTGAGAACTTTCGCCCTTGAAGACCTCCTTTTTCGAGGGAATACAGGTATCAGCTAGATGATCCTTGAGGGATCTCGATATTCTGCGAAATTATAATAAATCTAGAAATCTTAAAAATATGTGCGGAATCATCGGTTACACGGGCAAACGTCAGGCGGCTCCCATCATGCTCGAAGGGCTGCGCAAGCTGGAATACCGTGGGTATGACTCGGCGGGGATGGCGGTTGTCTCCCAGGGGGACATGGAACTGAGGAAGTGTGCTGGGCGGATCGAGAGCTTGGCGGAATTGCTGGAAGAAGTCCCTTTGAAGGGCAAGTGCGGCGTGAGTCACACGCGCTGGGCCACTCACGGTCCCGCCACAGACGTGAACGCTCACCCTCATTTTGATCGCTCAGGTCGCCTCGCCCTTACGCACAACGGCGTCATTGAAAACTACCAGTCCATTCGTGAAAGACTCCAGGTAAAGGGGCACAGTTTCCGTTCGGATACCGACAGTGAGGTGCTCGCGCACTTGATCGGCGTTTGCTACGACGAAAGCGTACTGGCCCATTCCCGGCGCCGCCTCGTCGAGGCCATGCGCAAGGCCCTTGTCGAAGTCAAGGGGACCTACGGCCTCGCCATCACGCATCTGGACGTCCCTGATCTCGTGGCGGGTGCGCGTCTTGGGAGTCCGCTGATCGTCGGCTTGGGGACGGGAGAGAACTTCATCGCGAGTGATGTCGGAGCCATCATTTCACACACGAAAGATGCCATTTACCTGAACGATTATGACATCGTCACCGTCGAACCTGAGAACTTTGAGGTGGAGTCGTTGAAGGGGGGCCCGGCCGAGTTCAAGGTCAGCCAGGTCGAGTTCACGGAGGACGAGGCCACGAAGGGGGACTACGCCCACTTCATGCTGAAGGAAATATACGAGCAACCTGAGTCGCTTCGCAACGCGATGCGAGGCCGTCTTTCGATTGAGGACGCCACAGCGAAACTCGGGGGCCTCGACATGACGGCGCAGGAACTGCGTGACATTGAGCGTATTGTTCTGTCGGGTTGCGGTACCGCCATGCACGCGGGAATGGCGGGTGAATACTTGATCGAGAACTTTGCCCGGATTCCGACCGAGGTGGAGGTGGCGAGCGAATTCCGCTACCGGAATACACCACTGAGCCGGAACACGATGGTCTTCGTCCTGAGCCAGAGCGGTGAAACCATCGATTCTCTGGCAGCGCTTCGCGAGGGCCAGCGTAAGGGACACCGCGTCCTCGGTATTTGCAACAACGTGGCGAGCACGATTGCGAGGGAGAGTGACGGTGGCGTCTACATGCACGCGGGTCCGGAAATCGGGGTCGCGGCGACGAAGTCATTCACGAGCCAGGTGACCATTCTTACCCTCCTTGGTCTCCTCCTCGGACGCATGCGCCACCTCTCGTTCAGTGCGGGAACTCGCGTCATCGACGAGATGCAGGCGCTTCCTGAACTGGTGGAGCAATGCCTGAAACTGGACAGCCAGATCGCGGCCATCGCCCACAAGTACTGCGAGGCGGAGGGTATGCTTTTCCTCGGTCGCCAATACAATTTCCCGACAGCGATGGAGGGGGCGCTGAAGATGAAGGAAATCAGTTACATCTACGCGTCCGGTCATCCGAGTGCGGAATTGAAGCATGGCATCATTGCCCTCGTGAAGGAGGACATGCCCTGTGTCTTCATTGCACCCGATGACCCGGTGTTCGAGAAGAATTTGAGCAATATCGAGGAGGTGAAGGCGCGCAAGGGGCCGGTCATTGCGGTGACGACAGAGG
>JBCDLR010000185.1:0-7979 GCA_038745205.1 Verrucomicrobiota bacterium
CAGATATGCGGCTTGGTCCGATCCTCGAAGTCATCGTAAACGGAAAGTACTTTTGGATGCCGTTCACGGCGATCCATGCCTTGCGCTGCGAACCCCCGGCGGATCTGCGTGACGCAGTTTGGACGCCTGCGAACCTGACGCTTCAAAACGGCGGCGAGTTCGTGGTGATGATCCCTACAAGATATCCTGGGACGACATCCTCCTCTGACGGGACCGCAAAGCTCGCACGTGCAACGGATTGGGTGGATGCCGGAGCAGACACATATGTTGGCATCGGGCAAAGGCTCCTGACGACCGATGCAGGGGATACCGCACTGATGGAGCTGCGCGCGCTCTCGGTCGATCCAATGCCGGGCGGCGAGACGGCTATGGAAAATGGCTGATCGCACGATCGAAGACATGCTCCAGCCATCGTTGCTGGACCGGCTAACCGACGATGAGCCTGGATCGAAGACCGAAGCGCGTGATGCCAGAGTGATTGACGTCTACAGATTGCGCGAGATCATCCGACGCGACTTGGCGTGGCTCTTGAACTCGAACAATTTGGGAAGTGAGCTCGACGAAGAGAAGTATCCTGAGATTTCTCGGTCGAGTTTAAATTACGGCGTGCGCGAGGTCTCAGGAGAGTTCTCGACGAAGGAGCGCGCGGAGCTCATTCGAGCATCCATGAAGGTTGCGATCGAGCGCTTTGAGCCGAGGATTCGAGAAGGATCACTTGATATTGAGCTTCGACAGGTCGAGCGTACGTGTGATGCGATGGTGTCGTTCGACATCGTTGCAGATATGTGGGCACAACCCATCCCTCTTGAGCTTTACCTCCGTTCGGAAGTGGACGTGACGACGGGCGCCCTCGACCTCACGCTGGAACGGTAGCCGGGCGCGATGGATACGAGACTCCTCAAGCATTATGAAAACGAGCTGGCCTTCTTGCGCGAAATGAGCGTGGAATTCGCCGCGACTTATCCGAAAATCGCGTCTCGCCTTGGATTGGGCGGGTTGGAAGTGCTCGATCCGTATATCGAGAGACTTCTGGAAGGGGAACAGTTTCGCCTACGGCGCGAACATCGGCTGGATCAACTTCCGCACCGACCAGCCGAGCGCGCCCGAGGGAGTGAACGTCGGCAACTCCGTCCTCTCCGGCTTCGGCTTCAGCGCCAACTGCGGCTTTATCAACTTCGGTGACGGCACTCCCGCGAACGGCACCGCCTACGCGAACAACTCCAGCACTGATTTCGGCGTGAACCGCGACGCAAGCGGTAACCTTTCCGGCTTCGCCTACGGCGCCAACATCGGGTGGATCAATTTTGGCTGGGCCGGCCCCGCCGATGCGAACCGTCCCCGCTTCGACATCTCGACCGGAGCCTTCACCGGTTTCGCCTACAGCGCGAACTGCGGATGGATCAACCTCGACGGAAACCTCGTCGTGAACGTCACCGTTGTTCCCGATGCCGACAACGACGGCATCCTCACCCTGCTTGAGTGCGCCTTCGACACCGACCCTAACGACGCCACATCAGGTCGCGCCGGACTCCCGACGATGACCGTTGGCGCCAACGGGAACACGGCCACGATTCGGTTCCGCCAACTCGACACCCCGGGCGGAAAAACCTACACGGTACAGCAGTCCACCGACGCCAAGACCTGGGTGACCGCCGCCGGCATGCCCGCCAATGCCGCCGATCAGAATGTCGAGGTTCCCGCCGCCACCGCCAACACCACGGTGAAGGAACTCGTCGTTACCATCCCCGGGATCACGCCTTCACCCTTGTTCTATCTCCGCGTCCTCATCGAGGAATAGCGGGCACCAGTGCCTTCGCTGCTTGCGGAGCCCGTGCGCCTTGCTCACAATGGGCAGGTATGAGCGACAATATTGAATCCCACCTGCAGGAGACCCGCGTCTTCGATCCCCCCGGCGAATTTCAAACGACGTCCCATGTGAATTCGCTCGATGACTACCGGGCGATGCATGCACGATCTCTCGAGGATCCGGATGGATTCTGGTCCGAGATGGCGGCAAGCCTGAAGTGGCAGCAACCGTGGAACTCCGTCCTTGAGTGGAGTTGCCCCGACGCCAAATGGTTCCTCGGCGGAAAACTCAACGTCTGCGAGAACTGCGTGGACCGTCATGTTGAAGACGGGAACGGCGACAAGGTGGCGATCCTCTGGGAAGGCGAACCCGGAGACAAGCGGTCCATGACCTACGCCGAATTGAAGGAGGAGGTTTCGCGGTTTGCCAACGTCCTGAAAACCAATGGCATCTCCGCCGGCGACCGCGTCCTGATCTACATGCCGATGGTCCCCGAGGCGGCAGTCGCCATGCTCGGCTGCGCACGCATCGGCGCCGTGCATTCCGTCGTCTTCGGCGGCTTCTCCGCGGATTCGATCAAGGACCGGCTCGATGACTCGAAGGCCGTCGCCGTTGTCACCGCCGACGGCGGGTGGCGACGGGGGAGGATTGTCCCGCTCAAGGAGAACGTCGACAAGGCCCTCGAATCCTACGGCGGCGTGAAGTCCTGCATTGTCCTCAAACGATGCGAGAACGAGATTGCCATGACCGAGGGACGCGACTCGTGGTGGCACGATGAAATGGCGAAGGCCAGTAATGATTGCCCGCCCGAGGGATTCGACAGTGAACACCCGCTTTTCATCCTCTACACCAGCGGCTCGACCGGAAAACCCAAGGGGATACTTCATACCACCGGCGGATACCTAACCGGCGCGGCCACGACATTCCGCTACGTGTTCGACCATCAGCCCGACGACGTCTACTGGTGCACGGCGGATGTCGGCTGGGTCACCGGCCACAGCTACATCGTTTACGGCCCAATGGCGAACGCGGCGACGCAAGTGATGTACGAAGGCGCCCCGAACCATCCGGACTTCGGCCGTTTCTGGCAAATCGTCGAAGACTACCAGGTCACCGTCTTCTACACCGCGCCAACCGCGATTCGCGCCTTCATCAAGGCAGGCGACCACTTCCCGGAGGCACGGGACCTCTCCAGCCTCCGCCTCCTCGGCACCGTCGGTGAGCCGATCAACCCGGAAGCCTGGATGTGGTACCACGAAAAGATCGGAGGCGGAAAGTGCCCCATCGTTGACACATGGTGGCAAACGGAAACGGGAGCCATCATGATCACCCCCCTTCCCGGCGCCACCCCGATCAAGCCGGGCACCGCCACGCTTCCCTTCTTCGGCGTCGATGCCGCCGTCGTCGACGAAAGCGGCGACGAAGTCGGCGTCAACGAGGGTGGAAAACTCGTCATCCGCCGACCATGGCCGTCCATGCTCCGCACCATCTACGGCGACCGCGATCGTTTCATTGAAACCTACTGGCAGGAGTATCGGGAAAAAGGCTTTTACCTCGCCGGTGACGGCGCGCGACGCGATGAAGACGGTTACATTTGGATCGTCGGGCGCCTCGATGATGTCCTCAATGTCTCCGGCCATCGCCTCGGCACGGCAGAGGTCGAAAGCGCCCTCGTCAGCCACGCGGCCGTCGCAGAGTCGGCGGTCGTCGGCCGCCCCCACGAAATCAAAGGGCAGGGCGTCGTTGCCTTTGTCTCCTTGAAGGGGGGAGTCGAACCCAACGACGAGCTTGCCGCCGAACTTCGGAGCCACGTCGGGGAAGCCATCGGCGCCATCGCCAAACCCGATGATATTCGGTTTACCGCCGGACTTCCGAAGACGCGCTCCGGCAAAATCATGCGCCGCCTCCTCAAGGAAATCTGTGCGGGCGGCGAAGTCCGCGGTGACACGACGACCCTTGAGGACTTCAACGTCGTCGCCGAACTCCAGGCTCAGGAGACCAAAGAAAAGGATGCCGAGTAGGCGGGATGTGGTAAAATCCTTACCACCAGCGGACGAACCAATCCCTCCAGATGAACTCTCTCAGTTACACGGTTCTACGCATCGCCCGAACCCTCGGGGTTGGCGACCGGCACCATCACCTTCGCGTCGCCCGCCGCGAGGCGACAATCGTAAGTGAAGCGGAGCAACTTCTCGGCCAGGCCGCCTGGAGAGAGGCCGAGCACATCGAGGAACTCGCCGAGGAATACTGGAACCTCATCGAAATCGAGAACCAGCAGGAGAAGCTTCGTGAGGAGATCCAGGCCTTCGAAGAAGAGAACCGCCGCCTGAGCGACGAGCACGACCGGCTGGAGGAAGACCTCGAAATCCGCGTGCAGGACCTCATCGACAAAAAAACGGAGAAGATGCAAAAGGCCCTTGGTGCCATGCACGAACTCGACAGCCTGCGTTCACGGGCAGACTTCACGCGTAAGCGCTACAACGGCTTGAACACAAAATTCAAGGTCCTGAATGATCAGGGCGTCAGTGGCGAGGAACTGGCGACAGTTCGGGCGGAACTGGAGGAACTTCAAAAACGCTACACGGAGGAAACTCACCTCATCGAAGAACGCACCAAGCTGATCCACGGCCATGAAGACGAGGCGCTCAACGTGGACGACGAAATCTCCGCAGTGCGGGAAGAGGCCAAGGGACGCATCTCCGCCATGATGACCGAAGTAGGGCGATCCTCAAACCTCGTCGCCCGCCACTCCGCGAAGATTGGAGCCCTCGAGCGGCAAAAGAAGTCTCTGACCCTGCGAATCGGGCAATTCTTCCACGAAGTTTCCAGGGACCGGCGCGCCATGGCCCGACCCGACCTCCGCGCCGCTCTCGCCCGGCACCGTGGCATCCTTTCCAAGATCCATTCCCTTCGGAAATCGATCAAATACCACCGCCTCCTCGGGGGCGTCGAAGACGACGGTCTCTAGCCCGATCCTGTTTTTCGACCGCAAGCGACCGCGAAGAGGATCCAGCCGACAATGATCATGGTTCCTCCAAGAGGAGTCGAGAGAACGACGACCTTCGCCTTGCTCCCCGTCAAGGCCATCAAGTAAAGCGATCCGCTGAAGAGCACGATACCGGCAAGCATCGTCCACCATCCCTTGACGAACTTTCCGTTGCCTGACAAGCCAGCGGCGAAAAGCGTGAGCGCGCCGATCAAATGATGGTGTGAAGCGGTCGCCCACCATTCCAACGCCTTGGGATCGACGGCCGCCAATCGATCTTCGAGCGCGTGCGCTCCCATGGCGCCGGCGACGACACCCAACGCGGCCAGCACCGCCGCCATGCGGGCAAAATTTCCGCTCATGATTCCCCGCGATGGCGTTCGATGACTCTTTCCGCAGCGTCAGCGCCGATGCGCATGGCCGAATGCATCCCGGGGAAACAAAATCCCCCCTGACGCCCCACACTCTGCAGGTTCGGCAATCCGTTGAGGTAATCGTAAACCCGCTCGAAGTGCGGCTCGTAACCCAGCGCAAAGACAGGATAGGCCGTCTCGCTACGGTGCATGTGCACCTCAACGACATCGTCGGCCGTGCAAATCCCTTCCGCTTCGAGATCTTCATAGATCTTGTCGAGAACCGCCGGATCCCCTTCCCATTCGGGGCTTCCGCGCTGGCAGGTCATCTCCACAATGAGAACGGTGTGGTCCTCCGGTTTCACGGCAAGACCAGCGTTCTTCGGCTCACCCACGCGGTGAAAAATGCGTTCCCGATAATAGACGTAAAGAGCGTCCAACACCCGCGGCTTGCTCACGAGCAGGCCGTAGGCGACGAGCGGAAGGTATCTGAGTTCCTTCACCGAGTCGTTGACCGCGGAATCGGGAGCCGGTTGAATGGCCCCGAGCAGGGCGCCGACCGGCACGGTCGAAATCACTTCGTCGCAGGCAATCTCCCTCGACTCCTCGGTATGCGTGTCTTCCACGGCGACACCAACGGCGCGACCACCATCCATCCCAACCTTGCGCAGCACATGGCGCGGCACCAGTTGCGCCCCGTCCTTCTCAACCGCTTTTGCGATGCTTCGGGGAAGCGCCTGCGCGCCCTCGCGGGAGTAATGCAGTGTTTCCTCAAGGAGGGCGCTCTGCGTCGACCGCCCGGGCTTCTCCTTGATCCCGAGATAGGCGAGGAACTTGCGAATGGCATCGACCGCAGTGAGACGAGGCATCTTCCGACGCACGAAGTTCGCCGACATCTGCGTCGGCGGCATACCCCAGTAGCGGGTGGTGAACTCCTTGAAGAAGAACTCGTAGAGCGGCGTCCCGTAGAGTTGCTGAAGCGCCTCCTCGCAATCGCGCGGTTCCCAAGGAGCGACCTTGTTCCTGAACTGTGCCCAGAAAAGGCCGAGAACACAACGCGCCAGTCGCTGCGGTGGCATCCCCCGAATCATGTCGGCAAACTGCAGCGGATAGCGGTAGTAACCCCCCGCCCAGCGAATGCGGGCGTCCAACTGCACCGGAACCCTCTCCTCACCCATCATCTCCTTGCAGTCTTCAAAAATCTCCCGGTCATACTCTTGGAGCATGTGCACACCGAGATCGTAGAAGTTCCCGTGGCGCTCGACGCAGGCCGCGAGGCCGCCGAAGCCCTCGCCCTTTTCCACGATCGTGACCTCGAATTCCGCCTGGGTCAGCTTGCGGGCGGCATAGAGGCCGCAAACCCCTCCACCAATGATGACGACATGTGGCTTCGACTCGCTCATGTTCCCACGCAGATGTTGTTTCGGTATTCCTCCTGCCAGCGCCGCGACAAAAAGGTGTCGGGCAAATCAACGGCATCCCAAGTCAATCGTTCGTCTTTCGCCAGGCTCCGGGTGAGCCGCGGCAACGCTTCCGCTTCCCCCTCGAGCAGCGCCACGGGCACGCCCTCGGCCTTGTCCGCGTCGACCGTCGTCTCGATCAATCCATAAAAGGCCGCGCCGCCGATCCCGTGATCGATCTCGGTTCCCGCCGGCAACTCACCCTTCGCATAGGCATACACGTCGGTCAGTCGACCAGCATCGGGAGTCATCAACGGCCGCCGGTGCATGACCGCTTCCGCAATCGCCCGAGGCGTCTCGATATGGCAGAGATGATAGGGTCGATAGAAGAGGTAGTAAGGACCACTTCCCATCTTGTAGTAATTCATGTAGCCCGCCTGCAGGGGATCGTCGCAGTGGCCAACGACATACACTCCCGGCCCCGGCTCCGCGCCGAGCACGTAGTCGACCCGGCCCTGGTCTCCGTAACCTTCGAAGTCGAAGAGCTCCATGACTTCGCTCACATGCGCCGCTTCCGGCCCCTCCATGCCGGGCACGACCGGCGTAAGTCCCTCGCTGTTGGCCAGGCACGCCATTTCAATGGAGAGTTTCGTCCCGTCTGTGTAGGCGCAGCATTGCACGGGACTCAGGTTCCGCTTCGCCGCTTCCTCCTTCATCAATCCGGGAGTCGCATAGCGATTGAGAAATCCCTTCATGTTTCCGGCCTGGACAATCCTGAATCCCCAGAGCCGGATCTCGTCAATCATCGCCTTCAACACCCCGTGCTGGTCACCTGCATCACTGGTGACAACGGCCCCCGACCGTGCGGCTTCCCTTTGCAGGACTGTCCCAACCGCGAGATCCACCTCGGCGTTCATGAGGACGACGTCAACTCCCCGCTCCACGGCAGCGAGGCAATATCGCGCGGCGGGTCCAATCGTATTCGACGCCTCGACGATCACGTCCACCTTCAATTCCTCCCGGCGAAGGAGATCCAACGGGTCGTCCGTCACGATGACGTTCCCAGTCCGCTGCACTTCCTGAATGAGGCTCGGTTCATCAAGAAAAACCTCCGTGCGTCCCGCTTTTTGCACCGCTTCGCTCGCCGCCGCCAGATCAATATCGCCCACGAAAGCAATCTCCATCCCCGGTGTTCGCGTCACCTGCCAGGCCGGCGCAGATGGCTTTTCACCGTGCCAAGGGGCAAGCCCGTCCGCACCGCAATGTCACCGTGGGACAAGCCCAGCCAGGAAGACAGGTGGATAATTTCTCTTTGTTTGGGTTCGAGCGTTTCGATGAGTGCCAGCACGCGGCTGACCTCTACGGAACGCTCCAGGGTCTGGCGCCCATCCTCGCACAGGCCTGATTGGTAAAGCTGCTGGCAAAGCTGTGCG
>JBCDLR010000186.1:0-7967 GCA_038745205.1 Verrucomicrobiota bacterium
AGGGTGATTTCAAATAAGTCGCGGAGTGCCTCAGCCTGCAGTGGCGGAGTTGACTTCTCCGTGTCCGCGCATCCCCCACAGAAAAGAGTTCCGATGGTTGCAGCGAGAACACCGAGGAATCGCATGCTCGTTGTATGCATAACGTCGAAGTCCTCCTACGCCTGACCGAGGGCGCGGCTTCGATTGTGGTTTGATGGTTGAATGGTCATGGCGGATTGAACTCGCGGCGGGTCAGGCGTTAGGAGCGACGCCTTGTTCTGCCTTGGTTAGATGTGCTGGTAGATCGTTCGCAGCGGAGTTCCGAGTATCTGCTCGAAGCCGCGTCTCTGCCCATCGCTCAATTCTCCAATATTTGGGTTCATCGCGTCGATCCCGAATCTCGCGAACGCCTGTGGCCAGTCGTATCGCAGCTCATCTAGTCGAACACTCGCGCTGCAACACGGAGCGGCATACTCGGAGAGTCGGAAGCCGTTGCTCTCGAAGTCATCGTCCATGCGATCCTGCCACCAGTCTCCGGAGACCTCTTCGCCGCACTTCGGACAGGTGATCTTCTCAAGGTTGGCGCCGCAATCGAAGAACTGAACCTTGTCGGAGAGCTTGATCTCAATCTCGTCCGCGTCGGGTGCGATCTCCTGAAACATCTCGAGTGCCGTTTGCTGAGTTTCAGCACGCGGGACAAAACCAGGGTCTTCGGGAACGATTGCTATCCAGTTGTCCGACATGACCGGCTATTTCTTGGCAGAACAGTAGGTTGTTTAAACCGGGTTGAAAACGCTCAACCTCTTTATCTCCTGCAGGGTTGAAAAAGAACCTAGGATCGTTTTCAACCCGGTTCAATGAACCCCAAAAATCTAGCACGAATAATTATTAAAATTTTATAAGCTGTGATTATTGATGCCCGTCGGTGAAAGACATGTACACACTTTGAGCTTGGGATTTCAGAAGGCTGTGTTTTTTAGGCGAACAGAAGATGATCGGCGACACGTCTCTCTGGCCTTGAAAAAACCGGCAGGTTTGGTTCTATCGTAAACATTGGGATGTGTGATCAAGCCTGAAGAAGCGGGCCTCCGTTCTCCCGACTCTAGGAATTTCACTGACTAATCCCGGGCTTCGGCCTTTCTGCCGGCAACATCCGCTCTTCCGCAAAGGAGAGATAGAAGTCCCAGTCGAATTCCTCCACGTCATGCTTCCCCTCCCTGAGGTGGTAACCAACAGCCTCGCCGTGAAGGTGATCGCCCGCCGCCGGCCACTCGGCATCCTCCGGAATTCCCTCGCTCCCGAGTAACTCGTACACACGCGAGCCCTCCTTCGCCGAGAGAAACTCGCCGAACGGGTCAGCCCACTGGTCCTCGGAGGCGCTGGCGACGTAAACAAGGCGTGGAGCGATGAGCGCGATGAGGGCGTGCTGGTCGACGGGTAAGGCGTCTTCGTTGCCATTGAACCTCCTGTGATTCTCGCAAAACCAATGCGGGAAGCTTGTATTGATACGCTCGATGGTTTCGCCAAAGCGGCGACGGGAAAGGGCGGCGCCGCCGCAGCCGGAGTTGTTGGAAACGACCATCGCAAACCGTTCATCGGTCGCCCCGGCCCAAAGCGCCGTCTTACCGAGCCGCGAATGTCCCAACACGGCCACACGTCGGTGGTCGACATCCTCGTCCTCCTCGAGGTAGTCCATGGCCCGGCTCAATCCCCAGGCCCAGGCGCTGATCGTGGAAAAGTTGTCGCCGCGGTTCTGTAGATCGGGGTAGAGGGCATGGACGCCGTTCTCGAAGCCGTCGTCGAAGTCGGGATCAATGTCCCCGCAGTAGATCGTCGCGACCCCGAACCCACGCCCGAGAATCCGTTCCACCGGCCAGCGCCCCGCCAACGTCCCACGCGTGGCCTCTGTCGCCCGGTGATCGACGATCCCCTCCCCCTTGCGCATCCATTCCGAGTTCAAGGTGATGGCCGTGTCCGCGTGGATGGTGTGATTGCCCCGGAAGTTCAGCCCGAGAAAGACCGGCGCGGGCTCCGGAAGATCCTTGGGCAAATACATCAAAAGATCGAGTGTTGGTCCGGCTTCGTCGCCTTGGATGAAGAGCTTCACCTGCTTGCGAATTGCCTTTCCACCGAAGGCTTCACCGCTCCTTTCGTAGACTTCCCACCTCATCCCCTCCGGCCTTGGCGGCTGCACGCCGTAGACATTCTCACAGAACAAGTCGAGCACCTCCCCCCGGCGCGACGCGTTCCATGTCTCGGCATCAATCTTCTTCCCAGATTCATCAACGAGCGGGTCTGGCAGGTTGTAGGGGGGCACTTTGGATTCGTCGTAGTTAAAACCTTTTGGGGGAGCCCAAACGGTGGAAACAAGACTCCCACCGAAGGCAACTCCAAGTATAACTCTCAGCGGAAGCGAAAACCGGGCGGAAAGGTGAAGGGGGCGTGAACTCATTCGTTTTCGCGGCAGACCAGCAGGAAGAATCCAATCAAGACCGGCAGCTTCAATCCCTCCACGATTACGGCCACGGTGTGATGCCAGCTTGCGGGCACTTCCTTTCCGGCGAGGATCTGCTCCGCACGGTCATCGAGCACGGGCAACATGTAGAAGGTTTGGAAGGCGAGAATAACCGTCAGGAGGATGAACGCGATCAGCACCCCTCGGCGCGGCGACCATCTTCGGAAAACCGGCACCGTGAGAACGGAGAGCATCACCCACAACACCAGTTCCATTTTGTTCAGAGCGCCAAAGACGATCCGCCCGATGCCAAGTCCCAACTCAAGAGTGATCCCCGGCGCCTGAAACTTTAGCGGCGCCTCCATGAAGGAGATGCCGAGAATGAGACCAGCCCAAATCCCCGTGAGCAGGAGGATCCAAGGTCGGCGGGTTTTGAGGGAATTCGCCACCGGGTTTGATTCAAGAGCGGGGTTTACTCGGACCATCCATCCTCGCGCCCACCGAAAACGCCACGGCCCAAATTCGATATCCCTCCGCCTCAAGCACAGGACGCCCCACGTTCTGCGGCGCATTCCCCATTATCGGCTTTTCGGCGATTTCAGGCATCACCCGGCAGTCTGCGGAAACCTTAAGAAGCGAACAAGGAAAAAACCTGGTGCACTTCTCCAAACGTCTTCAGTCTCCCCGCATCGAAAAGTGCTATTCAAACTCCTGATTGGGAAAGTCCTCGGGAACCGGAATGGTGACTTCGCCGGTAGCCGCCCATTCCGTACCGCGTAGGAACGTGGTGACAAAACTCCCTTCCTGGATCTGCTTGACGTGATGGCCCAGGATCGTGTGAAAAATCCGGCCTTCGCCGTATGAGATCGCCATCAAGGCCGGTTCGTGTCGGCCCGTTCCCTTTTGCTCCTTCGACGAGAAGGCCGTCGCCAGAATCGTCACGTTCTCAGCCGGACCCCGCAGCTTGTCGTAAAGCTCGTCCGGCCCATGCATGAAGGTGGGAGGGAGGCCTTTCATGATCGGATGCTCCGTTTCACGGACGATCACCTCGAATTCGTGCTGGGGTCCGTGCGCGCCGCCCTTTCCTTCCGATGGGTCGCGGACCACTTTCCCTTCGGAGTCGATGTAGAGGTAGGGCCCGCTTTTTTCATTGCGACCACTCCATCCGCCAAGGCCCGTCATCTTGTTGTATTCCTTCCAATCGGGCCAGCAATTGTTCGCCGCATGGATGGAGACCATGCCTCCACCAGTTGCCATGAATTCCTCGAACGCCTTCCGGGTCGCTTCCGGCCAATCCGCCGCGCCAAAACCTTCATTCATCACCACCACGTCGTACTTGCTGAAGTCCGGCTTGTAACTGCCGTCTTCGCAGGTCTCTTTCGAGGATCGGGAGTGATCGACTTCAAACCGGGGAACCTTTGCGAGGACCTGCTTGAGGGCGGGAGTCGTGTCGAGGTACTTGTGCGCCTTCTGCGGACCATCGGCAATCAAGACCTTGATCTTCTCGGCGGAAAAGAGGCTGTTCGGGGCCAACGAGGCCGTGACGGCAACGGCAAGCGCTAGAAAACATTTACTCATGGAAGGTATATATATTCGGTCAATCCAGCGGGCAAGGAGTGCGTTGCCCTCCCTTGATTTGAGCTTTTTTGCCGACGTCAAGAACGAGGCACGCCTCACAGGATGTGCAGTTTCCATGCATGACAATGGTTGACCGTGCAGTGAACCATTTGAACTCGAAGCCGGACGGCCTTTCCATTCCAAGGGACTGGTTTGCTTCTATTAGTCGGCTCGGGTGCCTCTGCCTTTGGGGCCGCGGCTGGATTTCTTGTACTTTTCCTGGTATTCACGCCGCTGCTTCGTGATTTCGTAAAGCACTATCCCTGACGTGGTGCCCAGATTCAGGCTCTCGATCATCCCAAACATGGGAATCGTCACGCAGAACTCGCTTCGCTCGACGGCGAGGTCGCTGATCCCACGGGTCTCACTACCGAACCAAACCGCTATTTTTGGATGAGTGTAATCTGCATCATGCAGGATCACTGTCTTCTTCCCTTTGGTATGAGGAGAGGTGACGATCGAAATAAACCCCCTTTTTTCAAGGTGCTGCAGGCAGTCCTCGGTCGAATCAAAGCGTTTCACGAAGCTCCACTTGATCGCCGACACCGAGGTGCCTGATAACGATGAACGCTCTCTCATTTCCTGCCAATCTTCAGGGAGCTTCTTCCGTGGATCGACAATGTAAGCCTTCTCCACGCCGAGTCCGTTCACGTTGCGAATGATCGTACCAATATTCCTGATGTCCTTGGGATTCTCGATCACCGCAATCAGGTTCTTGCACTGATACGGCTTTACCGCATTCGCTCGCTTCCGAACGGATGAACGCTTCTTCCTAGGTGGCGGCGATTCTTCCATTTTTTGTTATCTCTTCCTGTCGGCCCACCGAACCCAAGCGAGGTTGATGTCCGGGCGAGATATTGCCGAGACCCGCAAAAACCGGTCAGGCCGATGGTGTTGTTCAGGCACTTTACGAGGCTTTCTGTGGAACCGGCAACCACCGCGTGAAAAACCCGGACGCGGCAAGCCGGTCCGGGTTCTTCCTGATTGATAGTTCGTGTGTTCGAATGGGCGTGAATTACGCTTCCTCGAGCACGGGCTCTTCCGCAGCGACGGCGGCGACTTCGCCTTCCTCGTCCGGGACGGCTTCTTCGGTTTCGCGGATTTGGACGTTTCGCGCGATGCCGAAGCCGGTGCCGGCGGGGATGAGGTGGCCCATGATGACGTTCTCCTTGAAGCCGCGGAGCTTGTCGACCTTGCCGAGGGTGGCGGCGTCGGTGAGGACACGTGTGGTGTCCTGGAAACTCGCCGCGGAGATGAAGCTGTCGGTTTCGAGGCTCGCCTTGGTGATGCCAAGAAGCACGGGCTCGGCTTCCGCCGGTTTACCCCCTTGCTCGACGATGTGCCGGTTCGTGCGCTCGAAGTCGGTACGCTCGACCTGGTCGCCCCAGAGGAACTCGGTGTCGCCCGGGTCGGTGATCTTCACCTTGCGGAGCATTTGGCGGACGATGATCTCGATGTGCTTGTCGTTGATCTCGACACCCTGAAGTCGGTAAACCTCCTGGACTTCGTTGACGAGGTGTTCCTGGAGTTCGTGCGGTCCGCAGATCTCGAGGATTTCATGCGGAACGACCGGCCCGTCGGTGAGGAGGTCGCCCTTCCGGACGGCATCGCCTTCATAGACGGTGATGTGCTTGTTCCGCGGAATGAGGTGTTCGGCGGAATCGCCGGACTCGGGATCGGTAACAATGAGCTTCCGCTTGCCGCGGGACATGCCGTCGAAGCCGACGACACCGTCGATCTTCGCGATCTCGGCATTGTCCTTCGGCTTCCGTGCTTCGAAGAGCTCGGCGACACGGGGCAGACCACCGGTGATGTCACGGGTCTTGGCGACTTTCCGCGGCGTCTTCGCAAGGAGTTGTCCGGCCTTGACCTTTTCCTTGTCCTTCACGGCGAGGTGGGCACCGGTCGGGATGGAGTAGCTGGCGAGGACTTCCTTCGTCTTCAAATCGACGACGGTGATCTGCGGGTGCAGGTCTTCCTTGTGCTCGGTGACAACCTGACCTTCGACCTGGGTCGCTTCGTCCACTTCCTTGGCGATTGTAATTCCCGGGATCATGTCCTTGAACTCGACCTTGCCGGGCTTGGAAGTGATGATCGGAACGTTGTGGGGGTCCCACTGGGCGATTTGCTGGCCCTTGGTCACATCACCGCCGTCGGCGATGGAAATGACGGTACCGATGACGAGCGGGTGATTTTCCAGCTCGCGGCCATTGTCGTCGACGAGGGAGAGCGTGCCATTCTTGTTCAGGACGACGAAATTCCCGTCTTCGGCCTGCACGGTGCGGAGGTCGTTGTAACGGACGTGGCCCTTGTGGTTGACCTTGATGACCGGCTGCTTGAGGGCGCTCTGGGCGATGCCACCAACGTGGAACGTCCGCATCGTGAGCTGCGTGCCCGGCTCCCCGATCGACTGCGCGGCGATGATGCCGACCGCGGCGCCAACCTTGACCGTTTCGCAGGTCGCGAGGTTCAGGCCGTAGCAACGCTGGCAACAGCCATGATCGCTTTCACAGGTGAGGACCGAGCGGATCCGGAGCTGTTCGACACCGATATTGACGAGGCGCTCGGCCGTCTTTTCATCGATCTCCTGGTCGATTTCGACGACGGTTTCGCCGGTAACAGGGTCGGTGACTTTCTCGCAGCTCGTGCGTCCGTAGACGCGTTGGGCGAGGTCGACGACCTCTTCGTCCCCTTCGTAAATTGATTTCACCGTGATCCCCTGGGTGGTGCCGCAGTCTTCCTCGGTGACGATGACGTCCTGGGACACGTCGACGAGTTTCCGCGTGAGGTACCCGGAGTCGGCGGTCTTGAGGGCCGTGTCCGCAAGACCCTTCCGCGCCCCGTGGGTGGAGACGAAGTACTCGAGGACCGAGAGGCCTTCGCGGAAGTTCGAGGTGATGGGGCGTTCGATGATTTCCCCGGACGGCTTGGCCATGAGGCCGCGCATGCCGGAAAGCTGCTTGATCTGCTGCTTGTTACCGCGAGCGCCGGAATCGACCATCATGTAGAGCGGGTTTGCCTGCTCCTTGCCGTCGTTGTACTCAAGCGTCTGGTAGAGCGCGGATGCAATCTGGTCGCCCGCGTGCGTCCAAATGTCGATGATCTTGTTGTAGCGCTCGCCGTCGGTGATGATCCCGCGGTTGTACTGCTTCTGGACGGTTTCAATTTCCTTGTAGGCGTGCTTGAGCTCGGACTGCTTCTCCTTCGGAATGATCATGTCGGTGATTCCGATGGAGGCGGCGCAACGTGTCGCTTCGCGGAAGCCGAGCTTCTTGAGGTCGTCGAGTGTCTCGACCGTCTCGTCCTGTCCGGCGACCTGGTAACAGCGCCAGATGACGTTTCCGAGTTCTTTCTTCGTCACGACCTTGTTCACAAAGCCGAGTCCGTCGGGCCAAATCTCGTTGAAGCGCACGCGACCGGGCGTGGTCTCGATGATGCGGCTTTCGTGGTCGCCGAAGACAGTGCCTTCCTTCCCGAAGTCCGGATTCCGGAGGCGGATCTTCTGGTGGATCTTCACGCCGCGGTCGGCGAGGGCGAATTCGACCTCTTCGGTGTTCTCAAAGAGGGGCACGTGCTCGTCCTTCTTGCCCTTCACGACAATATGCTCGCGGGAGAGGGTGAGGAAGTAGCACCCGAGGGTGACGTCCTGCGAAGGCGTCGCGATGGGACGGCCACTGGAGGGTGAGAAGATATTGTTCGGCGCGAGCATGAGCATGCGCGCTTCCATCTGCGACTCGACCGAGAGTGGAACGTGGACCGCCATCTGGTCGCCATCAAAGTCGGCGTTGTAAGCCGAACAGGTCAGCGGGTGCAAGCGGATGGCCGAGCCCTCGATGAGGACCGGCTCGAAGGCCTGAATGGAAAGGCGATGAAGCGTCGGGGCGCGGTTCAGCATGACCGGGTGCCCTTTCGTGAC
>JBCDLR010000187.1:0-7953 GCA_038745205.1 Verrucomicrobiota bacterium
ACATCAACCGTTGTCTCAGCCGCAAGGCGCTCAGCGAGTTTGAAATGCGCGTCGTCTTCCAGATGAGCGCCAATGACTCGGCCAGCCTTATCGATGCTCCGGATGCCGGTTCCCTTGGCCTGCATCGTGCGATTTTCTACAATGAGCAGGAGGGCGTCACGGAGACCTTCCGTCCTTACGCGACACCGGATCAATCCTGGCTCACTGAAGTCGCAGGACGACTTGGTCGAGAGGTCGCGGTGGGCGTGGAGGCCTGAGATCCCCGTCAGGTGAACAGGTAAGGCCCAGACTTTTTAAAACTTCAAAATTAGAAGCGGAAGATCAGTTGCCAGTTGGGAACGGGTCGCGACATTTCCCGGTCGCTTTCGATGCAATTGAAATCCCTTCTGTCTTTCAACGAAATCAGTCGGTCATGGTTCACGGCCATGGTCACGGCTGTCCGGTAAGTCCATGGTTCGTGTTGCGTCGTTGCGCGAGATATTGACCGGGCCGGCAAAGGCCGAGAGGAATGTCTGCCTCGCCACCTTTGAACTCGACGGCCCCACCATACCCAGCGAACTGGGCACCTTCTTCTTCAATCACGCGAAGATGCTGATGGAAGCCGGGCACAAGGTCACAGTCCTGCTCTTGAGGGATGCGCCGGTCGTGGGCGAGGCCGAAGAGTGGATTGAGAAGTTTGCCGCCGACGAGATCGAGTTGGTCTTTCTGCCCGAGGCGGAAATTGAGACGGAATATCGCAATGCAAAGGAACTGACCGTCTCCTACCGGGCTCTTTCGTGGCTGGAGAAGCGGCGGTTCGACATAGTCCATTTCCATGAATGGCGTGGCCCCGCCTACTATTTCATGCTCGCCCGGCGACAAGGGATTTTTCCCTACGAGTGCCGGGCCTTTATCTCCGTGCATCACCCCCATCGCTGGCTGGAGATGATGAACTGGCGATATATCAGCCGCCCGTATCACATCGAGGTCAACTTCATGGAGCGGAAGTCCGTCGAACTCGCGGACGCGGTCGTCGGCCTCACGGAATCGATTCAGCGCTGGATGGAATCGATGGGCTGGAAACTTCCAGCGTCACGAACCTATGCATGGCCGGGCTGGACGGGGAAGACGGATGAATTGGCCGTGACGTCGCCGGGGAATACCGGGCAACCGCGGGAATTGCTTTTCATCAATTACGGCGACGTGAGTGGTGGCGTGCGCTTGCTCGTCTCGACCGCGGAGGAATTGCGCAAGCGCGGCGAGACCGGGTTCCTGGTCCGTGTCCTCTACCTCGGTTCGAGCGGTCGGCTCACCGGGTTGAACAACCTCATTGAGGAGCTTTGCGAAGACTGGACGGAGAAACCGGAGGTGGTGAAACTGGATGCGATCCAGGAAATCGGGCCGCATGTTGCCGGGCGTGAACGCGTCGTTCTGTTTGCATCAGGCGGCCACCACTACGGGAGCGTGCTTTCGCTGTGCCTTCAGTCAGGAGCGAAAGTGATCCTCAACGAGAAATGTCCGGCGGCCGAACTAATCGAAACCTCGGACCGTCGGCAACTCGTCCGCGAACCGCGTCCGCAGGCGTTTGCCGAGCGGGTTTGCGAGCTATGGGAAGCGGAATCGGCGGAACCCGTCGATTTTGCCCTCGATACCGAGGAAGTGCGTGAGCAATGGCTTCGCTGGTATGCCGGAGCGCCTATTGAACAGAATGCGGTCGCCCGGGCATGGCCGGGCGTGCAGCCTCGCGTGACCGTCTGCATGCCGCACTACAACCGGCCGGACATGCTTCAGCAGGCGATCAACTCGCTGGAGAAGCAAACCTACCGGAACTTCCAACTCATCCTCGTCGATGACGGCAGCACGGAACCGGAGGCGGTGCAGTTGCTCGAGGAATTGGAGCCGATGTTCGAGGAGTGTGGCTGGGTCATCCTCCGGCAGAAAAACCGCGGCCCCGCCGTCGCCCGCAACTGGGCCGCCCAGGAAGCCGACGGCGATTACCTCCTCTTCATGGACGATGACAACATCGCCAAGCCCGACGAGCTTGACAGCATGATCCGTGCGGCGCTCTCGAGTGGGGCGGTCATCCTCTGTCCATTCATCCAGGCCTTCTCTGGTGAGGGTGTCCCTGCTTCCGATGCGGACACCGACTGGGTGTGGCTTCCGTTGGGGCCGTGCGCGGCCATGGGTGCAATGTCGAATTGCTTCGGCGATACCAATTTCCTCATCCGCAGCGATGTCTTCAAGAAGCTCGGCGGCTTCACCTCCGACCTCATCGACGGCCAGATCGAGGAAGACTGGGACATCCTGTCCCGTGCGGTTCTCTCCGGTTTCGAGGTGCAGGTCATCCCGCGCATGCTGTTCTGGTATCGTCGCAACGAAAACGAGGGCGCCGCCCGCTCAATAAGCGGTCCGCGCTATGTGAAGGACTTCGCGGGGACTTTGCCCTACTCCTCAAACGTGAACCCGGATCTTCACGACGTCTTCCTCATCGCCAACGCCCTTGTCAAAGGGCCGAAAACGGACTTCGCGGGCGGCAATAAGGCGAAAAAAGTCATCCGCCGGCAGGAAAAAGCGATCCGGAGCCTCCTCAAGCGCATCGATTCCCTCATCAAGTCCGGCCGCCGCCTGCAGAACTCGGGCCGTTGGAAGATGGTCAATCCACTCCGGACCTTGAAGGCCAAATTTGCCAAGAGCGGGGCGAATCCCGGTGACAAAAACGCACCGCCGGTAGCCGGCTACGCACCGTTTGAAAAAGAAGTCGCAAAGTTGGAGGCGTTGAAGGAAGAAATCGAGCAGATGCTCGAAAGCCTTCAATCCTGACGCCTTGGCACGGGTGCCGGAAGGTTCTTTTGCACGATGACTTGGTAGTCGTGATGGATCACTTCCAAGTCGTCGCCGCGGGCTTCGAGAAAGAGATCGATGGCCATGCGCGGGCGATGGTGGGGGGCGTAGTTGGGTTCCCAGCCGTAGTCGTCGAGAATCATGATGCCGCCGGGTTTCAACAGGGACCAACTGGCCATGCTGTCGAAGAGGACATGCACAGCTTCGTGGCTGCCGTCGACATAAATGAGATCGAATGCGAGACCGGAGTTGGTAATGCGACCTAGATAGCTGTCGGAGGTTTCCTTGACCTTCGTGATGCGGTGAGCGCGCCCGCTGGCGGCGATGTTCCGGTCGAAGGCGTCTTCCACGCCGGACTCAAAGCAATCGAGGCAGACAATCGAAGACGAGGGGTGCGTGAAGATGTGGTCGAGAAACCAAATGGCCGAGCGCCCTTCAAACGAGCCGATCTCCAGCAGGCGAATGTTCTCTTTTCCCGCGAGCGGCTCGAGGTGCTTCTCCCAACTCCACGTCCAACCCGTTACGTAGTCCTCACGGAAATCATATTGATGGTCAACAGGTTGTGGGGCGTTAACGATTTCCAGCAAAGCAGACATGTTCCGGGTATTTAAGCAATCTTAACTAATTCTGCAATCTCAATCCTTCATTTTTTGAAAGTCGGATTCGCGCGGTTGGGTCCGTGATATTCCCGTGATTCCCGTGGCCACCCGGTAGTAATCTTCCGATCCCCATCGTTGCCCCCCGAATCGGCATGCGAAGACTCCTCCTGAATATCCTTTTTCTGACCGCGAGCCCATGGGTCATTGCGGACTCGATATTCTTTTCCGCTGACTTCGCGGACAAGGATGGCTTGAGCGATTGGAAGGTTGGCGAGCCGCCGAACTGGGCGGTCAACGAGGACGGCCAGATGCAGAGTATTTTTCCTGAGGGCACGCCGTTCCCGGGGTGTCGCAGTCCGTTTTTCGAAGCGGAAGGCGACCTGCGATTTGAATTCGATTTTTGTCTCAACGAAGCGCGTGAGGTCCAATTCAAGGTCAACCACACCGGCGGTGGCCACCTCTACCGACTCATGATTTCGAATGTAGGCGTGAAACTTCGCGTGAATCGCAATCAGCAGATCCCGATTCCCGAAGCGTCCGATGTCGGCATGGTCCAACAGCGATTGGAGCCGAACGAATGGTATACGCTCGTGATGGAGTCCCGGGATGGGAAGGTGACCGTGCAAATCGACGAGGGAGAGTCACACGAGTTTGAGATCGAGTGGTCGAAGTATCCGGTGGGAAGCCTCGGCTTGGCTTCGCGTGGGGGCGACGTGCTCTTGGACAATATCGTGGTCGCCGCGGCACCGGGGACGGAGAAAAAAGACAATGCTGCGGTCCTGGAAAATGAAATGGAGAAGAGGATTCCTGCTTCGGTCCCTGCTTCCACGTTGGTTCCCCACAAGACGGAACCGGTGGCGGTTGTCGAGGATTTGGATCCGATTTTAGAGAAGGACTGGCTCGGGCCGCTCGACGACTTCCTTGCCCGCCATTGCTTCGACTGTCACGACGACGCCGTCATGAAAGGCGAACTCGACATGTATTCACTGGGCACAGACCTCTCGGACCCGGAGACTCTCCGCATCTGGGTCCGGATTTTTGATCGCGTGAAGGCAGGGGAGATGCCGCCGGAGAAGAAACCGCGACCTGAGGAAGGCGACAAGACCGATTTCCTAGCTGCGCTGCAACCCGTGCTCGTTGCGGGTCACGAGTTGCACGATGAGGTGGTTCTCCGGCGATTGAATCGCCTGGAATATGAAAACACCGTCAACGACCTCTTCGGTCTGGACATGCGCCTCGCCGAATTGTTTCCCGAGGATGCGCAGAAGCATGGCTTCGACAACAACGGGAGCGGACTGACGCTTTCCACGGAATTGATCGAGCTCTATCTCAAGGCGGCGCACCAAGTAGTCGATCGCATCTACGGCCACGAGGAGAAGCCGGAACCCTTCACTTACGACGGGCCGCTGCGTCCGCTCATCTCGGAGAACATGTTCGTGCGCTGGGGGAAACTCATGGAGGTCGACGGCGCGACGATCGTCTACAGCAGCAACCAGGGAGCGGGGACGCAGTTGTCGAATTTGAAGTTGCCCGTGGAAGGCAGATACCGGTTCCGTTTTCATCTCGAGCCCTGGCAGTCGGAGGCTCCGGTGATGTTTCAAGTGCAGACGGGAATCCTGACGCGGAGCGGCGACAAGCGCTTCCACGGCTATTACGAGATTCCTCCCGGCGGTCGCGTCGTCGAGGTGACCGACTGGATGGTTCCCGGCGAGTCGATCTATCCCCGGCCCTTCGGCACGATGAACAACATCGCGGCCTTCACCGCGCCGAGTAAGGGGAAACTGACAATCCACGACTACGAGGGCACGGGCCTGGCGATCAAGCGGGTCGAGATCGAAGGACCGCTTGACCCGACGCCGACGGTCGCCCGGCAGCAACTCTTCCAAGGCATCGATCCTGCAACGGCCACGGTGAATGAGGCGCGAAAGATTTTCGAACGGCTCTTGCCGCGAGCCTTTCGGCGGCCCGTGACCGGAACAGAAGTCTTTCGCTACACCAGTCAGGTCAAAGCTCTTTTGAATGAGGGGCGGACGTTCGAAGAGGCGATGCGCTGGGGGCTGGTCGCCATGTTGACCTCGGCGGATTTTCTCTTTCTTGATGAGTCTCGTGCGAACGACGAGGGCGAAATCGACGACTACGCGCTCGCGAGCCGACTCTCCTATTTCCTCTGGAGTTCGCTGCCGGACGGGGAACTGCGTGGCCTCGCCGCGAGCGGGAGGATCCGGGATCCGGAGATCCTTCAAGCGCAGGCTGAGCGGCTCCTCCGGGACGAGAAAGCGGACGCGTTCACCCGGGGCTTCGCCCACCAGTGGCTCGATCTCCGGGAGATCGACGCGACGAGTCCCGACACGAAGCTCTTTCCCGAGTTTGAGGACTTTCTGAAGTTCAGCATGGTGCGCGAAAGCGAGGCGTTTTTTGAGGAAGTGTTAGGAAAAAATCACTCCATCCGGGAATTCATCGACTCCGACTGGCTCATGCTCAATCCGCGTCTCGCCAAGCACTACGGGATCAAGGCCGAGTTCGGCGGGCCCGGCGAAGAATTCCAGCGTGTCTCCCTCCCGCAAGGGCACGAACGTGGCGGGATCCTGACGCAGGCAAGTGTTCTGAAGGTGACGGCCAATGGCGCGAACACATCGCCGGTGAATCGCGGGGTTTGGACACTCGAAAATCTGCTCGGCATCCATCCGCCGCCCCCGCCCCCCGGGATTCCCGCCGTCGTTCCTGATGTTTCCGGGGCGAAGACGCTGCGCCAACTCCTCGATGCCCATCGCGACGAGGAAAGTTGCGCGAGCTGTCACCAGAAAATCGATCCCCCGGGATTTGCGCTCGAGAGTTTTGATCCCGTCGGCGCTTCGCGAAACCACTATCTCTTCCAAGGCTCGAGGAAACGTCTTCCCGTCGATGCCACCGGAGTCACGAGCGACGGCCAAATATTCCGCAATATCCAGCAATTCAAGGAGATCCTGCAGGGTGAAATCGAGCAGGTCAGCCATGGTCTCGCGGAAAAACTGCTCACCTACGCCACCGGTCGAGCCATGGGGTTTTCCGACCGGGAGGAGATCCATCGCCTGGTCGAGACCGTTTCCGAGGATGGATATCCGTTCCGTGACCTCATTCATGCCGTGGTCCAATCCGAAATCTTCCGCCAACCCTGACAAATTAACAAAGTGATGAAGTCCAGCGTGCCCTTTCTTGATTCCCGCCGTCCAATCAGCCGCCGCTTTCTCCTGCGGGGGACGGGGGCGGCCATTTCGGTGCCTTTCCTGCAGGCCATGATGCCCTCGGCCTTTGCAAAAACAGCTTCCCCGCATGCGGCAAAGCGCGCGGTCTTCATCAATCTCCACCTGGGTTTCATGGCCGAGCATTTCGTGCCGAAGACGGCGGGACGAAACTACGAGCCGACGCGTTACTTGCGCATCCTCGACAAGCATCGCGAGGATCTCACCGTCATCACGGGGACGTCTCATCCCGGTGTGAATGGCGCCCACTCGGCGGATGTTTCCTTTCTGACCGGGGCGCCGGATGCAGCGAGCGCGAGCTTCAAGAACTCGGTTTCCATCGACCAGATCGCGGCGGAACGCATCGGCGGCGATACGCGCTATGCCTACCTGCCCCTGGGATTGAATGTCCGCTCCAGTTCCTTCGGGCACAGCGGCGCGAACATTCCCGCGATCTACAAGCCGGACGAGGTCTTCCGAAGGCTCTTCGTCGAGGGATCCAAGCGGGAGAAAGACACGATCAACCAGCAGTTGGAGGACGGCCGAAGCATTCTCGACTTCGTGGGCGAATCCGCCCGCAGTCTCGAAACCCGACTCGGGCAGCAGGACCGTGACAAGCTCGACGAATATTTCACGAACATCCGTGAGGCGGAGCAGCGACTCGCGAAAAATCGCCGCTGGCAGGATATCCCGAAGCCGAAGACGAAATTGAAGCCGCCGAAGAACGTGAAGGACAACGCCGACTTCATCGGCAAGATCGCGCTCACGTATGACATGATCCACCTCGCGCTGGACAGTGATTCGACGCGCATGATCACCTTCAATCAACCGAACCTGAATGACGTCCTCCCCGAGGACGGCATCACTCAGGGCTACCATTCGCTGTCCCACCACAACGGCGACCCCGAGAAGCAGCGCCAGCTGGCGCAGGTCGAGGAGATCCAGATGGGTCACTTCGCCCGCCTCCTCGACAAGCTCAAGGCGACCAGCTCCGCGGGCAGCGGTGACGAGTCACTGCTCGACGAAACCATGGTCATGATGGGATCGATTTTCGGCAACGCGAACCATCACGACACCCGCAACATGCCGATCGTGCTCGCAGGCGGCGGTTTCGAACACGGCAAGCACCTCGCTTTCGACCAGAAGAGCAACACGCCGACGGCGAATCTCTTTGTTTCGATGATGAAGAAGCTCGGAGTCGAGGATTTTGAGAGCTTTAGCTCGTCGAGCGGGGAATTGAAGGGGTTGGCCTGACCGGACGACGCGGATCGTAGGGTTGAGATTGGCGGCATCGCGGCCAAATTCTCACCCATGGC
>JBCDLR010000188.1:0-7931 GCA_038745205.1 Verrucomicrobiota bacterium
CCGGCTGTCGTTTTCCGGAAGGTAGACGTTCCAGCCGTCGACGTTGAAGAGGCCTGCTTCGGGATCGTTGATGTATTCGACGGGACTCGTCGTCGGGAAGTAGCACCAAACCTGCTCGACGGGAATTCCGTCGAAAACCGTCGCCGGTTCCCGGTCGGCCGGATCAATCTCCAGCCAGATGGCGTTCCACCCGGCGGCGAGGTTGAATGTCTGGGTTTCAGAATGGGCGGAGGTCAGGAGAAGCGTGACGCAGAGGGCCGCCAGCCAGCCTGAATTGCGAGTTCCCCGCGCGAGGGCGAGAATGGTTGAGTTGCACATGGTGGTAAGAAGAGATTTTCCCCCTCAACCAAGCTACAAAGCCGTTTGCGAGCGGCTGTTTCATTGATAGTGGATTTTTTCAGTAAATTTCCGCTGAACCACAAGAAGGCGATTTCCAACTCTCGTGGCGCGACGTTCCCATGTCGCGAAGGCAGGATTTCAGAATGGGCAAGACCAGCAGCGCCACTCTCGCGACATCGGTGTATCGCGCTACGATTTGCCCCTACCGCCACCGCTTGAATCCGCGGCTCACGTATCCGGCCGCAAGCGCGGTTGCGAGCAGTCCCGCTACGAGCACGCCATAACCGTGCCACGTTTCTTTGAGGTCGATGTACTGTTTGCTCGCTACCGCCCGAACCTTCCACTCGCGGTCCGCGACGGAGACCGACTCGACGCGTTCCAGGCTGGCCGATTCCTGGGCCCGGATGTTCGAGTAGATTATCTCGCCACCGCCCGATTCATCGGTCAACGCGAGGTCGATTCCGCGCGACTCAAGGTACTTCAACGCGGAGAGTCGTAACGACGCGTCCGGTCGCGCTCGAGTGCCTTCATCAAGATCCAATCGAGATCGCCTTTCAACAAGCGGCGGAGCTTGATGGGTTCAATGCGGCGCTTGTGCGAAATTTGCGTCGTCTGACTCCCAAGAGCCGTGAATCGCCAGCTCGCGGGCGGCGGATCCTCTTCATTGAGGATTCGCTGCACTTCCCCGAGGCTCGCCGCCCGCAGACGGGCTTCATCGTAGGGAGTAACTCCCGCCAACAACTCGTAGAGGAGCACCCCCAGGGAGTAGACATCGGCTCGCGCGTCGATTTCAAGCCCCGTCATTTCCGCCTGCTCCGGGCTCATGTAGGCCGGAGTGCCCAACATTTCCACACTCTTGGTGTAATGCGCTGTCTCTCCGAGATTCTGGCCCGTGAGCGCCTTCGCCACGCCAAAATCGATGACCTTTGGTGCGGGCCTTCCGTCGACGAGAGCAATGAGCACGTTCGACGGCTTGATGTCGCGGTGAACAATTCCGCACGAGTGAGCGTGTTCGATGGCCGAGCAGAGGGCGATGATCAACTTCAAGCGCTCTCTCGGAGCCAGCCGGTTCTTGTCGCAATACTCGGTGATCGGCACTCCGCGCACGAGCTCCATTGCGAAGTAGGGGCGCCCTCGATCAGTCGTGCCGCCGTCGAAGACTTTTGCTATCCCCGGGTGATCCATCATGGCAAGCGACTGCCGTTCGGCCTCGAAGCGCGCGACCACGTTCTTCGAGTCCATCCCGAGTTTGATGATCTTCAAGGCAACCGCCCTCCGCAATGGTCGCTCCTGTTCCGCCCGGTAAACGACACCGAATCCCCCTTCCCCGATCTTCTCAATCAAGCGATACGGCCCGATGACACGCGGCTCGTCGTCTCCCCGGTCGCCGGTTTCCGCAGGCGGCGGTGATCCGGCGGGCGCCAGCGTGCAAACGGGGCAAAGCGGCAATCCCGTCCCTTCTTGAAGGAAAATCCCGCAACTTTCGCATCGATCCGTCAAGACCCATTCTCCTTCGCCGCTACGGCGCCCTTGTGCAAAGCTTCGTAAAACTCCGGATCATCCTGCTCGAACCACCAGGGTGCGGCGAAGTGCACAGTGAGCCCCGGTTTTTCCTCGAACATCTCGTGCGCAATTGCAAGACCGTCGCCGCTTACAGCGACGGATTTCAAGACCCTCGACACATCAATCGAGAGCAATTCGTGCCCATAGGCGGAGTCGTACAGGCGGAGGATACGGTCTCCGCCCGCGCCCAAAAGCCGCCGACCGTCACCCTGAAACTGCAACACGCTGATAGGCCGACGGTCCCGCTTTAGGGTCCTGCGGAGAGTCCGGGTGGAAATATCCCAGATCTCGATTGCACCCGAGTTGAATCCCACGGCGAGGGAAACTCCCATGGAATCAAATGCGACCACGCTGGGCAAACTGGACGCGCTTTCGGCGCCCTCCCGATTGCCACCAACGACCGCCTTGCTCTTCCGCTCCAACAGCACCTCTCCAGTCGTCGCATCCAGCATAAACCATCGCCCGTCAAGATTCCGTCGCTGCAGGCTGACCGCGACCAGCCTTCCGTCCTCCGTCACATCGAGCGAGGTGATGTTGGCGCGATAACGATCTTCAATTAGCGCTTCCCTCTCACCGGACGCCGCATTCATAACCGCCAGTCCCTCTTGCGACAAAATCCAAAGGCGGTTTCCGTTCGAATCGAAACGGAACTGGGTTACCTCGGGCGGGAGGTCAACAGACCGGGAAGGTTGAATGCTGCCGGACAGGGCGTCGATGAAGTGAAGTTGCTGACCGCGAACGAAAGCGAACTCTCCGGTCTGCGGATGAAAACCCGGCACATCGGACGCCGCGTGGAGGAACTGCGAAGAATCGCTGTCGACTTGAATTGTCGTGGCGCCCCCATCTGCGCTCGGGCACGCCTCGATCACACTGACCTTGTTCCGAGGACTCGGCATGAACCCCAGTTGCCGGCCGTTTGGGGCAAAGAACACATTTTGGCTTCCTGTGCCCCCGCTGGAGTACATTGCGTGGCGCAGTTTTCCGACTTCATCGAAGCGATAGATTCGCATAAAACCAGTCCGGTCGCCGACAAGAACCCGCCCGCCACCCAATGCCTTCATGCCGGTGATGGGCTCCGGCGTCTTCCATTGAGTCTCAACCGTCCCGTCCCGGAGCAGGATGAGAATTTCATCATCGTAGGCAACCGCGATTCTATGAGAACCGAGAATTTCGAAGTGTGAGACGGGCTTTCCATGGCGATGAAGAGACTGAAAGGATCCGTCCTCGCGTTGGTAAAACACTTCTTCCTTGTTGGCAAAAACAGCCCACCCTTTCGACCCGTCCGCGAACGGAATTACCGCTTCTTTGACGACCTTGTGGATCGGATCACCCAATTTGAGAGTGTGCAAATCCAACACTCTTAATTCCCGATTCCGCCGCTCCACATCAGGCGTGCCAAACACGAGCAATCCACTCACACTTCCATCATTGGAAAGATACTTCTTGCTCTGAATCCGCACTTTGTTCAGGCTGATGTCTTTTTCTGCCAGGACTTCCCATGAGCGACCGTCAATCCGCGCCATCCGTCCGATCTCCCTCGCGTCGTAAAAATGGAGATAGATCCCTTCGTCAAACCAATGAACTCCCGCCCAAGGGTACCCTTCGAATGAATTCGAGTGCACTACGCTCCCAGTGTCCCGCTCGAGGACAAAAAGGCCGCAACGCCGGTCCCGGCGGTTCGAAGTGACCACAGCAAGTCGCCCTCCGGAAGGGCTGGCGGCTATCTGCATGACCGAATCCGTCAACTCGCATTCCCAGCGCTTTCTTCCGGACGTTATCTCCCACATAGCAATGCGTCCATCCAAGCTGGCAGTTACCACATGCGTCCGGCGATTGGTAGTGACCAGATCGACCATCGAGCCGTGCCCGGTTTGCCACACCATGGAGGGAATCGCACGCACCTGCGCCATGAGGTAGCCCCATTCCCATCCACGCTTTTCCTTGGGCTGCCGCCAAAGCAATGCCGCCGCGCGATGATCCTCGCCCGAGGCGATCAAGGAACTCGCAAGGTGTATATTGGATGCATAGTTCTCGAACTCCAGCTTCCACCGGCTCTCCGCTTCCGCCGCCAGTGATCGCTCCGTCTCCTCTTGGCTCTTCTCTGCAACCAGCTTGGCCTCGTTCGCCCGAACGGCCTGAATCGTGCTGACAATCGTTCCCGCGATCATGGCCACCACGACCGCCGCGGTCGCCACCAGTGCCGTCCGGTTTCGGCGGCTGAACTTGCGGAACCGGTAAAAAAGGCTCGGCGCGGCGGCGATGACGGGCTCGCTCTCAAGGTAGCGCCGGACATCCTCGCCAAGCGACCCGGCCGTGTCGTAGCGTCGGTCGCGCTCCTTTGCGATCGCCTTCATCACGATCCAATCGAGATCCGGTCCCAGCCTTACATCTACGGTCAATTTCGCGCTCGGCCGGGGAGGATCAACCTCGCGAATCATGCGGCGCATTTCATCATAGCCCGCCTTCTCCAGCGTCTCCGAATCAAAGGGAGGCGCACCTGCCAAAAGCTCGTAAAGAAGGACTCCAAGGGAGTATATGTCGCTACGGGTGTCGATGTCGGCCTGATCAAGTGAAGCCTGTTCGGGTGACATATAAACCGGCGTGCCAACGAGTTGGCCGGCCAGGGTGTACATCGTTTCCTCCGAGGCCGATTGCTCCGTTGCCTTGGCAATGCCGAAATCGATGACCTTGGGCACAGGAAGCCCGTCATGCATCGCGACGAGCACGTTCGACGGTTTGATGTCGCGGTGGATAACCCCCTTCTGGTGTGCGTGCCCGACCGCCCGGCAGATATCGCGAAACAGGGCCAGCCGCTCCTTCGTTCCCAGCTCTTTCTCATCACAGAACTCCGTCACCGGCATGCCATTGACCAGTTCCATGACGAAATATGGCCGCCCGCGCTCAGTCGTTCCGCCATCGAAGACCTTCGCGATTCCGGGATGATCCATCATCGCCAATGACTGCCGTTCCGCCTCGAAGCGCGTTACCACGGCGAGTGAATCCATCCCGAGCTTGATGATCTTCAATGCCACCTCCCGCCGCACGGGCTCTTCCTGTTCCGCCCGATAAACAACGCCGAATCCCCCTTCCCCGATCTTTTCGATCAAGCGGTACGGTCCGATTTTGCTCGCCCCATCATCGTCGCCCCGCTCTTCACTCCCGCCGGAACAACTCGCGGGCGCAAGCATGCAAACCGGACAGAGCGGAAGTCCCGACTGCTCCAAGATCGGCTGGCCGCAGTGGCTGCATTTTTTCGTTGCTACCGGCATTCTTGTCTTCCTACGTTACAAAGCCGTTTCGCCATCGTTGTTTCACTTCATCCTCGCTCAAAGAGAGACATCAAATAACTCAACTCTTCGTCAAGCCCGTCCTCCGAAGCGAGAGTGTCCGCAATTCGCTCCCGCAAAAGCTCGCGGTAGCGGGCCCGCAACCGGTGCACCGCCACGCGAATCCCGCTTTCCGTCAGCCCAAATTCCGCCGCGAACTCGGCGTAGGGACAACGGTCGTCAACATCCATGTTCAGGTAGGGCGCGGCTTTGAGGAGAAGCGGCAATTTACCCTTCTCCTCGCATTCATCCGAGAACTGCTTCATCACCTCATCGAGCAGGGCAAAAACCCAGAGCCGGTCATAGGCCTTTTCAGGTGTCATCTTGTCGACGAGCATCCGCGCGTAGCGGTCTTCCGACGATTGGAGATCGATGGAAACAATGGTCTGCCGCCCACCCCGCTTTTCCTGGTTCGCCTTCCGCCATTCGTCTCGCATGAAATTTTTCAGCGACGCGAGGAGAAAGGATCGCAGCTTGCCTTTTTCACGGCTTGTCCCTGCCAGGCTGTTTCGCCGAAGCAGGGCGAGAAGAAACCCCTGTGTCAGATCTTCCGCATCCTCCGGCGATCTTCCCGCCCTTCGAGCATATGCGTAGAGGGGGTACCAATAGACGCGACACAATTCGGACAAAGCTGTGTACGAATCCGTTGTATGATCGCTTTGAACTTTGAGGACCAGACTCCAGCGAGTCGGAGGAAATCTCCCGCGGTTTGAAGAGTCGGACTGATCATGGTCGAGCATACAAGAAGGAATGCGCGTTAAACACCGTGGGGATTCGTAGTCGAAACTGAATTTTTGTCCAGATCCAATCAGATTCCGTCAATGAGCCTGCAATCCGACAACAGTCTCGAAGCCACTTAACAGGACCAACCTCCCTGAATCCACCTCTGCAGACCTGCGCGCCAAAAAAAATAAAGTTTTCCAAATTGCGGGGGAAGGATTTGAACCTTCGACCTCCAGGTTATGAGCCTGACGAGCTACCGGGCTGCTCTACCCCGCGGTTTGAAAAAGATCGGTCGGTAAAAAAGCACGGGCAGTCGCATTCGCAACGTCTTTCGAAAGGTTTCCGCGAAGATCGTTCATCCTTCCGGTTTATTCTCCTGACCAATCCCTACCTTGACCCGTGACCATCGCGCCCGCCCAAACGGTGATCCATGAAACGGGGGAAGATCGTGAAATCCTGCTTGAGACCCACGTCCAAAAAATGGACAAGGCTGAGACTAGACTTCTCGCGCTCCGAGACCAAATCCTCCCTTTCCCCGTCCCCTAAGTCGCCTTCTGGAACGAATTCAAAGCGCGACTCTCCGAGCAGGAAGGCACTCCTCAACCGTCCGGTGATTTCGCTAAGTAGCTGACATTGAAGCATCTAAGAAGCTCTACTCTCCCCTCTGCCGCCATGAGTTGCCCATCTGCGAAGTTTTTCATTAATTTATGGAAATTATATTAAACTCTGCTAAATTGGCTATACTCGTATAATTTCCATATGAACTCGACTTTCGACGCCCTTCTTTTCAACACCAAATTGGTGACGGGAGCCCTCCTGCTCTTGAACTTCCTCTTACTTACGAGCCTTTACTTCGCCGTTAAATGGGCGCGTGCACCGCGGAAGCAAGTCAACAAGCTGGAGCGACACCAGGAGTTCACCATCTTTGGGATGCTCGCGGCTGTCATTGCGCTGAACGGCGTGGCCGTCTACGGCAACAACGCGCTGCGCTCTTCCACGGAATCCCTCATCAGCGAGCTTTCAGGGGCCCCCGCCAGCGGTTCCGTACACGTCGCATCGTCAGAAAATCTTCCCATGGAACAGACGGCGAAGACCACGCCGGTTGTCGCGTCGCGGGCTGACTCCCCTGACGGGAACAACTAACGTTCCGACAATTCCGGCGCCTTTCCGGCCGCGCTCAGCAAGTAGTTCCTCGCAAGAACATCGGTTTCGTTCTCGAGGGCAGTCTCGATGTGGGGTGCCAGAAGATTCGAGAGATCGCCCACGGCGCCGGCACAGAATTCGGCGCAGCGGCGGCGCGCCTTTGCACTGGGATCCATCAATCCGACCGCGACAAGCTCCAGACCTTCGTCCGGGTTCAGCCAGTGCATGTAACCGTAGCCGATGGACCGCACTTCAGCGCGCCGATGCTGCGTCGCGCGCTTCACGAGCAACGGCATCGTCGAATACTCCTTCCCGACATAGGCAAAGAGGATCTGGATCTCGGAAACGAGCCCGTCGGAAGACGAGTCCAGTGAAGTTTCTTTCCCGAAATTGACCCGCCAGGCACCTGTTTCGGAGAGGATCTGGCGGAGCCGGTCGGCAAAGAATTCGCGATGCTCTTCGACGCCATAGACCCGCAGGACCTGTCCAGCGGACTGCTGGGGCAGAGACGTGTCCAGAAAACGTGACCGGATGACACCAACTACGCGGCTGTCCTTGAGTCCCTTCTCTGCGAGGTTGGCGACGGTGCGGCAGAGAATTTCCCATTCCTCGGAGGGAGCGGTCGGCGCGAGCTTCAGAAACTGTTCGAAGATTGCCTCGGCCTCTTCATCCGTCAGCGCTCCAAGGCTATAACCTACCGCGCCCGCCTCTCCGGCTTCCGTTTCAGACTTCTCAAGCATCCAGCCGAGGGAAAACGGGGCCGGAGGATCCCGCCGCTCCTCGTTCCAGTTGGGCGGGAACCCGGCGAAAATGCCATCCTCCACCCGCAACCTGTAG
>JBCDLR010000189.1:0-7914 GCA_038745205.1 Verrucomicrobiota bacterium
GAAAATAGCAGGGGGGAGAGTCGAACTCCCGACCAAAGGCTTATGAGTCCTCTGCTCTACCACTGAGCTACCCTGCCTTTTCGCGAGCGGAGAGACTACGCGGCTGAGGCCCGAAAGTCAAAGATCCGCGGTGGATCAGTAGGTAATCGTGACAGGCGTTCCGATACTGACATTTCGGAAGAAGGTGGAGGCCATGTCTCCAGGCATGCGGATGCATCCATGGGAGGCGGCATAACCCGGCAAATACCCCTCATGCATGCCGACACCGCTGTTGGTCAGTCGCATGAAATACGGCATGGGTGCCCCAACAAACCTGCCTCCCGGCGGCGGCACATCCTTCCGCACGTCGGCGTCGTTGTTGATCACGTTGCCATACTGGTCGACGATTTCCCCGTAGAGGTTGGAACGGTGATTGGGGCTCTTCTGCAGGATGCGATAGCTCCCGGCCGGTGTTTCGAATCCTTCGCGCCCGGTCGAGACACCAGACACACCGACAAGTTGTCCGCCCTTGTAGAAGTAGGCCCTTTGTTCACTGAGACGAATCTTGATGGAAGGTGAGCCGGAAACACCGTCACCATCCCAATAGGAAACGTTATCCGCAGGACCGCGGCGGCGGTTCTTTTGCTGTTGGTTCGCGAAGACGGAATTCAACGAGTCAAGATAAAGGGTCTCGCCACGCGGAACATTCACCACGTTGTCGGTGCGGCACGAGGTGAGCAGGGCCGCAACGAGGGTTGCGGCAAGAAGAGGAACGACTGTCTGGATCATACCTGAAAGGAGGGAACGGGAGTCTAATATGGTATCTGGAGGCACGCAATTCGGGAACGCGGGGCGAATTCTCCCGGCCGCAAACCGCCCCCGCCCTCAAATTCCTCCTTGATGTCCCCTTTTTTCACCGATAATTCCCCCTCTCCTACACGGGAATGCCCAACTACGACTATCATTGCGAGGATTGCGACCAGACCTTCGAGGTCTTCCAATCAATGAATGACAAGCGCTTACGGAAGTGCCCTGACAACGCCTGCGGAGGCAAGGTCACGCGTCTCATAGGGACCGGCGCGGGAATTATCTTCAAAGGTGGCGGCTTCTACGAAACCGACTATCGCAGCGACTCTTACAAGGCGGGCGAAAAGGCTGCGAAGGAGGCGACAACCCCGGGGAATTCCGGCGACAGCAAGAAATCGGAGTCAAAGCCGGCAAAATCGGAGTCCAAAAAGGCGAAAAAAGCCGAATAACGGATTTCCGACCGGGGTAAAGAGTTCGCGTCTCTCCGGAATTCGGAGCATAGTTTCCGTTCACCCCGGAGGATTGAAGACGACTACTTTCATCGCGAAGGCGGCACTTGCGCTCGCCTCGATGCTCTCGCCGAGCCTGGCCCAGGAGGTCGAAACAGCGCGGCTCGATGACACGCCTCAACGCTCCATCAGCACCACGCGCCAGTTCGTCATTTATGGATCGGACCTCGCGGAACGGGCCCGCTTCAGCGCGTTCGCCGAAAGTCTAAAGGAACAGGTGACAGCGATTCTGGGTCGCGATGACTTCCAACCCCTTTCTATTGTCATCCGCCTCATAGAAATACCGGGCGACGTCGCCACCGGCCCCCTCGTGAAGTCCTCGGCCGAGCAAGTACAGGGCGCCTACCGGTTCACCCTGGGGGTGAAACTCGTTCCGGAACTGTCGATGGAAACCGTTGAACGGGAGCTGCTCGAAGTCCTGCTCTTCGAGCAGATTCTGCGGCAATCTGGAAAGGCCGGAGCAGAGAAGGCCCACCGTCTCCGCATTCCGCCGTGGATGGTAGACGGCCTCCATGGGGCCATTCGCTTTCGCACCACGGGCCGGAAAGACCGATTTTTCCGCCAACTCTTCAACTCGGGACAAATCATGAGTGTGCCCGAGATCCTCCGCTGCGATCTTGCCGGGAAGACTTCCGTGGAAAAACTCGCCTTCGAGGCTTCCGCGACCGGCCTTGTGCTGGCCCTGCTCGGACAACCCGGGGGGAGCACGAAATTCCAGTTGATGCTGCGCGACCTCCTGGACTTCGATGGCCGCGACGAAGCCGTATTGCTCGTCCGATTCCCGGAGTTGGGAGCAACTCCCGAATCGATGGACAAGTGGTGGGCGTTGGAACTGGCAGCACTCGCTGAACCCAGTCCGCTCGACATCATGACCATCATCGAGACCGAAGCCGCCCTCCAGCAGGCCCTCTTCGTCATCGTCCCCGTCGACGCGAAAACAACGGATGAGGAACGCAAACGGTGGCTCAAGTGGCCCCGCAAAACGCCAACCACCCCGGTTGCCAACGATCAGAAAAATCGCCCCACCGTTCCCGTTCCCTTGCAGGAAATCGAAACGATCCTCTACATCGCCGAAAGCGAGCGGGGCCAATATCTCGAAGCAAACAAGGCCGCGCTCAACAAGCTGCGCCGTCGGGCCTACCCCCTCTACCGGCCCCTGATCGACGAATACACCTCCGTCATCGACAAATTGGCCAAGGGCGAAAAGAAGAAACTCCCGGAGACTCTTGAGCGCCTGACAGGAAAGCGCACCTCGCTGCTGAAGATCTCGCAGGAGGTCCAGGATCTTCTCCACTGGTCCGAAGTCAATCAGCCCGTGCGGGATCCCGCCAGGTTCAGCGACTTCCACCAGGCGATCAAGGACATCGAAGAAACCCTACCGTCACGAGACGATGCCATCTCCGAATACCTTGATGCTCTCGAGGCGGAATGGGCGGAGTGAGAGTCATTTTCGATTCGAAAAAAATGACTTAAGGTGCATGAGTCAATCCACCGAACACGCCGACTGCCCATCAAGAATCCGCCCACCATATTGTCGATTGGCTCGATTAATCTCGATCTCATTTTTCGAGGGGGAAAACTCCCGCTGCCGGGACAAACCGTAAAGGCGCCGCGCTTCTTCATGAGCCCCGGAGGAAAAGGTGCGAACCAGGCCGTGGCGGCGGCAAAACTGCAGGCGCGGTCGGTTTTTCTCGGCTGTGTCGGAACCGACCGTTTCGGCGGTGAACTTCGCAAAAGCCTGGAGGACCACGGGGTGAACACGGAAAACCTCGTCACCGTGGAGGATGAGCCGTCGGGCATGGCCGCCATTCACGTGGATGCGAAGGGCGAGAACGCCATCGCCATCACCCCGGGCGCCAACGCCTACGTAACGCCCAAGCTCATCGAGAAAAACGAACACCTCATCGACGCCGCAGACATGGTTCTTCTGCAACTGGAATGCCCCCTGGATTCCGTCGAGTGCGCGATCAAGATCGCGGGAAAGAAAAACGTCCCCGCCATCCTCGATCCCGCACCCGTGCCTGACGAAGGCGTTCCCGTCGAACTGCTCGAAGCCGACTACCTCACTCCCAATCAATCGGAACTCTTCGCCCTCACCGGGGCCAACGTTTCCGGAGCCCATCAGACACCTCCCGTTTTTGGAGCCCTCCGCGAGCAGGGCGCGAAATCGATCGTGGCAAAACTCGGCGCGGATGGAGCCAGCGCCATCGGACTGGAAGGAGGCGCTTTCGGCGTACCGGCCTTTCCCGTCGTTCCCGTCGACACCACGGCCGCCGGGGATGCGTTCAACGCCGCGCTCGCCGTCGCCCTTTGCCGGGATCAGAGTCTCACCGAAGCCGTTCGCTTTGCCTGCGCTGCCGGGGCCCTCGCCGCCACGAAGGCCGGGGCACACGCCGCAATGCCGACGCTTGAAGAAGTCGAGCAACTGATCCTCGTCAATTCCTAGGAAAATCCTCTATCGCAAGGCGGCGAGGACCTCCTTCACCTTCTGCGACTTCGCCAAGTCCGTCGCCCGCTCGCCCTCGACATTTCGCAACGATGCGTTGGCCCCGTGGTAAACGAGGAGCGAAACCGCCTCCTCGTATCCACCGCGCGAGGCATACATGAGGGGTGTCATTCCATCCGTGCTCCGCGTGTCGATGTCGGCCCCATGCGAAAGCAAGACTTCTATCACCTCGACTGCTCCCTGCACGGCAGCCATGAGGAGTGCCTCGTTCTTCTGATCCGGCACAACCCTCACCAGGGACTCCACCGTTTGAACATCTTCAGAGACCACGGCCTTCGTCAAAACCCCCCATCCAGTCGTGTCCCGGATCGTCGGGTCGGCCCCCGCCCCGAGCAGTTCCTCCACCACGCGGTGATCTCCTGACCCCGCCCCGGCGAGCAGCGGCGTCGCGCCGTTCTCGTTACGATGCTCCAGTTCGGATCCCGCCCGCACAAGGACTTTCACCACGTCACCCCGCCCCTCTGCGGCGGCCAGGGACAAGGAACGATTTCCAAATCCGTCTTCGACGTCCGGCTCCATTCCAAACTCCAGGAACGCTCTGACCACTTCCTCGTTCCCGTCTTCTGCCGCTCGAAAAAACTCACTGACCTTGTAACTATAATCATGCTCGTAGAGCGTACGCATGGAACGATCGTCATTTCTCTCACATTGCGTGCACAGCATGACGGCAAGCAGCGACGGCAGGAATCGCTTCATGAGATCTTTTGTACAGCACGCGT
This sequence comes from Verrucomicrobiota bacterium, assembly GCA_038745205.1. Classification (GTDB taxonomy): domain Bacteria; phylum Verrucomicrobiota; class Verrucomicrobiia; order Verrucomicrobiales; family DEV007; genus JBCCWV01. Next base: position 4,521 of record JBCDLR010000189.1, read on the forward strand.
CTGGAAGATCAAGACTCCAGCGACTCAATCATCGTCGATCGCGAATTCCTGCAACACGGAGAGAGAAACAAAACCCAGGGCCGCCTCATGCGTTGATTTCAAAAACACGCGCGGCGCACAACCGGCTTCGTGAGCCTCCACCCAACGACTCGCACACAAGCACCATCGATCCCCGTCCTTTAATCCGGGAAATCCGAACTCTTCACGAGGCGTGGAAAGATCGTTTCCCGCGGATTTCGAAAATTTTAGGAAATCCTTGGTCACTTCCGCACAAATAGCGTGCACTCCATGATCCTCACTAATCACGGCACAGCGGCCATCCCGGAGAAACCCGGTCACTGGATCCATACAACAAGCCTCCAAGGGCTCGCCAAGAACATTTCTTTGCTCGATCATGATATTTAAAAACTTTTTGCCAGCGCCCTCAGAAAGATGGTGAGTTCTCCGCCGGCGCGAGACTGCCCTTCAATCACCTCTTCATGCGAAATCTCACCTTCTCCCATACCCGCCGCCCAGTTGGTCAACCGGGACAAGCCGGCCACCCGCAAACCAAGGGCCCTCGCCTGGATGGCTTCAAGCACTGTCGACATCCCGACCGCATCCGCTCCCAAGCCACGCAACATCCTCACTTCCGCCGGCGTTTCGTACTGCGGACCCCGCACGGCGGCGTAGACCCCGTGATGCAGGTTCAACGCATTTTCCGCCGCGACGTTGGTCAACAACTCGCGGATTTCGGGCTCGTAAACTGTCGTCATATCAACAAAATTCGGTCCACCTTCCAACGGCGAAGTTTGCTGAAGATTCAAATGGTCTGAAATCGCCATCCAAGCCCCCGGCAGGTGGTCCGGGTGCAACGTGCCCGCTGCGTTGGTGAGCAGCACCCCCTCAACCCCAAACGCCGCGAACAGGCGGACGAGCGCCGTCACCTCCTTCGCCGACCAGCCCTCGTAAAGGTGAACTCGTCCCGACGCGATCACCACGTCCATGCCGCCGATCCTGACAAAACACACTTTCCCCGCATGGCCTGGAACGGCGGAAACAGGCAGGCCGTCAATCCCGGCATACCCCGCTTCCCCCACGATTTCACAATCCTCGAAGACCTCTCCCAGTCCGGACCCGAGAACGACACCAAAGCGGGGAGCGAATCCGCGAGGGAGGATGGAAGGGACAAGGTCTGAGAACTCGGTGGGCATCCGCTCGCTTCGCACCATTCCCACCCATTGCCAAGGAACAATTGAGCGGGATATTTGCTTCGTGACCTCTCCCCGAGAAGGCATCGTCGCCCCGCCTCCGCCAAACCCCATCGACCCGCCCAGCGTCGACTACCTGCCCGGGACGCCGAAATGGAAGCCCTCCATCGGCCTGATCGGCGCAGGCGGCATTACGGAACGGCACCTGGACGCCTACCGTGCGATGAACCTCGATGTCGTCGCCATCGCCAACCGCTCCCTCGAAAAGGCGGAGGCACGCTGCAAGGCCTACTTCCCCGAAGCGCAGGCCTACGCCGATTACGCCCGCCTCCTTGCCCGCGAGGACATCGAGGTCGTCGACATCGCGCTTCCGCCCGGCCCACGGGTCGCAGCCATCGAAGCGGCCATCGGCGCCGGAAAGCACATCCTCAGCCAAAAGCCGTTCGCCGAGGACCTTGCAACGGCGCGGCGACTTTGCGACCTCGCCGAAAACGCAGGCATCACCATGGCCGTTAATCAAAACGGACGCTGGGCGCCGCACTACCGATGGGCTCTCCAGGCAGTTCACAACGGACATCTCGGCCGACTCTCCAGCGCCGACTTCAACTACCAATGGGACCATTCCTGGACGGTCGATACCCCCTTCAACGAAATCCACCACCTCCTTCTCCATGACTTCGGGATCCATTGGTTCGATTTCGTGAGCGCTTTCGCCGGGAACCGCGTTTTGAAAAACGTCTTCGCTTCCGCCGAATGCACTGATTACCAATCCGCCAAGCCTCCGTTCCTCGCGCATGCGGTCATTGATTTCGAAGGTTTCCAGGCTCGCGTCTCCTTCAACGCAAACGTCACCCACGCACCACGCGACTCCTTCACAATCTGTGGAGAACATGGTGTCATCCGCAGCCAAGGTGCCTCCATGAAAAAGCACGAACAGACGATCCTGACGACGGCGCTTGGCGAATCGCATATCCCGCTGGAGGGGGATTGGACCTCCAACGGTTTCCGCGGAACCATGGCCGAACTCCTCATGGCCATCGCGGAAGAGCGCGAACCCGAAAACAGCGCTCGCCGGAATCTGCGCAGCCTTGAACTCTGCTTCCGCGCCGTCGAATGCGCGTCCTGATTACCGCATGAGGATTGATTCCCACTCGCAAATGAATCCCCGGATCGAGGAGTAGGAATCTCTGGCCGTGTACCAGCGCTCGTAGCGTAGGAAAGCAAAGCCGCTGGGACTCTGTCTACTCGGCGGACGGCCCGACCATTTCTTGTAAGTGGGAGTATCCCCGGTCAACCAGCGCCATCCATGCTCCTCGTTGCGAAGACCAATCCAATAGCGTTGATCCCTCGCCACCATCGACGTCACGAAATTATGCTCCCGCGAGGAAAGGATCGTCACCAGATAGCCACCCATGTTCTCGCATCTTGCCTTGGCTTCCGTCCACGTCAGCTTCTCGTCAAAGACGTAGTAATAATTTCCGTCGAATTCCGAAGCTCCTTCCGGGATTTGCAACTTTGGCTTTGCCTCGCCGCCTTCCCCGCCGCTCTCGGCCGTTGTTCCTTGCTCCTCCTTCATCGCGTTGACCGCCGCAAGCACCCGGGCGATCTCCGCCGTGTAGTATTTCTTCTTCGCGGCCTCCCCGGCCTCCAGCGCCGACTTCTTCTCCTTCACAAGGTGAGACCCGTATTTCTGCGAAGCCGAAATTCTGTTCTGCAAAACCAGGTTCTGGTAGGCCTGCGCATACCGGTTGTAATCCTCGAGGCCGCTTCGCTCGATCGAATTCACCTTCGCCGGGATCGGCACCAACTCCAGGGCTTCGATGCCCTTCACCATTTTTGAAAGCGCCATCACACGTTCCGAATCGTTGGAATTGATGGCCAGATCCTGTTTCTGCTTCCACGAGTCGAGCAATTCCTTCTGCATCGCCGTCATCTTCTCCGTTGCGTCTGAAACCTCCCGTTTCGCGAAGTCGGACATCAGTCCATAGACCTTCTCGTGCTGATCGTCCGCGAAGTTCTTCGGGGGTGCGACAAAGAACTCAACCCCACCCAGCATCGCCGGCAAGCCAATAGCGAGCCATGCCGCAATTCCGATCCCATGAATTCTCTGTTTCATCTCCATGGCGCAAAACAACGCCGTCACCCGCGCCACGTCAATCGACCGTTTAAGCCGACTCGGAAGGATCCACCGCCCTGAATTCAGC
>JBCDLR010000190.1:0-7880 GCA_038745205.1 Verrucomicrobiota bacterium
CGCACGTAGATGAACCAACCGGTGGATTGACCTAACACACCGACAATATCCTTCCGCCAGATGAAATAGACAATCAACATGGATGCACCCGCGAGACTCATCCACCAGAAGGCGTTCGGCACCACAGAGCGTTTCTCCTTTTCGCTCACCCACCACTGCACGATCATTCGCCCGGTAAAGACCACCTGCGCCATGAGGCCGAAGCCGACCCAGAAAATCCCCGTCCAACTCGTGATGTTGAGGAGCTTGAAGAGCCAGCCGCGGTCCGTGTTCAGTGCGTTGAGCGTCTGGAGAAACTCGTCTGCGGAAAGGATTTCTCCAGACTTCACCTCGACACCGAGGCCTTCGTCCGTTTCCACGATAACCACGCTCGCCAGCGGATCGCTGCGCTTGAAAAGTGCCTCCTGTTCGCCGGGAGGAGGCACTGCTCCAACCGAGTATAGAATCATCCAAGCCACCCACGGAACCACCAGGACGAGAAAGACGACGAGGAGGAGCTTGCGTTGCGGATGGGTCATAAAAGGCGCGAATGAGGAGCCTTACCCGGCGCACGTGTCACTGCAAGCTGACTTCGAATCGTCCGCTTTCCAAAAGGGCGACCGCTTCGCCGGCAAGAAACAGGGATCCCGCAACGAGCATCGGACCGCTTGTCCTCGAGAGGGTCTCCATGGCCTCTGCCAGCGATTCGTGGAGGAAGGTCTCCACGGATCCGGAATACTGATCTCTCAAATCTTCCGGAGCAACCGCACGTGCGGATTGGATGGGGACGAAGTGCAACGAGGACGCCAACGGAGCGAGCCAGCGCAGCACGCCGGCGACGTCCTTCCGGTTTGCCGCGGAAAAGACAAGCGTCGCATTCACGTCGCCAAATTCCTCCCGCCAGGTCCTTGCCAGCGCCTCCGCCGATGACGGATTATGGGCGCCATCTATGACCACGGTGGCACCACTCTTCAGGCAGCGCCGGTCAAACCGGGCTGGCCAACTCACCGTCGACAAACCACTGGCGGAAAAAGGCAATCTCGCAACTTCCATCGCCCTCACCGCCAAAGCCGCATTCCATCGCTGGTGCTCACCCGGAATTCCCACCCGCGAGTCGGTCCACGGCGCCTCCACGAACGAAATCGGCGCAGATCGCTCTTCCGCGACCCTCACCAGAACCTGCCTCGCTTCCTCGACCTGCGGAGAACTGGCCACGGGCACACCGGACTTGATGATACCAGCCTTCTCGCCGGCGATCTCCGCCAACGTCTCCCCGAGGATATGTTGGTGATCGTAGGAGATCGGACTGATCACAGACACTTCCGGTAAAACCACGTTCGTCGAATCCAAACGCCCCCCGAGTCCGGTCTCCAACACCGCCACCTCAACGCCGGCCGCCTCAAACACCCGCAAGGCAATTCCAAGCGTCAATTCAAAGAAGGTCGGATGCGGGTCCCACGCTCTGACCAGATCGCGAATCTCCGCAACCAGCCCGGCAACCGTTTCTTCGGGCACCTCTTCGCCGTCGATCCTGATTCGCTCGCAGTAACTCACCAGATGCGGCGACGTGAACAAGCCCGTGCGCACACCTCCGGCCCGCAGCATGGCTTCCGCCAAAGCACAAACCGACCCTTTTCCGTTCGTTCCCGCCACGTGCACGACCTTCATCTTCCTCTCCGGATTTCCCATCGCCTCGAGAAGCCTGCGCATGTTGTCGAGCCCCAGCTTCACCCCCAGCATCTGTACGCCGTAGAGCCAATCGATCTCTTCTTGATAGTTCATGCCCATCACACTATCGGCTCCGGACACACGTCGCGGCGGCCACACTGCACGCAATGGTCGCCAATGAAAAACTCATCGAAGAAAGCCATGAGTCCCTCGATGACCTCTTTTTCGTCGGTCACGACCCCGGCCTCAAAGTTCCGCCGTTTGGAACTCTTGGCACCGATCCCCGCGCCCGTCAGGTTCGCACTTCCAACATACGCCGTCTGTCCATCGACCAGGACCACCTTCATGTGCATGCGGGGACAAAGAACACGCTCGAACAAGTCACTCTCGAGAAGCCCCGGTTGCTTGTCGAAATCCTCACGGAAACGCGGACCCGGTTCCTTGGCGTGGACGAGCCTCACCTCCACCCCTTCCTCGACGAGTCGCCCCAGCACCTGCACGAAGGGTACCATCTTCTTCCGTGCCGCACCTGCAACGTGCAGATCCTTCAAGTCAGCCGTCGCAATCCAGACAAACTTCTGCGCCAACGGCACGAGATCCGTAAGGACGCGCTGGTAGCTCTCCTCGTTGAGGACAAGGTCATTCATTCGGTCGGTGCCGCCACGCTCCCGCCAAAATCCCGCTCGACAAGGGCATTTTCGATCTTACGTTTTTAAAACGATGACTCTCACGGCCACGCAGCTCCTTCTTGCTCCCGCCGGCAGCCTCCTTCTAGGGTTGGCCGCCCGCTAATCGTTTTCTTTCCACTTACCACCCAGCCTGCGTTGCCCCCTCGTCCGCCGATCGCGGATGTCCCCTAACGAGTCTCAAAACCTTTCTACCCATGAATTCCGCTTCCATCCATAAATACAAGCCGTTTACGCCGGTCGATTTGCCTGACCGTCAATGGCCGGACCGTGTCATCGACCACGCCCCGATCTGGTGCAGCGTCGACCTTCGCGATGGAAACCAGGCCCTTCCCGTCCCCATGAGCGTCGAGGAAAAGCTGGAGATGTTCGACATGCTCGTGCGCATCGGCTTCAAGCAGATCGAAGTCGGATTTCCGTCCGCCGCCGATACCGAATTCAATTTTCTCCGTGCCCTTGTCGATCAGGATCGCATCCCCGACGATGTCCAGATTCAAGTGCTCGTGCAAACCCGCGCACACCTGATCGAGCGCACCTTTGAAAGCCTGCAGGGCGTGAAGAACGCCATCGTCCACATCTACAACTCGACCTCTCCGCTGCAGCGCCGGGTCACGTTCGGCGATGCCTCGAAGAGCCAGATCAAGGAGATCGCCGTCGACGGCGCGAAGCTGGTGAGGAAACTCGTGCCGACACTGCCCGACACGAACATCGACCTGCAGTATTCCCCCGAAAGCTTCTCCGACACCGAACTCGATTTCTCCCTCGAAGTCTGTGAGGCCGTCATGGGCATCTGGGAGCCTGACAAAAACAACAAGATCATTCTCAACCTGCCCGCGACGGTCGAGTGGACAACGCCCAATGTGCACGCCGACCAGATCGAATGGTTTTGCCGCCACGTGAAGGACCGGGACCACGTCCTCGTCAGCCTCCACACGCACAACGACCGCGGCACGGGAATCGCCGCCACGGAACTCAGCCTCATGGCAGGCGCAGACCGCGTCGAGGGGACACTCTTCGGCAACGGGGAGCGCACGGGCAACCTCGACATTGTCACCGTCGCCCTCAACATGAACAGTCACGGCATCGAAACGGGCCTCGATTTCGCCAACCTCACCGAGATCCGTGAAGTCTACGAGCGCACGACCCGCATGACGGTGCCCGAACGCCAACCTTACGGGGGCGAACTCGTCTTCACCGCCTTCTCCGGCAGCCACCAGGACGCGATCAAGAAAGGCATCGACCGCCGTGGAAAGGATCTCGGAACTGATCCTGCGACGAAGTGGGCCGTGCCTTACCTTACGATTGATCCCAACGATATCGGCCGCAGCTACGAGGCGATCATCCGCATCAACAGCCAGAGCGGCAAGGGCGGCGTCGCCTACATCCTCGACCGCGAACACGGCTTCGACCTCCCGAAGACGATGCACCCGCAGGTGGGAACGCGCATCTATTCCTTCGCGGATGAAGCGGGACGCGAGTTGTCCGCCGAGGAAATCGGCGACCTGTTTCTGTCGGAGTTTGTCAATGTGTCAACGCCGCTGAGTCTCGTCGACTACGAACTCGACCACCACGCTGGCGCCAAGGGCGAGGTCGTCTGTCGGGCTACAATCACCATTGAGGGAAAAGAGAGAAAGTTGGAAGGCCGCGGCAACGGCCAGATCAATGCCATTGTCCATGCCATGGAAGAGGCGGGACTGAAGAATTTCAAGCTCACCGACTACCGGTCCCACGCCATCCGAGGCGGATCCGACTCGGACTCCGCCGCCTACATCCAGCTGCACGCCCTTGGTGAAGACGGCGAACCCGAGCACGGCGGCCTCATCCTCTGGGGCTGCGGCGTCGATTCGTCCATCGAAATGGCCGGACTAAAGGCGTTGGTGACGGCCTTCAATCTACTCGGCAGGTAGGGACGCCTCGCCGCAGGCGTCCCAGTCTTGTCCGCGAAGCAGACGCCGCCTCCGGCGGATAGTCGGGGACGTTTCGGCGAAACGTCCCTACCTTCGCCTAAAACGTTTCGCTCCCCGAGAAGTCGTTCCGCGCATTGATCGCGTCCAGACCCGCCTGAACCGATGCTTCCAGCTCCGCGGTCAAATCCCGGGCGGCGTTGCGCATTTTCCCCGACGCCGCCGCAAACCGATCCGGCAATGCGACCGGCGCGCCGACTTCCACCAGGGCCTTGCGGTCGCCAATGGGATTCTGCGGCTCTGAATACACATCCTGCACGAGCTTCGTCACGGTTTCGGAAAAGCGATCGAGCGTCGGATTCTCGGCCACATACGGTTCGGAGTAACCGAGAATGCGCAGGGCGAGAATCGCTTCGTCCGCCCAGGCAGCAGCAACGCGGTGCTTGGTGGATTTTTCAGGATCAACCCGAATCTGGTGGATCGCCGATCGCACTTTCCGGAATCTTGTCGTCACGTCGTCCTTCGGTCGGGCGGACAAGTCCATCTTTTCCTCCAGCCTCCCGATGATCTCAGCGGCCACACCCAGCAGTTTTTCGTGCAAGTCCCCGCCATCCGCCGTGATCTCGTCGCCGTTCTTGAGGTAACCGCGCTCGCGCAACGCCTCCGTCACATGCAGCGAGCCGATCCGTGCCAACTCGGCTAGCGGAGGAGCAGATCCATCGAGTTCCGTCTCCGCCTCGCGGGCCAACTCCCGCAACCGGTCCATGACCTTTGACCTTACATCTGCCAAATGAGTGAGCTTGATGGAAACCGGGACGGCATGAATCGGTTCGTCCTCGCCCAGTTCCTTTTGCGCCTTGAAGGCCAGGAACGCCGCCCCCTCGAGGAATGGCGTCACCCGGTCATTCGTCAGGTAGACGTTGCCTTCGGGAAAAATCGTCAGCGCATACTTTCCCCGGGTCATCACGTCCAACGCCGCCTTCATTGCCCGGCTATCGCTGCTGTCGCGGTCCACCGAAAAGCAACCGATCTGCTGCATGACCCACGCGCGAAACGGCCCGTTGTCGAGAAAGACGTCGTAAGCGGCCATGAAACACGACGGGACCCCAAGCTGCCGCTGCACCTCCATCATGAGGTAGGGATCACTCTGGGTGGAGTGGTTGGGAATGAAGAGAATTCTTTTCCCATTCTTCTTCAAGTCGCGCACGGCCTCAATCGCCCCGGACACCTCCACGCCCTCCACTCGATTTTCTACCCCGGGCAAAAAGAACTTCCGATTCAACCAACTGCCGATCCACATGATGAACGGATTCGGCTTGGCCGGGTAGAAGCGATAGGGCGCGTCCTTGAAGTCGAGCATTGGTCAAACTTAGCACATCTGCCGGAGCGAGAGCGGTCTCACCTGCCCGGCGACTAGTCCGCCCGATACGCTTCCTTCTTCTTCCCGGGCACCGGCCGCGGTGGGGCCGGCGGTGGTTCGATGCCGTGGGAACGCATGACCTCGGAGAGGGCGTCGATCACCGGTTGCGAAGGTTTGAAATTCCCCTGGCGAAAGCCCTGGGAAATAAGCAACGGCGTCCACCCACTCTCGTTTTTCCGGTTCCAAACCGAGATCTCCGCTCCGCGTACGTCGAGCAAACGCACGATCTTCGGCGCTTGCTTGTAAGCGGCGGAATGCATGGCCGTTTCGCCACGCTTGTCGATGGCATTGATGTCCGCGCCGAGGTCTAGCAAATATTCAATCGCCGCAATGGCCTCGTCTTCCGTCGCCGCCTCGTCACCTTCCGCGCCAAGGTTCACCCCCGCTGCCGCGAGAAGTGGGGTCCGGCCCTTCTCGTTGGGAATTCGGAAATCTGCGCCGTTCTTAATCAGCAATTTCATCAACGGTAGGTCGGCGGTCCGCGACGCGAGAAGGAACGGCGTCGCCTCGCCATAGCCAAGCCGACTCGGGCCGCTGGTGTTCTCAGGAAGCTGCAAGTTCACGTCGGCACCATGATCGAGGAGATTTTGCACGAACTGGAGGCCGGTGACGTTCCCCATCGTCCGTGGAGGAGGCGTCCCCGTGAGGTTGTCGCCCTTCCGCGGCTTCCGCACCCAGCTCATCACGTGCAAAGGCGCGAAGCCGGAGCGGAGGTCGTTGGGATTCGCCCCGGACTCGAGTAAATGAGTCGCCATTTCAAAATGACCGTTCTCCGTCGCAAACATCAAGGCGCTCATCCCGTTCCGTGGCGCACGGCCGCCCCCGTTCTTCCCGTCGATCACCGCATCGACCACCGCGCCGTTCTCCTGGAAGACCTTGATCACCTCGAGGTGTCCCTGTCGCGCCGCAAGGAACCACGCGTTGAATCCTGAACTGAGTTTCGGCCCGGTTTCCGCCCCGGCGCCAAGTAGCACGCGCACCGCCTGGTGATTCCCCTCCAACGCGGCCCACATCAAGGCGGTTTGCCCGCGATGGTCGGGATCATTGATTCTCGCTCCCGCCTTGAGCAGGGACCGAAGCGGCAAAACCCGGCCCGTCCGCGCTGCCACCATCAGGGTGGTCACACCTCCGGGTTCTTCGGCATCCACCTTCGCACCCGCTTCCAGGAGGCGATCGATCAATTTCGGATTCCCGCTCCGGCAAGCTTCGTGCAGAGGCAAAATCCCATAGCGATTGGGCGTGTTCGCATCGGCGCCATGTTTCAAGAGTTCTTCCACTTTCGCCAACTGCCCACGATGCACGGCTTCGAGCAACAAATCACCCGCACGCGCCACAGATAAAAACCCGATCAGGAAAAATCCTGACAGAGCGAGAATCCTACACCGCCAGTTCTTCAACGAGACCATTACTGTCGGCAAATTTCTCCATGCGCACTCCCACGCGATCAAGCAGGGTGAGGTGCAGGTTCGCAAGCGGTGTCACCTTGTCGAAATCAATGTGGCGATTCCCCTTCACGCCGGCCGCGCCTCCTCCCGCGACGAGGACGGGCAGGTTACTGTGGTCGTGCTTGTTCGGGTCCCCCATGCCGCTGCCGTAAAGATGGATGGAATGGTCGAGAAGCGAGCCATCGCCGTCGGGAGTCGCGTCGAGTTTTTCGAGATACTCCGCAAAGAGCGATACGTGGAAGGCATTGATCTTTGCCATGCGGGCGATCTTGCCGGGATCGTTACCGTGATGGCTAAGCGGGTGATGCGGATCGGAAACGCCGATCTCCGGATAGGTCCGGTTACTCGTCTCGCGGGCAAGCTGAAAGGTCATGACCCGCGTGACGTCGCCTTGCAGGGCCAGCATCTGGAGATCAAACATCAGCCGCGCGTGGTCAGCGTAGGCGGCGGGCACACCGATCGGACGATCGAGATCGGGCAGCGGATTCTCGTCGACGCTGGCCTCAGCGCGCTGAATGCGACGTTCCACTTCGCGAACGGTGTCGAGATAGTTATCGACTTTCGCGCGGTCGGAAGCACCCAGTTCCCGCTTCAACTTCGCCATGTCCTCGCGGACAAAATCGAGCAGGCTGGCCCGGCGTTCGAGGGCGGCTCTTCGCTCCGCCTTCGTGCCGCCCTGTCCAAAGAGGTTCTCAAAAACGATCCGCGGATGCGCTTCCGCCGGAAGCGGCGTCGTCGGCGTCGACCAGGAAAGGTTGTTTTGATAGACACAGGCGTA
>JBCDLR010000191.1:0-7872 GCA_038745205.1 Verrucomicrobiota bacterium
CGAATTGCTTGCCCTCCTCCACGTTCTGCAATTCCGCGGTCCACCGCTGCTTGATCAATCCGGTCCGGACTTCGAGGGTCGTCCGTGCTCCGCTGCGAAGGGCGGGCAGCGGTTCGACGGTTTTCACGTTTTCCCACGGCGGGGTCAGGCGCTCAAGTGCGCTCGGTTTCGCGTGCCAGTCGAAGAGTTCTCCAGCGGAGGCCTCGACTTGGGTGAATTTCTCGAAGTATTCTAGCGCCACTGGTTAGATCTCGATCGTGTGAAATGCAGTCACTTTTGAAGGCGTCAGGAGGCTCCCGCCGGAGAGGGCTGTGCCGGTTGGTCCGTGACTTCGAGGTAGCGGTTACGGTCGATCTTGAGGAAAAGTCGCGGCGGCGTCCCGTCTTGATCGGGATCCGGGGTTTCGCGGTAGAGGTGGAACTGACCTGTATCGTCTCGAACAAAGCCTCCCTCCGCATCCACCGCCTTCACCATGAATCCGTCTCGGATGCCGTGAGTTTCGAGGCTGGTCGGAAAAACGTCCTCGCCGCCAATCGTGGCGATGGCGACCGAGGCGGATTCCGGCCGGGGAAGGTAGGATTCATCGGCGATGGCTGTCGGGAATTCGAACGTCTCCAGGCTTTCACGCTGTATCCGGTCATTCAGGGCGGTCCACCCGACGCCGGCCATGAGAATCGTGAAGACGAGGAGGAACTTTCCGGGAGTTCCCTTGGCAACGTTTTGAGTAGACGGCATGACGGGAGCAATCAAAGGGCGGGGCTTGACCGGTGCAAGCGCCAAACGAGGTTCGAACAATGAGCAGCGAGAAGAATCCATGGAAGACAAAGTCCACCCGCATCGCTTTCGAGAATCCTTGGATTTCGGTGATCGAGAACGAGGTTGTTCGCCCGAATGGATCGGACGGAAACTACACCTTCGTCCATTTCAAGAGGAAGGCGGTCGCCATTGTTCCCGTCGACGAGGAGGGATACACTTGGCTGGTGGGGCAATACCGCTACACGCTGGACCGCTATAGTTGGGAAGTCCCGGAGGGGGGATCGGATCCAGGCGAGGAACCGGTCGACACCGCGAGGAGGGAGCTGAGAGAGGAGACCGGGCTCTCGGCAGAGCAACTCGATCTGATCCTGGAAATGGACTTGTCCAATTGCGTCTCCGACGAGGTTTCCTTCACTTTCCTGGCGCGCGGTTTGTCGGAGGGGGAAATGGCTCCGGATGAATCGGAGGAGTTGAAGGTCAGGAGAGTGCCGATGCAAGAGGCCATGGCGATGGTCGAGCGTGGAGAGATTCGGGACGCGCTTTCTATTGGCAGTCTCCACGCGGCGGCAAGGGCGATTTCCACCATCTGAACCTGAATTCATCCTTGTCTTTCCGGGGAAGACCACATAACAAAGAACCCAACTGAATCAAAATCCCCATCATGCCCACAGTTGAGACAAACGGTATCACGATGCACTACGACGAGCGCGGAGACGGCGATCCCGTGCTCATGATCATGGGAATCACCGCGCCGGGTGCCGTTTGGGAAGCGCATGCGGACGACTGGAGTCAGCATTTCCGCTGCATCATGCCGGACAACCGCGGTGTCGGCGCGAGCAGCAAACCGCCGGGTGAATACACGTCGGAGATGATGGCCGACGACCATGCCGGCCTTCTCGACGCCCTTGGAATCGAGAAGGCGCATGTGGTCGGCGTGTCCATGGGGAGCATCATTGCGCAGCAGATCGCGCTCCGGCATCCCGACAAGGTGAGGAGCGCCGTTTTGATGTGTCCTTGGGCGCGTTGCGATCGCTATGCGAAATCCGTTTTCGAGCACATGAAAGTCTGCAAGGCGCGACTGAATACCGTGGAATTCATGGAATGGATCCAGCTTCTGATCTTCACCAAGCCATTTTGGGACAACGACGAGGCCTACGAGGGGATGGTGACCGGACGGGCGGACGCGGCCCTCGATGAAACCCCGCAGCCGCTTCATGGACTCGAAGGGCAGGCTGCGGCCTGCGTGAACCACGATGTCTCGGACAGACTCGGGAGCATCTCCGCGCCCTCACTGGTCATCGGCGGCAAGGACGATATCTTCACGCCGCTCTGGATGGCGGAAGAGGTGGCCGGTGGGATTCCCGGCTGCGAGAAGCATTTCTACGACAACGCCGGACACGCCTTCCATTGGGAATGCATGGACGACTTCAATCCCCGCATTCGTGAGTGGCTGAAGGCGCATTGAACAGGCTGCGCATGAACGTTCGTTGACTTTTTTCCCAAGCATTCGTTTTTCCGACTAAAACCATCTACCCCCACTACCATGGCGAACATCCAATTCGGCTCCGAAGTCTACACCTGGTTCATGCAAGGAACCGGGAAGGGTTATGACAACAAGCTCGACCACATGATCAAGATTGCTGCGCAGGCGGGCTTCACCGGAATTGAGCCGATGGTGCTCCAGATTTCGGAGGAAGCGCTTGGTTGCGGCAAGTACTGGCTCGGCGATTTCTGCGACGCCGGGAAATTGAAGGATGCGCTGGATGAACACGGGATTCGGCTTGCCGGACTCGCGCTGATTTGTTCGTGGGACAACGAAGACGAGACCGCGGCAGAGCGCGAATGTGCCGATTTCACAATCGACCTTCTCAAGAAGTTCCCGGGTGCGATGCTCGGGACGGTGACGCTTCCCAGCGGTCGCGCGAAGGATCTGCAAAAGCGGCGCCTGAATGTGGCCCGCAATGTCAACGCCGTTTCCAAGCGGGCCGCGGACGAAGGCTTGAAGTGCTCCTACCACCCGAACAGCCCACCCGATTCGCTGGTGCGCACGCAGGAGGACTACGACGTCGTCTTGAGCAGCCTCGATCCTTCGGTCACCGGGTGGACTCCCGACGTCGGGCATATCGCACGTGGCGGCATGGATGTCATTGAGACCTTGAACAAGTGGCAGCACCTCGTGAATCACATTCACTACAAGGATTTCTCCGGGAACGGCCCTGAGCCGTGGTCGCAGATGGGAACCGGCAAACTCGATTTCCACCGCTACACCGAGTGGCTGGTCCAGCGGAACTACGAGGGCTGGATCATCTGTGAGGATGAAGCCCACATCGCGGTCGAGGATCCCGACGGTGTCACCATTCAGAATGGTGAGTGGTGCAAGGAGAACCTGGCACCCCTCGTCGCCTAAGAGGCGCGCGGGGCACTAGCTGCCGTCACCATTCAATGCCGGCGGCTCGAAATCGAGGTCGAGGACGTCGAGATGGATTTGGATCGCCTTGCGTGAGTCGCGGAAGAACTGTTCCAATTCGGCGTGATTCTGCGCCTTTTCCGCAGTGAGGGCGGCGAGGCGCTGGGCGTGGGCGTCCATCGACTGCGTGGCCGAGGTCATCTTGCGTCGGGCGTCTGTATAGGCACCTTGATAACGTTTGTTTGCTTCGGTGAAGGCGGATTGCTGCCCCACGGCCTGCTGGTAGGCGACCTCTTGATCGCGGTAGTCGCGGTTAAAGAGGCGTCGCATGCGCTTGAAGCGCTGATGGGGCTGCTGGACCTGCACGGAGGCCTGCTTCTCGAAATAGTTTCCGAGCTCCTGGAAGTCTTGCATGGGAGCCTCGTACTTTTGGCGCAGAAGGTCGAGCCCGCTTGCCATGGATGTCAGTCGGTTGATTTCGTTTTGGCTGAGCTGCTGGCCGGACTGGATCTTTCCTTCGAGGGTGTCGATGTAGCGGAGGGCCTGCTGGCCGTTTTCGACGACGTTGGCGAATTCATTGTAGGCCGAGGTCATCCGTTCCGTGTATTCCGTCCGCAGTCCAGCCTGCTCGCTGGCAAAACGCTCTTCGGCGGAGGCCATGGCTTCGAGTTGCTCGGATTCGAGTGTCGAGATCGTTTCCTTCATTTCCTCCTCGGTCGCGTTGGCATTCGCTTCGGCGCGCGTGGCTTTGTCGCGTAGTTTCTGGTTTTCCCCCGACAGCTTGAACGCCCACCCGAAACCGCCGACGGCGAGACAGGCGAAAAGAACAGTCGAGGAAATCAGGAGGCGGTCGCGGGAGGCCATAACACTGTAAACGTAGCCTGAAACCGGAATCTTGCGAGTTCGATGCTGCAGGACGGCGGTTGCCACGGGGCGGCGATGGCGTATCGTCGAATTATAAATTTCTACCAAGCATGAGTGACGAACCAGAATTCTCCGCCGACGACTTGAGCCTTCTCGCCGCCGTGAAGGAAGACACGGAGAAGGTCCGCAAGGAGTTGGGCAAGGTCATCATCGGCCAGCACGACGTCATCGAGCAACTCATGATGGCGATCTACTCCCGCTCCCACTGCCTCCTTGAAGGGGTGCCTGGACTCGCGAAGACGCTTATGGTCAGCACGCTGGCGGAGTCCATGCGTCTCGATTTCAGCCGCGTGCAATTCACGCCGGATCTGATGCCGTCAGACATTACCGGCACCGAGGTCCTCCAGGAGGACCGTATTTCGGGTTCGCGTGAATTTCGTTTCATCAAGGGGCCGATTTTTGCCAACATTGTTCTTGCCGATGAAATCAACCGGACCCCGCCGAAGACGCAGGCGGCGATGTTGGAGTCCATGCAGGAAAGGCAGGTAACGGTTGGTGGATCTGTCCATGCCTTGCCGAATCCATTTTTTGTTCTCGCCACGCAAAACCCGATCGAGCAGGAAGGGACCTACACTTTGCCGGAAGCCCAGCAGGACCGTTTCATGTTCAAGGTCTTTGTCCGATATCCGAACTACGCCGAGGAATACCGGGTTGCCGATTTGACGACGAGTGCCGATGCGGAAGCGGTTGAGCCGGTGCTGACCGCCGAGGATATACAAAGAACGCAAGAGTTGGTGCGGCGCGTCCCTGCGCCACCGCACGTCATTCACTATGCGCTCCGACTCGTGCGGGCGACGCGTGTGGGGGAAGGGGACGGCGTTCCTGATTTTGTTCCCGACCTGCTCAGTTGGGGTGCCGGACCACGGGCCGTGCAGTTCCTCGTGCTTGGGGCGAAGGCAGCGGCCGTCATGGATGGACGCAGTTCGGCAACGATCGAAGACATCCGGAAGGTGGCTGCGCCGGTCCTCCGTCACCGGATCATCACCACTTTCCACGCGGAGTCGAATGGCATTTCCACCGACGACGTCATCGCGAAGTTGATCGAGTCCGTTCCCAAGGAAGACGAAGGGGATCGTATCGCACCGGAGTTGCAGCCGGCATTTGCCGCCTGAGTTCAGCCTCCCTGCACCGGGGGCATGATGGCGACCTCGTCTCCCTCGGCGAGAGGGGCATCCAGTGAAACGTATTCCTGGTTGACGGCGACGCGGATGGAGGAGCGGGCGTCGGCGAGTTTCGGGAAATCCGCGCAAAGCAGATTCAAGAGTTGGTCGACGGACTTCGGCTCGAAGGGAGCCTTGATCTCCAGCTCGGACTGGCCGACCGCGTCCCGCAAGTGGGAGAAGAAGAGGACACGCAGTTGGCTCATGCTTCAGGAAGACCGATGTATTCGCGCTTGAGGACGCCGATGCACGGCAAGTTTCGATAGAGCCCGCGGTAGTCGAGCCCGTATCCGACGACGAAGTCATTCCCGATCTCGAAGCCACTGTAGTCGAGATCGACTTCGTGAGCGCGCTTCACGTTCTTGTCGAGAAGGACTCCGATCTGCATTTTCTCGGGGGCTCCGTTCTCGACGAGGCGATGGGTGATGGCGTGGAGGGTTCGCCCGGTGTCGAGAATGTCATCCACGACGAGGACGTTCTGGCCTGCCACTTTGGGAAGGTTGTTTTGGAGGAAAGTGACGCGTCCGCTGCTTTGCGTGCCTCCGTGGTAACTTGCGACGGAGAGGCATTCGACACGAAGGGGCAAATCCACCCGGCGAAGGAGATCGGCGACAAAAAACAGTCCTCCGTGCATGAGAGCGACGACTGTGAGCGTCTCACCCTCAAATTCCTGCGTAATGGCCTCTGCCATTTCGTCGAGCCGCTCGGCGATTTGCGCCTCGGTAAACAGAACCCGGTCGAGATGCATCCGCAGGCTGGCATTTGTCGGGGCTGCGGTGTTCATTGCCCGATCTAATCACGTTCTTCTCCACCTGTCATGCCCGAAGCCGAATCCCAGCGCCCTTCCGACAAGATTGCCGACCTTCGTGTGAGCTACCAGCGAGCCAGCCTGAATGTCGATGATGTAGGGAATTGCCCGATCGCTCATTTCCAGCAGTGGTTCGACGAAGCAGCGGCGGCGGAGATCACCGAACCGAACGCGATGATTCTTTCGACGGTGGGAATGGAGGGCCAGCCCTCCGCGCGGACAGTTCTTCTCAAGGGAGTTGACGAGGCCGGGTTTCGTTTTTTTTCGAACTACGAGAGCCGCAAGGCCCGGGAGATCGCGGGCAATCCGAGGGTGGCGGCCGTGTTTCTCTGGAAGCAACTCGAGAGGCAGGTCCTCGTGCGGGGAGTCGTCGAGAAGGTTTCCCGCGAGGATTCGGAGGCGTATTTCCAAAGCCGTCCCTATGGGCACCAGATCGGAGCATGGGCTTCCCGTCAGAGTGAAGTCGTTCCCGACCGGGAGTGGATGGAGTCGAAGGACGAGGAACTCCGGAAGAAGTTCCCGGAGGGCGAAGTGCCGCTACCGGATTTCTGGGGTGGCTATGTCATTCACCCTGAAGAGATTGAGTATTGGCAAGGTCGGCCCTCCCGCTTGCATGATCGGATCCTCTTCCGGCGCGAACCCGAAGGAGACGAGTGGGGAAAGGTGCGGCTGAGCCCCTAGTTTTCGGCCAGTTGCGGGGTTCCCGCCTCCTGCTAGACTGCGGACGTCCAGAATGACGCCTCTCTTTCGAAAGTTTCTGGGCCACAACTGGGTCTTGACCTTCGTTGTGGTCAGTCTGGCTGTAGCCGGAGTGTTGTCGATTGACAGTGCGACCTACTTCCGAGGTGACGAGGACGGTGAACTCTTGAAGAAGCCACAAGCTCAAATGATGTGGCTTGGGGTCGGATGCTTCTTTTACGTGCTCGGCATTTTTGTGGATTACCGCTGGCTGAAGTTCCTCGTCGTTCCTCTCTACCTCGCAGCGATGGTGCTGCTGGCCTTGGTTCCTTACTCAAGCCTGGGAGTCACGGCGTCTGGAGCGACGAGCTGGCTCAACGTTGGCGGAGCCTTCACGATCCAACCCTCCCAAGCCGCCCTCGCGGGTGGCATTCTGCTTCTCGCGTTCATCCTTGGTGTCCTGCCGAAATGGAAGAAGCAATTCGACTGGACGATCGTGAAAGTGATCCTGTGCGGCGCGGTCGCGATGGGGCCACTTTACCTGATCCTCCAGGAGCCCGACCAGGGCTCGGCCGCCGCTTGGTTCGCCGTGGTCGGGGCAATGTTTCTTGTTGGTGGCATTCCGTTTCGTTACCTCATCGTGGGTGTGCAACTCGGGCTCATCGCGGCTCCCGTGCTTTATTTCTTCGTCCTCGAGGACTACCAGCGGGGACGAATCGATACCTTTATCGCAATGGCGACCGGCGGTGAGTACGATCGCCAGGATGAAGGCTGGGTTCCGGATCACAATCTCATCGCGCTAGGATCCGCCGGATGGATGGGGAGAAAAGGGGTGCCAAGAGCATCCCAATTGAAAATTTAAAATATCTCGATTCTTGCATTATCAAATAAGTAGCAATTAATTTACCACATTTATAAAAACGGCTAAATTGTCATCTTCATATTTATTTTATTTTTATAAAATGAATGAACCCTTAGCCGAGAGAATACGACCTAAAACCCTTGCAGAGTATATTAGTCAAAACCACTTGGGGACTTGCGGCCAAGCCCCCGATGCTGGTCCGTGTCGGGTGAACCGGCCAGATCGTGCCAGTGAACCCGATTTCCCTGCATTGCGTGACGACGTTCTCGCACCAGAC
>JBCDLR010000192.1:0-7842 GCA_038745205.1 Verrucomicrobiota bacterium
CCCGATAGCTAACGTCAAGAACGACCTTTTTTTCGTCCGGCATCCAATCGAGGTCCCGCCAGACTTCACAACCGTAGACCTGCTTCGGCCTCTCGTCCGGCTGCAACCTTCGCAAGGCATCAATCGTCGCGTGAAACACGGAAATGTGCGTCGGATGCTTGTCCGCCGGATTGTGGGCATAGACAAACTCGGGGCGCGCCAGGGAGAATACCTCATGGAGATCATCGCGAAGTCCGGAGTTCGTCGGCTCGCCGATCTCCGCGCTCGGCCTGGAGAGCTGCAACATGGCGCCATACATTCCAACCTGCGCTGCCTGCCGCTGTTCCTCTTTGCGGACCTCGATCATTTCTTCGTCCGTGTGGTCCTTGTAGGGACCCACCCGCGAACTTCCGGCTCCGTCCGTGCAGGTCACTCCGGTAAACCAAAGATCCTTTTCGCCATAACATGCCGAAATCCCGTGGTAGGCCATGATCTCAAGGTCATCCTGGTGAGCCCCCACCGCCAGGTGAGTCGTCCGCATGAGGGCTTGTTCGAAATCCTCACCGTCTGGAATCAAAATATCCGCGCGATTCGATCCGACGCGGAATTCCTGAAGTGACGACATCAGCCAATAATAACCCCCACACGGCCATCCTCACGAAAGATTTTTGTCACAAACTCCAGCGCATCAAGCTCCTGGGTCGAGTCCGGGGTCTTCGATGGCGTGACCATTGTCCCGGCACCACTGCTGCGCCCGCTCGTTCCCGGCCCGCGCGGCCTTCGCATACCACTCGACCGACCTCCCACGATCCGACTCTGTTCCAATTCCAGCATTGAGGCAACGGGCGTAGTAAAGCATTCCGTTCGCATCACCGGCCCTCGCGCTGCGCTCAAAAAGAGAGAAAGCCTCGTCGATACTCTTCTCCACTCCCATGCCGTTCAGATACATCGCCCCCAGCAATGAACAGGCCTGTCCACTCCCCAATTCCGCCGCTGCCTTCAGGTATTGACGCCCTTCCGAGAAACCAACTCCCGGAACCGCCTTTCCTCTCACGACGCGGGCGCCAATGATCTCCATCGCCTCCCGATTCCCACCTGCCGCCGCACCACGCAGGTGCTCAAAGGCGAGTGTTTCGTCCTTGGGAACGCCGACCCCCGAGAGGAGCAATTTGCCGAGAAGCATGCGCGCTTCGAGAACACCCTCGTCCGCCACCATCTCCAGGTAGTGCATCGCATCTTTCGGAGAGGTCTCCACAAGCCGCCGACCCAACTCAAGTTTCGACATCATCGAGCCTGTGGCCACACCGAGGCGGAGCGTCCGTTCACTGATCTCCTCGAGACTCCCTCCCAGCTTCTCGAGCAAGTCGAGCAATTCATCGATACTCTCCGCAGCCTCCGCCATCTCGGCAAAATTCAATTCAGTCCGTTCGGGCTCGTCCGGGACAAAATCCTCCGAATCTGCAAAGACGCTCTCACCAACCACCGGCAATTCGTCGAGATCCGCTCCTCCTTCCAGACTTACCAGTTCGAGGCTAGCCGGCTCCTCGACCCCTTCCTCCCCCGGCTGCAGGTTCGCAACGTCTTCAAGGACCGGAAATTCCCACACCACGGAAGGCTCCACCGTCTCGTCCAGAAGCCAATCCATCGCTTCTCCAACGTAGGCAAAGACCCTTTCGCGAGTTTCAGGATGAATCACCGAAACGGTCGTCCCGAAGAGGACGGCGGCAACGCTCAGGGAAACGGCGTGCCCAAGAATCTTCCGGACAAGCTTGCGGCTCTTACGTCGCCTACTTCCCTCCTCAAGTCGCCGCGTCGAGCGCAACGCAGGACGTGTGGGATCACTCAATAATTCGATGGGGCTCGTCGCGTGAGGAGTGGAGGAGACTGTCGCGATGTTTTCGGGTTCAGCAAAATCGCGGAAGCAGAAGGCTTCCAGAGACTCCTTGAAATCACAGAGAAAAATCTCTCTCGACTCCACCTCGTCGACGTCGGCAGCCCTTGTCTTCGCCGAAATCACATTCTTCAAAAAGGCGTTCCCTTCCGGCGACAAACGCGGAACTGCCCGATAGGAATTCCCATCAAACGGCCGGGCATCCTGACAGGAAAACGAGAGGAGTTGCCACGCGAGGGCGGCGAGATCGCGCTCACCTGCGTTTTTCCCCAATTCCCCTTCCGGAACCGGTAACAAGCCGCCACGCACAAGCGACGAAAACGTCGGATGGAGACGAACCACCACCTTGTGTGGAGGCCATTCCTCCACCGGAGACCGCGATTCTTCGAGAAGCTCCTGCCGCGTAAGGTGACTATCAAATTCCACGAAAACATCCTCCGCCCTAAGACTCCACGGCACCCTTCCCTCTTGTTCCGCAGTCCGTAGACGCTCGTGAATTCGCTCAAGCAGCGAGTGTGTTTCCCGGGCATCAAACCCGCCGCGCCGAAGGCTGACCTCTGCCAGCGAAAAACCGTTCAGCCGTTCCTCGACGACGTACTGGAACCCGTTCTCACTCTCGGAATCACAAATGCGAAGAGTCGCCTCCCTCTCCTCGGTGGATTGATGCGTCAACTTCGAAAGCGCGTTACCATAATCGGGGTGCCCGACCGTGGCCGCCGTGGGAAGAACCTGAAGCTGCATCCTGTATCGGAAGGGTCTCCGGACGAGGCGACGTGAATAGGCGCTATTCACAAACTCCCGGAATGCCGGCTTGGTCGCCAGCTCTTCGTAATTCCCCCCGAACCGCTCCTGAAGCTGGAATCCTTCGAAAATCAACGTCTCCAGGCGGCATACCGGCTTCTCCGACTCGGGAAGCGGCCGCGCCAGAACCTGGTCGCGCAGACGCGTGAGAAGGGAGCGCAATTCCGCCAACTCCATCGGCTTTTGCCGATCGGACCGCTCGTAAGCCGCCCACATCAGATACCGCAACTCTTCAGGAAGGTCCCCTAAATTGGGCGCCTTCCGTCCAGTCGGGTCTCTTTGGACAAGCTCCCTCGTCGCCGCCCGATGCATCAACGAACAAACCTTCCGCACCAATTCCACTTCCTCAACCTCCACCGATTCACCACCAGCAACAACCCCTCTCGCCATCTCTTCAATTCGAGCACCCAAAACCTTCAATTCGAGCGTCTGCTCGTCCCCCATCCGCACAATGCCGCGAGACTCCAGATCCGGCACCTCACTCACACGCCATCCCCGAAACAAAAGAATGACATTCAACGCCGCCAGTCCAAGATCGATGGTCTCCGAGAGCCCGAGCTTTCCAATTCGCTCCAGGTAATCGTCCAAAATTTCGCCGGGCACGAAACGACGCACACCGTAAGGGAGGCCATCATCCACTCCCGCTTCTAACATGCCCACATATCCCGCTTGCGTCACCGCGTTCTGCCTCTGGACGAGTTCATTGAAATGGTCGCCCTTGAACTCGCCTGATTCTCCAATCTCAATGACGACCAATGAACGGTCGACGGGAGAGAAAGCGAGGAGAGTCTGCCGCCCTTCTCGCTCTTCCCAACTCAAAAACTCTCCCTTCTCTCGACGAAGGATATGGTATAGGGAAAACCTATTGTTTTGTCCAGACGAATGGGGTGATTCACTCATGGAAACGCACAGACCAAATGGGGATAGCCAAGAATAAAAGCACTCGCGAGTTCCGTCAAAAATTAAACACAGAATCGAAGATTTCTCGCAATATTGAGACTTGAGCAACGACCTCTTCGGTCGTTTAAAGAACATGTCGGCCCCTTTTGCGCCTGTCATGAGCCCACGGAAGTCAGTCCATCCGCAAGTCGCGTCCAGCCTGAGCTTGCTCATCGCCGTCGCAACGGCGGCGGTTCTCGTTTCCTGCGCCGGTTTTGGAATCGGTGGCGCCACGATCACGGCCGATCCAGGTAATGCAGATATCGAACAACGTCTCGTCGTCCATCTCCGAGAACTCCACAACCTCACGGGCTTGGAGTACAAGGGACGGACAATTCACATCGCGGCGCCCGTAGCTGGGTTTACGAAAGATTGGCGGGACATGCCCATCGCCAAAATCCGTGGTCATAGTCAGGGCGGGCTCACGGCCTGGAAAGTCCTTGAAGGCCACACCACTGTTTACCTCGCCCACTGGAAAGGGCATATCCCGGACTGGCTGGTGCGACACGAAGCGCTTCACGTGATTCTCCTCAGCCACGGAATCACCGGCCATCCCCAGGAATACTCCCAGTATTTTGAGAAGCCCTACTGGTGGCTTCCCGAGGATCACTTCATGAAAAAGCCCGAATAGTCGGGCGCTACGGGAGCGTGGCGACAAGAACTTCGCTGTCTTCCCCGCCGGTGATGGAGAGCTCACCCCGAGGCAAAAGGAAAAAATCGCCGGCACAAAATTCCCGGGATCCGCATCGAACAGTCCCCCTGACGACCGCAATAATCCCCCCCTTCTCTACCGGAACCGGCCGTCGCTCCTCCGCCATTCCCAAGGAGCGTTTCTCAACGCGGAAGAAAGGACAATCAACTAACAGACTTCCGTCGGCCTTCCCGAGTCCCGGTTCCGTGTCGCCAAAATCAATGCACTCCATCGATTCCTCCACGTGCAAGTCACGCGCCTTCCCGTCCAACCCCATCCGGTTCCAGTCGAAGACCCTGAAGGTCGTATCGCTGTTTTGCTGGATCTCGAAGATGAGCAGCCCCGATCCGATCGCGTGCAGTCGTCCGCTGGGGATGAAGATGAAGTCACCTGCCCCCGCCGGCAGGCGGTGCACCATTGACGCGGTGTCTCCCCGGGGAATGCCGCTCGCAAATTCTTCCGCCGTCACACCCTTCTTCAGCCCCACATACAAGGCCGCGTCCTCTTCGGCATCGGCGATGAACCACATCTCGGTCTTCGGCTCGCCCCCGAGCCTTTCTGCAACCTCCTCGGGTGGATGCACTTGAATCGATAGCCGGTCTCTCGCATCCAGAATTTTTACCAATAGCGGAAAACGCCCATTTCCGTCATTTTCGACGCCAAAAACGCGTTCGCGCTCGTGCGACCATAGTCCGTGAAGGGTCATGCCATCAAATTCGCCCCCCGTGACAATGCTTTGCTCCGCCTCCCGGTCCACCAGTTCCCACGACTCCCCGTAGGCTGTCCCGGAGGAGGGCAGGTCACGCCCGTAGACACTCTCCAGTTTTCGTCCACCCCAGACACGGTCCATATAGAGGGGCTGAAAGACGATGGGCTCGGTAAGGAACTTCATAGGAACTTCTCAATCGCCTTCAAATCCCAAGTTCCTTCAGTCGCTCGCTGCGCTTCTCCATCTCGTGTTGGGAAACGCGAAAGTCGATCATCTCGACAAATCGATTGGCTTCGTCTTTCGATTTCCCGGGAAGATTCAATTCAATTCTTCCGAGCTTCACTCCGGGCACCTCCTCGACCTTGCGCGGGTCCTTGATCTTCATGACGAGGTGAGGCTTGAAGAACCACAAGTGATGATTGATCGCCGCCTCCTCGATGTCGTCGTAGGTCAGCTCCACCGTCCTCAGGGAATTTTTCGAGCGCGTGAAGGTCCGGTCCTTGATCTTCCAATGCAGCAGGACTTCCCGTTCGAGCGCGCGCAGTTTCCCTGCCACATGCAGACGACCCAGCGCGTCCGTCGCCGGGATTTCGAATTCAAACGATACCTGTTCGCCATCCATGATTGACTGCACCATGCAAAGCGATTCCGCCTGCTGCAAGCGCTCACGACCCGTGACCGGGCAAGGCCCTCACCGCGATTCGCGCGACCGGCGTTTTGCCAAGGCCCGGATTTCCTGCCGGAACTTCCGTTCCAAGCCGGTATGACGCTCCCGGTCCGCGTAACTCGCCTCGTAGTGATAAGCGGCTAGTTCCTCAAGAACAGGCTTGTGCCAGCCCGCTTCCTTCATCGCTCCGACCGATTCCCGGACCGTTGCCCCTGCAGGCCGAAAGACTTCGACCTGATCCATCAGGCGAAAAAACTCCTTCAGGTATCCCGGCAATGCTTCATCACGGTCGAACCCGTCCACGCGCCCGCCTCGTGCCGCGCGTTCCTTCCTTCGCTCATCCAGATTCCCTCCAATCCATGGGAAAACCCATCGCAACAGAACAAGGGAAAGAAGGAGCAGACCCGCACCGCGCAAAACCCAATCTCCCCAGCGCGCGAAGAATCCCTCGTTCTCCGTCCTTGTTGTTTCGGGAGGTGGCTCACTGTCCGCCGACGCGTCTTCCGCTGTCTCCAAGGCCGGAGAAGCGGAGGCAAATTGACGGTCACCGAACGATGGGGCCTCCCGTGCTCCCCCCTGGGCTCCCGGAGCGACAGGCGTCGTGTCGAAAATCGTCCATCTCCCGTCGAGAAGGACTTCCGCCCAGGCATGGGCATCTCGCTCGGCAAAGGCCACCATCCGTTGACTATCATCGACGACACCTCCGCTGTATCCCATGACCATCCGCGCAGGCACGCCTTGCACGCGAGCCATGAGGACCGCCGCCGTCGCAAAATGGTCGCAGTAGCCCGTCTTCGTGCCGGAGAGGAAGTTCTCCATCGGCGAAAGGCCATCCGGGTTCTCAACGATCAGTGAATACTCGCAATGGCGACGCAGATAGTCGGCGATACGCCCGAGATTCTCCCGTTCGTCTGCACGTGGGTCTTCGATTCCCGCCGCGATCAGCCTTAGTTCACGCAACCCTTGGCCGCCTCCGTCGTCGAGATACTTCTCCACATCAACGCCCGTGACTGGAATCAACTCGCCTGCCGGCACGCTTCGGGCGCGGTAATGCACGTCCCCCGCCACCCCTCCACGATACCACCCTGGAATCCCCGCCACCACGCTCCCAAGTCCAAAAGCCGTCACGTCCGCCAGCGCCGGCAATTCCGTTCCCTGGCTCCCAACCATGAAGACCTCGTAATCCAACGTCCCGGCCTCCGGCATGGAGACGGCCACTCGTGTCCAGCCATCTTCAACACCGTCATCCGTGTCTCCGAAAAATTCCATCTCATCCTCGCTCGCCGTCCAAAGTCGGCCGTCGAATTCATCAAAAACCCGTGACCGGACGTAAACCGGCCCGGACGAGATGGCGCCGAAGCCCTCGTCATTCTGGAATCGCAAAGCCACCCTGAGGTCGTCCGACAAATCCAGCGCGCCGTTCCCGAGCACTTCGTGAGATCCATCGAATGGTTCTGAAACCGTCTCTTCCGATTTCTCCTCCTCCGGAGATTTTGAAAACCAGGGGAGTTGCCCTTCAAGCCAGCTTTGGATCTCGTTCACCGTTGAAGCCACATAGGGACGCGCGCTGTAGCTCACCGGCTTGGCCAGCGCCAGAACGCCCGATGACCACAGCGGGAGTGCAAAGGCGAGCAAGATCGTCACCGCCGCCAGCGCCAAGACGGCGCCAACTGCCATGCTCCTCCACCCACGCTTGTCTCCTTCCAACTCCACGAGCCCACGGCGCGACCTCCCTTTCGTCAAACTACCCATGGCGGCGGCGAGGACAAGCCCTCCCGTCAGCAGACCGGGCACACCAACATCCTTACCGCCAGCAAGAGTGGCCAGGCCAGTCACGACGCCCACCGCAAAGGCAAAGAATCCCAGGGAGACCGATCGGGTTCCGGTGAGCCACTGAAAGGTCGCTCCGAGGGCGACCAATGCCCCCGCCGCGAGGAAAACGAGACCGGCACCATCCCGAAGAAAATACCCCATCACGGCGGCAATCATCGCAACGGTCATCTGGGATACCTTCGTCATTTCACCATTCACGCCGCATTGGGCTTTCTCAGAAAATCGCCCCACTTCAGCAGGGACACGATGGGGGCAACCCGCATTTTGTGCGTATCGAGACAAATCAGTTTTCGCGGCATCGCCGGCACCAGCTCCTCCCATTCATCCAACGA
>JBCDLR010000193.1:0-7840 GCA_038745205.1 Verrucomicrobiota bacterium
GCCAGCCCGCCGACGGAAGCCGGTCAACGAGAAAGCTGGCGGCGCCGATGACTCTGTCGAAAGACTCCTGAAAGAATGGCTTCAACTGAACGAGAAACTTGGGGCGGCATTGAGCGGAAAGCCTGCTGCTGCGGCGACTCCCTCATCGAAATCAAGTGCCCCGGCGAGAAACCCGTTCCGGGCCACGAAGCGAGTGCCAACCAAAGAGGCGGAGAGAGAGAAACCCCAACGCGTGTTGTCCCCGCAGCATCCTCGGGAGATCCAGAAAGGCATTGCTCGCCTCGAGTTCCGTCCTGAGATCAAGAACGGGAAACTCTATTTCAGCTGCCCTTCCTGTCATTTTCCCACGACGGTCTTTGCTCACTACGCGGGCAAGCAGACGCGCTGTTCCCGTTGCCTTTCCGCGATCAAGGCTCCTGATCCCGAACGCGAACGCCCGGGTCGCAATCTTGAGCAAACCGTTGAGTCAATGCTCCATCCCGAGCGGTTTGTCGCCGTCATTCCCCGTCGCCGGACTCTCTGGACGGTGGTTCCGGCGCCCCCGCTTCACCTCGCGCTTGGTGCCGTCGGCGCCCTTGCCCTGACGCTTTTCATCGGCATCGGCAACCTCGTTGGATCGAAGGGCGAAGTCGCGGACATGCCGGAGAAGGAAAACCGGTTCGTCTCCTCCAAGGAGTTCCTCGAACTGCCTCCCGAGCTTGGAAAACGAAAGATCGTGACGCCCCCGACGGACCATCGCCAGCGGGCAGTGCAATTGGTCGAGGGGTTTGTTGCCGCCCGGACGACTGCGTCCCGCCGCCAGTTTGTGAAGGATGCGGAAAGCATCTCCACTCATCTTGGTAACTACTACGGGAAGGAGACGATCCTCGGGGAACGGGTCATCTCGACTTCTCCGCTTTCCTACTACATCGACAACGGGACCACCGTTCCCGTGACCGAGGTGGTGACACTGGATGCGGACCAGACCCACCGGATTTACATGGTGGAGCACCGCCCCGAGCGGGACTTCATCGATTGGGAAGCTTCCATCGGCTACAACCCGCTTCCGCTCTCCTCGCTCATTGCGGAAGTGACCCAGTCCCGGAAGTCGCCGATAGAGGAAAAGCCGTTGCGCCTTCTTGCGAACATCGACAATTACTACAACTTCGCCTTCAACAACGAGAGCGACCTCCTTTGCGTCCGCCTCGCCGACCCCAACGAACCCGGCACGTATGCCTTCGGCTACATCGAGCGTTCTCATCCGCACGCCAAGGCCCTCGCGAGGTATCTTGCGCGGGCTGACAGTTGGTCACCCCTGCCTCTCACCGTCGGCGTCCGCGCCCTCGCGGGATCCGACAAGACCCGCCAGATCGAGATCACCAATTTCCTCGGTAGCCACTGGCGTTCCGCGGCGGCGATCGCCGGTGACCTGAGGGTGGTCGCGCAGAATTGAGCGCGCAAGAAACCCGCCGGACAGCCCCGTAATGCTTATCCGGGTCTTTTCCCGATCCTCTTCCCGAGTTGCTCCAACAGGACCTCCATCCCTTCGCCGGACTCGACCGAGACTGGAATCACCTCGATACGATCGAACCGACGGGCAATGTTCTCCGCATTCACCTTCGCTTCGGGAAGATCCATCTTGTTGGCGACAATGAGCCAGTCCCGCTTCGCCAGTCCTTCGTCGAACAAACCGATTTCCTTCCGCAGTTTCTCGATATCCTCGACGGGGTCGCGAGCTTCACTACCCGCGGCGTCGACGACGACGATGAGGAGTTCACAGCGGAGAATGTGGCGGAGGAAATCGTGCCCGAGGCCGACATTCCGACTCGCCCCCTCGATCAATCCCGGGATGTCCGCCACCGTCGCACGGCTGAAGCCGTCAAATTCGACGACGCCGATCATGGGTTGCAGGGTGGTAAAGGGATACATCGCGACCTTGGGCCTTGCCGCCGAGATCGCGGAGAGGAGCGAGCTCTTGCCCGCGTTGGGAAAACCGACGAGGCCGGCGTCGGCAATACGGCGAAGCTCAAGATAGAAATAGTTCTCCTCCCCGGGTTCGCCGTCCTCAGCTTCGGTCGGCGTCTGGTTCGTCGAGCTCTTGAAGTGGACATTCCCCCGCCCTCCCTTGCCGCCCTGGGCGAGGACAAACTTCTCACCCGGCACCACGAGATCCGCAATTTGCGTCAACGTCCGTCCCGGATGCTTTAAGCGCGAGTCGTCCTCGGTCGCGAGGTAAACGACTGTCCCCGGCGGCACTTTTGCCACGGCCGGCTTTCCACGCCGCCCGCTCTTTTGCTGCATGGCCCCTCCCTTGCCGTCTTCGGCCAGGAGATTCGGGTTATAGAAAAACTGGCGGAGGTTGTCGGTGTTTTCGGCAACTTCAAGGACGACATCACCGCCGTTGCCGCCGTCGCCACCATCGGGTCCCCCCTTGGGCACGAACTTGGCCCGCCGGAAATGGGCACTTCCATTCCCGCCGCGCCCCGCTCGGGCGTAGATTTTTATGTGATCAACGAAGAGTGCCTCTTTCATTCCGGGTAAAGCCGGAACCATAGCGTTCGATTTGGATTTTTCCCGTTGATTTGGAATCGCATCTGCACGCCAGTGGGCCGTTCATGCGCACCCTCCGAATCATGGCCGCTATCGCTGGAGTCGCGGCTGCCGCCTGGCTGGCATTGGGACCGAAGCCATGGAAAGAAGGCCTCGCCTCTCTCGAGGAAGGCGAGCGGGCGCGGACGATTCATCACTTGATCACCGGCGAGTGGTATGCGGCGCTCGCGATTCTAGGAATCGCCACCCTCGTCTTCTTCCTCGCTCGATGGCTCGGAAAACCCCTCCCTTCGGGATGCGAAAAGCAAGGCGCGGGGGTACCTCGCGAAATTCGTTCGGTTTTCTGGATCGCCGCCTTGCTGGGTCTCACCCTCGGTTGCTGGACGAACGGCCAGCGGCTCAACCACAGCCTTTGGGGCGACGAGGAATACACCATGAAGCGGATGATCATCGGAGATTGGTCACGGGCTTCGAACGACAATCTGCGTATTCGCGAAGTGCCCTGGATCGATACCGTGTGGCGATACCGCTCCACGAACAACCACCAGCTGAACAGCATTCTCGCCCGCGCCGTCCACGACCGGTTTCATGTCGAGAGCGGAGAACCTGAGGACTTCCACTTCTCGGAGGCACTGCTTCGGCTCCCCGCGTTCGTGGCCTCGCTTCTCGGAATCGTCGCCCTCGGCTGGTTCCTCGCGGTGTTCGGTTTTCCTCGCGCAGGAATCATCGCAATGTTTCTCCTGCCACTGCACCCGTGGTTCATCCGCTTTGGCCCGGAGTGCCGAGGCTACGCGTTCACGTTCCTCTTCCTTCCCCTTTGCCTCGTCTTCCTCGTCAAAGCGGTGCGCCGGGGAAGCTGGCCCTACTGGGCGGGATTTCTCCTCGCGGAATTCCTGCTCTTCTTCTCCTATCCGGGCACTTTTTACTCGTTGGTCGGCATCAATCTCGCGGCCCTGGCCTGCCTCTTCGCGACGAAGTTCTCCGCCGGTCAGCGCAGCGTGCTGCTCCGACGCCTCTTCGCTGCCAATCTTGGCGCAGGGTGCCTGGCTCTCGTCGCATTCGCCCCCTGCGTCATTCCAATGCGTGAATACCTCGCGGGCAAACCGCCCATCACCGAACACAACCTCGCGTGGCTCGCCGACCACCTCTGCTTCTTCGCGAGCGGAATGCCGTGGCGGTCATGGAGCGAAACCAATCCATTCGCAGTCACGCTTTCCCGCCTGCCTGCGGCCGCCGCGTGGCCGATGATTGTCTTTCCCGCCTTCTTTTTTCTTCTGGGCATCGTGCGGATTCTCGCTTCACCCAGGCGGTTCGCATGGATTCTTGTCGCTTTGATAGTTCCGTGGCTGCTCTTCTACTCGATCACCGTTGCCGGGGAAAAGAATCTCGTCTACCACTGGTACGGCGTCCCCTATCTCACAGGGTTCATCGCGCTGGTGGCCCTCGGGCTCGACGCGCTGACCTCCACTTCCCCCCATCCCTTGGCGAGGCGGTTCGGGGCTATCGTCATGCTCGCTTTCTATGCCTTCTGGTTCTCGGTGGCCACCGGGCCCGTTCGCGAAAACCTGGTCGAGCATGCCGTCGAGCCGCTCGCCGAATCCGTGCGGAGCACGAGGGAGGTGGTCAATCCGAGATTGCCGTTCGAAATCGACCGCGACGTGGTCACGATCGGTTTCTGCATGGCAACGCGGGGCTATGACCCGGCAGGATACCTGCTGAAGGAGGATGATGCGGCCTTGTTTGTCCGCATACTCGAGGCGGCCGGGGCCAGCGAACGAGAGGTTTATGTCAATTTCGCTCTCCCCGACCTCGCACGCCTCACCTACCCTAAATTGATGAAATTCATAGACAACGAGAACCTGTTCATCCCCGTCACGCGCAGCCCGTTCTTCGGCCAGACTGACTTTGCCACCCGCTGGGTTCTCCAATGGACGGGCCGGATTCCCCCTCTGCCGTGACGGAAAATTGGCGGCGAATTCCCCGTTGAGCAAAGCAGGGACCTCGGGCAGGGTGGCGGCGCCTCCTTTTCATGGTCACCATTCAAATCCGCAACCTCACGAAGCGATTCGGGAACACAGTTGCCCTCGACAACATCTCCCTGCGCATCAACGAGGGTGAAATCTTCTTTCTCCTGGGCCCCAGCGGCTGCGGAAAGACCACCCTCCTGCGTCATATCGCCGGCTTCTACACGCCCAACACCGGCCAGATTCTCTTCGGCACGAACGAAGTCACCTACACCCCGCCCCACCTGCGCAACACGGCCATGGTCTTCCAAAGCTACGCGCTCTGGCCGCACCTCACCGTCGGACGCAACGTCGCCTTTGGCCTCGAGGAAAGGAACGTTCCGCGTGACCAGATAGAAACGAGGGTCAACAAGGCTCTCTCCACTGTGGAAATGGGCGACTACGCGAACCGCAAGATCAACCAGCTCTCCGGAGGTCAGCAACAGCGCGTTGCCCTCGCCCGCGCATTGGTCGTACGCCCCAAATGCCTCCTGCTCGACGAGCCACTCTCGAACCTCGACGCCAAACTGCGCCTTCATATGCGCACCGAGATCCGGAGCATTTGCAAGAAGGCCGGCGTGACCGCGGTGTATGTGACCCACGACCAGGAGGAAGCGCTCAGCGTGGCTGATCGCATGGCCATCATGGCCAAGGGCCGGCTGCTGCAGGTCGGCAATCCGACCGAGATCTACCGCTCGCCCCGCACGCGCACGGTCGCGGACTTCATCGGCGAGGCGAATTTCATCCCCTGTCGCATCGAGCATCCCTCGAGAACCGAGGGGTACTGGGTCGTCGATACCGTCCATGGCCAGTTCCGCGGACGCCTCGCGGACAAGAATTGGGAACCCGCGGAAGAGGCCAAGGCCCTTGTCGCCATCCGCCCCGAGGCCTTCAAGCTCTCGAAGGACGGCGCACTGTCGAACGCGATTCGCGGAAATATCGTGAATCACCTTTATCTCGGCAACACGGCGACCTACGATTTCGAAACCGAGGAAGGAACCATCCTGCATGTCGGGGAGGCAAACCCAAGCCACCTCGGCACCAG
Organism: Verrucomicrobiota bacterium; assembly: GCA_038745205.1. Lineage (GTDB taxonomy): Bacteria > Verrucomicrobiota > Verrucomicrobiia > Verrucomicrobiales > DEV007 > JBCCWV01. The sequence goes on from JBCDLR010000193.1 coordinate 5,578, forward strand.
CCCGAAGGAAACCCTCGTCGCTTCGGTACAGCCGAAGGATGTCATCATACTACGCAGCTGATGACGGAGAAGCGATGGTGGATCAAACCCGGGCTAGTCGGAGCCGCCCTTCTCGCCGTCCTCGGCGGCCCATTCCTCCTTCGCCCTCCGGACACGACGAGCCCTTCAAACGCGGATGCCACCGTCGTCATCGTCACGCCTCACGCGGAATCGATCCGCCATGAATTCGCCCGTGCCTTTGCAAAGCACATGAAGGAGACGAAGGGCATTTCCGTTCATGTCGACTGGCGAACTCCTGGCTCCGGCACCTCGGAGATCGAAAAATATCTCAGCTCCAGCTTTCGCGCGTCCTTCCAGAGCTATTGGAAAGACACGCTCAAGCGCAAATGGTCGGACTACGAGATCGGCGATGCCTTTGATGATCGAAAGCTGCTCCTTCCGCCTGATCCCTCCGGAGATACGCCCTCACAAGCGGCAAGGCGGGCCTTCCTCGAATCCAACCTTGGAATCGGCGTCGACCTCTTCTTCGGCGGCGGAGCTTATCCGTTCCAGAAATTTTCGAGCATAGGATACCTCGTCGACTCGGGAGTGAAGGAAAGGCACCCGGAATGGTTCACGGACGAAGTCATCCCGGAACTGGTCGGCGGCGAACCGTTTCGCGACGCGGAGATGCGCTGGGTTGGCGCCGCCCTTTCTTCCTTCGGCATCTGCTACAACGCGGACACGCTCTTCAACATCGGGATCACGACTCCACCAAGGAGTTGGAAAGACCTCGGCGATCCGCGGTATTCCGGGTACATCGCCCTCGCCGACCCCACGAAAAGCGGGTCCGTCGCCAAGGCGTTTGAAATGCTGATCCAGGAGGAAATGCACAAGGCGGTGAAGGCGATCCAGCCAAGACCGCGCATTCCGGAAGAAGAACTACTCGCAGAGGCCTTGAACGAAGGCTGGAAGAACGGGCTCAACCTCATTCAGCGTATCTGCGCCAACGCCCGCTACTTCACCGACTCCTCCACGAAGATTCCCCTCGACGTCGCTCAAGGCAATGCCGCCGCCGGAATGTCGATCGATTTCTTTGGCCGCACCTACAACGAGATCCTGCGCGATGAAGACGGTTACTCCCGTGTTCGATTTGTCACACCCCGCGGCGGGACATCCGTCGGCGCCGACCCCATTGCGATGCTCCGCGGAGCCCCGAACGAGGAAATTGCCCAGGCATTCATCGACTTTGTCCTTTCAAAGAAAGGCCAACGTCTTTGGATCCAGCGACCGGGCACACCGGGCGGGCCTGAAAAGACCGCCCTCCGACGATCCTCCATTCGGCGCGATCTCTATGAGAAGGATGCCGACACCACGCACTACGCCGATCCGCGCGACAACCCTTTTGAGCAGGCAGATTCCTTCCAGTACATGCCCGAGCGCACCGCCCATCTTTTCGGTGCCATTCGGTTCATCATTCGGGCCATGTGTATCGACAGTCACGAGGAGATGCGCGAGGCCTGGGAGACGCTTGTTGAAGCCGATTTCCCGGATGGGCCTACCGAGAAATTCTTCACCGTTTCCATGGTGGGTTATCCTTCCGCCAATCTCTCCTTCCGCATCATCGTCGGGGGCGACAATCCCATCGAGGAAGTTCGCACCGCCCGGAATCTCAGCAGCGTTTTCCGGAGCAACTACAGGAAAGCCAGCGAGGACGCGCTTGACGCCCGGAACCGTTGACGACGAATCAGGGATCGAGGGTGACCGAGCGCTCCCCCCCCACCAACGTTCGCTGGGACGGCGTGTAGAAGAGGAATCCGTTGTTCACCCGCAAGTACTTCACGGCCCCTTCCTTTTCTTCCTGGGTGAGCATCTGCGTCCGGAAAGTGATTCCGTCCATCCCGCCTCCCACGGTCACGCCCGATTCAAGCCGCGTGGCAATCTCCATCGGGCAGTGGCAGGTGGCTATTTCCGTCGATCCCGCAGCAATCGCCGCGGAAGCCGTCGAGGCAATCGTCTGCGCGTTCCGCTTGTCCCGCACGTCATTTGAACCGCTGGAGACATTGGTGAAAGCCGATGTCGTCACCGCTATCAGGATGCCAATGATCGAAACAACCAACAAAAGCTCGGCGAAGGTAAATCCTCCGCGAGCGTTGACTGATTTTGGGCTGTGTTTTCGGGTCTTCACTCGACTAAATGCAGGGATCGAGATAATGGAAATTATGGTATTTTATCAAGTTTATTATTTTTCGCAAATCTTTTCTGCGAAAAATCGCAGCCAAAA
>JBCDLR010000194.1:0-7829 GCA_038745205.1 Verrucomicrobiota bacterium
CTTTGCCTTTGCGATGTGGGCGTCACTCATACGGGTGTAGAATTCGATGCCGGCGCGAGCCTTTGAATAATCGAAGTCCCTGGCCTCGCTGCGCATGCGGTCGACGAGTTCGCGGGCCAACGCGTAATCGCGGACTTCCATGGCGCTCTTGAGTTGAAAGGCATCGCGGACGAAGGCGAGGACGCGGCGCTTCTTGTCTCGTTCCAGGGTGCGGACTTTCGGCAAGTACTCGCCGATCATGAAGGCCTCCGAGAGACGCTTCGATGCACTTTCAACTTCCTCGGCTTCGATGAGGTAATTGAAGGCGTCGATGGATTCGTCGACGTCTCGAATGACTTCATTGGCGATGGATTCAATGGTGGAGAGCGTGGGATTGGAACCCAGGCCCTCGCCGAAAAGCTTGTCGACATCGGAGCCCTGCTTGACGGCGATGGTCGTCAGCCCGTCGGAGAACAAGGCCCGGTACATCCGGCTTCCAATGATGACGTGCTCGAAGCGGCGTTGCGCGAGGTGTTGGAGGATGAGCGCCTGGAATTCGGCCTTGGCCTGGATCTGGTTGACGCCCATTTTCGCGGCGTTGGTTTTCTTGAGGACTTCGATTTCCGCCATGCGGAGGGCGTAGTCGGTGGAGCGTCCGACGGAGGAGTACTCTTTCGTCGATGTCTCCGTCTTGTTCTTACCGGTTCGGACCTGCGTGGTTTCCTTGCTCTTGGCGATGGCGCCGCCCTCGAATTCGGAATTCCAGTGCAGCCGTTTGGCTTCCTTGCTCAGGTCTTCGTTGATGCGGCTCAGGGCGGCAATGTTCCTTTGCGCGGAGTATGCGCTGTAAACGGCCTGCGCAAGGGCATCGCAAAGACGGCTGTCGATGGGGTAAGAAGAAGCGCGCGGGAGGAGGGAAACCGCGCCGGGGAGATCGAGGCGACCATTCCTCGTGTGAATCGGCGAAAGCTTGTCCATGATCGCCCGGAGCGTTTCGCGATATTCCTGGTCTTCCGCCGAGTTGGCCTCGGGGGCGTTGAGGTACTTTTCAAAACGCGCGCGAATGAGGCGATTGTTGTTCAGATTGAAGCTTTTGCCGTCCCAGGTGAACATCTCGCTCTCGGGATCGAAGAGAGGGACGTCGGTTCCGAGGAAAGGCTTGTCCTCGCCGCCGCCCGTAGTCGTGACGCCGGGATTGGCGGGTGCCGGTTCCGCGACGGGGGGTGTTTGTGGTTCAAGAACCTGAGCCTGCCCGGAGACGGAAAGCGATGCGAGGGGGATCAGGAACAGAAGGAGGGTTTTCGTTTTCATGATTCAGGATTTTCTCAAATCGTGGACGTGGAGGACTCCACGCTGCTTGACCTCCACTTTGAAGGTAAACCGGTCGCCGCGGGTAATGTTCTGGTTGCCCAACTCCGGCGGGACAAAAACCGCTACGAGCGCGTCATCGACCGAGATGGAAATCATCTGGCCGTCCGGGGAGTAGTGAAGCTTCTCGTCCACAACCGCCGTGATCTTGTAGAAATTCCCTCCGAAACTGGAGCCATTCTCAAGATAATCCTCAACGGGGAGGCTGGTGAGGGCAGCAAACGGGTCGCTGTTTCGGTTCGTTACGGCGAAAAGGACGCCGCCAAGTATGAGAAGGCCCGCGACAACGGCGATGGGAACGATGGGGGAGCCTTTTTTTCTGGATCTTCTAGCCATGGGGTCTGGGCCTCGGTTTACCTTCCCATAGTCCCATTCGATTTGCAATCCCGGTCCAATGCCGTTGATGGTAGGGAGTGAGCGAATTTCAAGATACGATTGGTGCCAGCGTTAAGGCGCTTGAGTCCTTGCGCGGCATGGAGTCGGAGTTTGACCGCGCCGTGGAGCTCCTCTCGCGGTGCGTGCGTGAAGGTGGCAAGGTCCTCGTGTGCGGAAACGGCGGGAGTGCGGCGGATGCGGCCCATTTTGCGACCGAATTGCTCTGCCGGTTCGAAAAGGAGCGCGATTCCCTTCCCGGGATCGCCTTGACCATGGACGGCAGCTTTCTCACCGCGACCGGAAATGACTACGGGTTCGATCGGGTGTTTTCCCGTCAGATCGAAGGACTCGGGAAGGCGGGCGATGTGCTCGTCGGGATCTCTACCAGCGGGAATTCCCCCAATGTGCTTCTTGCGTTCGAGGAGGCGAAGAGGCGGGGGCTGAGGACGCTCGCCATGCTTGGTCGCGAAGGCGGGAAAGCGGCGGGAGTCGCTGACGTGGAATTGATCGTAAAGGTGGGGTCGACCGCCCGGATCCAGGAGGCACAAAAAGTCTTGATTCACGCGCTTTGTGCAGGCATGGAAGGGGCGCTCTTCGGGGATTTGTAACCCGATCTTTAACTAACATTTTCATAAAATGAATGATCCCATCAAAGTCGCCGTGACCGGAGCTGCCGGACAAATCGGGTATTCGCTTTTATTCCGCATCGCCTCCGGTGAGATGTTCGGGTCCGAGCAACCGGTTTCGCTGAGTCTGATCGAAATCGAGCCCGCGATGAAGGCGTTGGAGGGAGTGGTGATGGAGCTCGACGACTGCGCTTTTCCCCTCCTTCATTCCGTCGACACTTCGAGTGACCTGAATGAGGGATTTTCGGGGATCAATTGGGCCATTCTCGTCGGCAGCGTGCCCCGCAAGAAAGGCATGGAGCGCGGGGATTTGCTGGGAATCAACGGGAAGATTTTCACCGGACAGGGAAAGGCCGTCAACGACAATGCAGCTTCGAATATCCGCACCCTTGTCGTGGGGAATCCCTGCAATACCAATTGCCTCATCGCCATGAATGCGGCTCCGGATGTACCGGACGATCGATGGTTTGCGATGACGCGCCTGGACGAAAACCGGGCCCAATCCCAGCTTGCGCAGAAGGCGGGGGTGGCGGTCTCCGAGGTGACGAACATGACGATCTGGGGGAACCATTCCGCCACGCAGTATCCAGATTTCACCAACGCGAAGATCGGCGGCAAGCCGGTGATGAACCTCATCTCCGACCGGGAATGGCTGGAGGGGGAATTCATCACCACGGTGCAGAAGCGGGGCGCGGCCATCATCGAGGCTCGCGGTGCCAGTTCCGCAGCTTCCGCGGCGAATGCGGTTGTCGATTCCGTGCGTGACCTGACCAACATGACGGACGACGGCGACTGGAATAGCTTGTGCATTTGCTCAACCGGGCAGTACGGTATTGATGAAGGATTGATCGCATCCATGCCCGTTCGCAGTGATGGCGAGCTTTGGGAAGTGGTCGAAGGTGTTGAGATCGACGAGTTCAGCCAAGGCAAGATCGACGCCACGGTGGCGGAACTCCGGGAAGAGCGGGATGCTGTGGTTGAGATGGGATTGATCCCGTCCTGAAAAAAGGAAAGCGAGGAGCGGAACTCCTCGCTTTCGAATTGCGCCTGCCATGGCGTCTTTGGTTACCAACCAACCGAAAACCTTCAGCTGATGCTAAGAGATTACGGGCAGGGCTCTGCCACGGGCGAAGAGTTTTTCGTGCCGACTCTGTGACAATGCGGCTTGTCTATTCAGGTGCCGTAAAAATCAAGGAAGACGAAGTAAATGGACCTTCCGAGGAAATGCCCCGGAAAGCGGGGTCACGGGGCGCTTTTTGTCCCGAATATCAGGGAGCGTTTGAAATTCTTGCTCGGACGAAGCCGCATTCAGCCCCCTCCTGCGCGAAGCAAGCCGAGAGGTATTTGTATCCTGCCGGCGGGGTAGGCAGCCCCGGAGGGTTCGGGATGATCTCGACGGGTTCCTTCCAGTTTCCCAAGTCTTCGGAGGCCTCGAAGGAGTATTCGACACCTTGGGCGGTATAGGTGGCTCCATCGATGGTGCCACCGATGAGAACGGGAATGGTGTAGCAGTTGCGAGTGATGCCCGCGACGTGCTCGACGTCGAGATGGAACTCGGGTTTGCTCTCACGGTCCGTGGGATCGGTGCCGAAGGCGAACTCCTCGAAGTTGGACGTGCCGTCGCCGTCGTCATCCGAAGCTGGATCAGAGACGGACGATCCTCCTTGCTGGGAAACATAGTGCCGAACGCTGGCAGCCGTGGTGCTGGTAAGAACAAACTCAAACCAGTTCACGTTGACCGCGTCCCCCTCCATTTCTAGGCGCACGACTTTCTCGCCGCCGGAGACGAAGACACCACCAAGAGTGAACGTCTCCCAGTTGGTCCATCCGCCGGTCGAGTCGACGTCAATGATGCCGACTTCGTTGCCTTCGATGAAGATCCGGACGTCTCCGACGATCTCCTCGGCGCTTGAGGCTCGCAAGTCGATGCGATAGGTGCCCGGCGTCGCGTTGACGGTGAATTCCATCCACTGGTCGTTGTCGAACCAGCCGACGTTGTAGCCGTTCTCGACGTCGCCGGACGTCTCGATATCCACGCCGTCGTTTCGGTATTCCCCACCGAGATTGGCTGGCTCGTCGTCCTTGTAGGCGACGCCCTCACCTCCTTCGTCGTAGTCTTCGGCCTCGATGCGACCGGGAAGGGGCCAGGAGACTCCGCCGTAGGCGCGGGAAGGTTGGTTTCCGCCGCCATCGTCGTTGCCATTGGCATCATCGTTTCCGTCCCCGCCGTTGCCGTTTGCATTACCATCTCCATTGCTGAACTCCACCCAATTGAGATTGAAGCCAGCGTTGCCCGCAAACTCGAGGCGAAGGGTTTGTCGCCCGGACTCGGAAACCAGGATGTTCGGAATGGAGATCGTCTGCCAGTCGTACCACCCATCGGTGGCGGATGCGTTCACCGTCCCAAGTTCCCGGCCGCCGAGGAAGGCGCGGAGGGAGCCCGGTGAGAGGATCCCGCTGGCGACACGGGCATTGAAGTCATAGGTCCCCGGGCTCACGTCGATGGTGAATTCCAGCCACTCGCCACCGTCTGCCCATCCGATGGAGGGGCTTCCGTCGGTATCGTTGGAGCGCTCAATGTCCACGCCTTCACTCCGGTAGTCGAAGTCCTCGTAGGTGAGTCCAAAGTTCTCCGGTTCAGAATCGCTGTAGGCGGAACCCTGTCCGCCTTCGTCAAAGTTCTCGACCTGGATGCGGCCGGGGATCGCCATGGGAACGCCACCATAGGCACGATTGTCACTGTCATTGCCGCCGTTGTCGTTGTCACCGCCATTGCCGTTGCCGTTGTTGCCGTCACCGCCGTTGCCTCCTTGATTTTCTCCGCCGCTATTGACAGGGACAAACTCGATCCAGTTGGGATTGAAGGCGCCGCCATTGATGAATTCAAACCTGAGGATCTGGTGCGATCCCGCCCCGATCGTCACGTTTTCGAGTTTGAAATCCTGCCAGTTGGCCCAGCCGCCTGTTCCACCGACGGGAATCACGCCGAGAGTCTGTCCATCCAGGGTCAATTGGGCGTCGCCGGGATTGGCGACTCCACTGGCAGCACGGAGGACGATGTCGTAAACCCCTGGCTCGGGTGACACCGTGTAGAGAAGCCATTCCCCATTGACGCCCCAGCCGACGCTCGGCGTTCCATCCGTGTCATTGGAAGGCCCGATGTCGACACTTTCCGGACGGTAGTTCAGTCCCGTGACGGCAACCCCCTGGTTGGCGGCGTCGGCGTCCCAATAGGCCACGTTCTGGCCGCCGAGGTCGAAGTCCTCTGCCTGGATTCGACCCGGAATCGCGAGCGGGGAGCCGGAATAGGGGGAAGACGGGTTCTCGTTGCCTCCGTGGTTGTGTTCTCTGCCCGTGTCCTCGTCGCCACCATCCGTTTCATTGCCGCCGTTGCCTTCTCCCGACCCAAGATTGGCGCCACTACCTGCGCAGTCCGGGTAAATGAACTGCTCGACCGAAGTCTGCAGGCCGAAGGGGTCCGTGACCGTGAGAGTGATGCCGTAGTAGTAATCGTCAGTGCAGGAAGTCGGCGTGATGATCGTGCTCGTCGTCGCGCTGCCGTCAATTGGCTCCGCGTGAAAGTGGTTGTTGTGATAGAGGACAGTCTGCCATTCGTAGGTCAGCTGCGACTCCGGGCTCTCGTCGGAGACGTTGGCTTCAAGCTCGAGGATCGTCGTTTGCTCGAGGGAGTAGATCTGGCCGTCTTCGAAGGTGGTAATCTCCACGGAAGGTGGCGAGTTGTTGGGAGAAACAATCAGGGTCGTGCTGTCCGTCGCACCCTGCGGATCGGTGACGGTCAGTGTGATGTTGAAGATGGTGGCTCCGGTGACGTTGAAGGTGTGGCTGGGGTTGGCCTGGGTGGAAGTGGAGCCATCTCCGAAGTCCCAGAAGTAGCTGAGCGGAGCGTTCTCGGGATCGCTTGAGTTGCTCCCGGTGAAGGAAACCGAGAGGGGTGAAGGGCCGAAGTTCCGGTTCACGGATGCAACGGCCTCGGGGCGGAGATTGCTGCTGCCGCCGTAGCTGATCCGCCGGATGCTCCCTTCGCCAACCTGCGTGTAGAGCAGGTGATTCGTCGACGGATCGACGGTGAGGTGCACGATACCGGGCGCGTCCGCGATGTTTTGCAATTCAATCACTTCGTTCTGTGGACTCATGACCACCCGCATGATCCAGCCGACTCCGAAGTCCCCGTGGTAGTAGCATTCACCATACTCGGGGGGGAATCCGACCCCGTCGTGCCAGACGCCGCCGATGGAACAGTTGCCGCGGAAGTAGGGAAAGCCGGCCGCCTTCACGGTGGCGGGAGCGTTCCCGTTGAACGCGCCCGTGCGCATGTCGAAGACGCTCCGGTTCCAGTCGATGGAAGGGCGCGCGTGAATGAAGGTTCGTGCATTCGGATTCACGCTGGGGAAAGTCACGCTATGGTCGGCGAACGGTTGCTTGATGAGGTCGATGAAGCGCTCACCATTCTCGGGGTTGATTGCTCCGTTGGTGGAGTAGTTGGGATGCGGCGTGAAGCCTTCATAGATGGGCCATCCGAAATTCTCGCCCCCGTCGGTGGAGGTATTCATCTCTTCACGGGTCATCCACCCGACATCGCCCACGTTGATGATACCGGGGAAAGCGTCATCCGGGTTCGTGCTGCCGGAGTCGGGCTTGACGGTCATTCGAACCGGGTTCCTGAGACCGAGGGCCCAAACGCGGGATTGTGCGGATCGCGGGGAATCGTTGAGGTAGAATGGATTGCTCGAAACCCCGTCACCGGTATCCGGGTCGATGCGGAGAATCTTTCCGTTGAGGCTGCCGAGCATCTGCGAGCGGTAAGAGCCCACGTTCTCGTCCGGCCCGATGATGCCGTCGCTCAAAGCCTGCGACCACCAAGTCCCGGCCGCGCTCCCTGCGTCGACGAGGCTGTAGCTGGAGCCGTCGCCGGTGGAGACGAGGAGGGTGCCGTCATTGCCGAAGGCAAGCGAACCGATGCCATGGGATTGGTGCATGCTGGGAATACCGGTTGAGGCACTCTCGCCGACGAGGACCTTTCGCGATTCGTAGTCCACCGTGGCGTTGCCGTTGAATGAGTTCACCGTGTAGCGCGTCACCCGGCTGATCGTCGCCGTGTTGTAAGTGTTCGTGTTAGGATCGTAATTGCTCGATCCAAAGTTCTTCAGATGATGGAGGTCGACGAGGTAGCCGCAGTAGATGCGGCCGTTGGAAAGGAAGTTGGGATCGAGGGCGAATCCCAGCATTCCGAAGTCCCGCCAGTTCCCGACCTCTTCGCTGATGTCGAGAAGCGGTTCTGCATGCTTCGTCCCGTTGTGAACGATCCAGACTTTACCTCCCTTTTCCCAGACATAGCCGCGGCCATTGTCATCGAAGACAATCCCTACCGGTTGGTCGAAGCCACTAGCGAAGACGGTGTCCTGAAATCCGGGGAGGACGGCGGCGCGGGATGAGACGCTGCAGAGGACATGGAGGAGCCCC
>JBCDLR010000195.1:0-7750 GCA_038745205.1 Verrucomicrobiota bacterium
GCCGCAAAGCCTTCTTCCACCAAGAAAAGGAAGCCGAAGCGTGAAGAAACCAAGCCGGAAAGCGCGTCGCCGCAAATGAACTTGTTCGGATAAGCCTGGTTACAAACCGCGCAATCGATTGGAATTGTCCGGCCCTGATCTTTTCCGTAGTTTGCCTCCATGACGGCGACAAACCTCCTTCTGGAAAAACCGGAATTCAAAGTCACGCAAACGGCGAAGGGGACATGGCGGGAATTCATGTATGCCAACGGCAGGCTCTACCGCGAGTACACGAGCCATCGCCGGGTCTTCGGGCTTCCGTGGTACCAGTACAAGATGGGACGGAATCCCGAAACGGGGCGCATGGAAGCCGCGCACGGATTCATCGCCGTCGGTCAGTTCGCGAAAGGTGTCATCGCGATTGGACAGGTTTCCCGGGGATGGATCGCCATCGGTCAGGCCGCTTTTGGAGGGATCGCCTCCATCGGTCAGCTCGCGGTTTCCCCGCTCGCGCTCGGCCAGTTTGCCCTCGCCGGAGCCGCCGCTGCGCAAATCGGTGTGGCTTTTGCCGGCGTGTTCCAAGTGGGCGCGGCGTGTGTGGGAAAAGGGATGGAGTTCCTGCAGCTGCCGATGCCGTTCTAGCTCTCGTTCGGAAGGTAGCGCACCCACTCATCGGACTCGGCTACCTGCTTTAAGATTCCGTTTCGGGAGGAAAGAAACTTCCGCATGTAACGCGTGAGGAAAAGATTCTCCGCAAGGCGTCCGAGGATGCCCAAAGGCGCGACGAATGCGAATGCATCCCGCATACACGTTCCGTTCGGAGTTTTCTCAAAGCGATGGATGTGATCCATGGAAGCAAACGCTCCCGAAATCATCCGGTCCCTGAACAGGACAGGTGGTTGAAACTCGGAAATCTCCACGGAAAGGCGTTGCTTCACCCCAAAATGTGTCGCTTCCCAAGTCACGGCCTCACCCAATTCGATCAATCCCGATGTCCGACTGGCCACGGCCCGTTCCCCGCTCTCGGAAGTGCTGGCGGCGTGAGCATCAATGCTTCTTGCGAGCTCAAAAACCCGAGAGATAAGAGCGCGGATCTCCGTTTCCAGCTCGATGAGTGGCATCCGCGAATATAAGTCGGCGGGCTAATTTCGCTCGCCTTTCCGGCCCTTCCCCTTTCCTTTTCCGCCACCCTTTGCACCCCCTTTGCCACCCTTTTTCTCGACGTAAACCGATCCGGGAACGTGATCGGGATTCGGCTGCGGTAGAGCGGCATCGACCTCCTCCAGGTAGGCGGTCAGGCGATCATTGAGTTGCTGGGCTTTTTCAGGTTCCCGGGAGGAGAGGTCGGTGCTTTCGGAAATGTCTTTCGAGATATCAAAGAGCTTGATGGAGTCGTCCTCGAAGAACCGGATGAGTTTGTCATCGCCGCGAAAAATTGCGGAGTGGGGTCCTCCGTTCTGGTAGTGGGGGAAATGAAAAACGAGTTCCTCGCGAGGGCGCTGCACGGGACCTGTCTCGCCATGGAATAGATGGGAGATATCGCCGCCTTCCACCTTGTCCGGGAGTTGGCGGGTGACGCCGGCCATTTGGCAAAACGTCGGCAGCAGGTCAAAGCCGACGACGCGGTCATGGCACCAGCTGTTTGCGGGCACGCCGGGTCCGCGAAGAATGAAGGGCACGCGGATGCCTCCTTCCCAGGATGATCCTTTGCCGCCCTTCAAGCTTCCTGATGCAGCGGCGCCGCCCCTCCGTCGGGCGCCTTTGTCGCCTCCTCCGCCACCGCCGTTGTCGCCCATGTAGATGATGTAGGTCGATTCGGCGAGTCCGAGGCGTTCGATCTCCTCCAGCAAGAACCCTACTCCACGATCGAGGTCCCAGGCGATGGGAGCGCGTTGGTTGACCCGGGAGTTTCTACTCTGGAAGTGATCGACCGCCTCCTTGGACGCACTTTCCGGGGCATGCAGCGGGTAGTAGGCCATTTGCACGAAGAAGGGCAAGCCGGCGGCATCGCATTTCTCCATGAAGGCGGAAGCACGCTGGCCCATCCCGAAGACGTCCGCCGGGTTGTTGTCGGTGTGGCCGTAGGCATCGCCGTTTCCCGTGTTGCCGTCGCTTTCATCGTAGCCATGCGCCTCCGGGCCGCCGTTGCCGAGGTGCCATTTTCCGTAGTGTGCGGTGGCGTAACCGACGGTTTTCAGAAGCTCCGGGATCGTCGTTTCGTCGTTGTCGATTTGCTTGCGACTGACGGGCGGAATCAGTTTCAGCCCGTCCCGCGCCGTCGCGACGGGGGCCGCCTTGGTGAACCGGAGTTGGCCGGGACTGATGCCGGTTTGCAGGCTGATCCGCGTCGGTGAACAAACCCCCGAGGGCGAGTAGGCGGCGCTGAAACGCATCCCTTGGGCCGCGAACTTCTCCAGATTGGGCGTGTCGAAGGCGCTGCTTTTCGACCAGGCGATGTCGGGGTGCATGGCGACGGAGAGACCATTCCACGACTGGTCGTCGGAAAGCAGAAGGATGAAGTTGGGCTTCTCGGCGGCGTGAAGATGAATCGCAAACAGGAAAAGTGCCGACAGCGAAAGCGAGGCCTGCGAGAGAAAAGAGATTCGGGGTTTCATGGCGGTTTACGATGGTGGCTCAACTCCGGGGAGGGCGTTCGTCTCTGGATTTACCTTTGCCTTTTCGCCTCGGTTTCCCCTCTTCGCCACCTCTGGGTCGACCTTCGCGGGCGCCCTTGTTCGGTCGGCGGGTATAAGTCTCGCTCACGGCTTCTCCGTCCGGGTCGAGGAAATTGAACTTCGCTCCACCGTCATCCTGGGTTTCAACGCGGATGTAATGGACTCGCTCGTCGACTTCATAGGCAAGCGTGTAGCTTCGTTCAGAAGTTCGCTCAAAGCCGGTGATTGTCGCTCCGCGCAGTGGGCGGGTGTAGGGGCGCACGCCTTGCGCGCGTGGCTGCACGGCCACTTGTCCATCGCGAAGCTCGACCTCGCCGTGGAAGCCCCCGTTGATGTAGGGGTAATCCCTTGAGGCGTGGTAATGATAGGGGGAATCCCCGTGCTGGTGACCGTTGAACTCGTCCAGCGACTTCGTATCGACGTCTGAACCGTCGGCTTCTTTCGTTCCAAAGAGCGGGTAGCCATCGAGAGCGAAGGCAATGGGCGCCGAGTCGCCGACAACCTCCTGCAGATGCCAGGGCGCAATATGGTAATGATAGTCGTCGGCGCGTCCCGCGTGACCGCCGAATTCATCCAGTTCACCGGCAAGGAAGGTGTCGGTGCGACCGTCCTGCTTGATGGGGTTGAAGATGGGAACGCCGTTGAGTGCCACGGCGATCGCCCCTTTGAACAAACTCTCTTTCGCCGAGACCCGATTCCCGGCGGGCTGCGGTTTCAGGGGAATTCTCCACGCGTTGTCACCGGAGTAATCCTGCGGCAGCGGCACTTGCTGGTTCCAGGCCGTGATGCCGGTCATCATCTCGTGGTCAGGGAACGCGTTGGCCTCGATGTAGGCGAATTCCTCGTCCCACCGAACATTCACGGTGTTTGCCAAGGGTTTGAAAGCGCGGACGGTGGGCGGTGCGGATTTCCAATCGGGAGTCGTCCCACCGGGGGATCCCGCCGTCGCTTGGACAAAGTGAAACTCGTGTGCCGAGGAGACTTGGAGCCCGAGGCCTCCGATCAGCCCGCCAATCGGAAGGAGAATAGTCATTCTCGGAAGGAAACGAATCATCATCCGAAAACTAGCACGAGAAAGATGATGTCGAGATGACCTCCGTCCATTGAACCGCTTCCCGCGAGCCTCGCCCGGTGGCTCTGAACGGGTTGAATTTCAAAGTATTATATTTGAAGTGCAATTTTTTGTTGTATATATACAACATTATATCAGCTTCTATTAACAGATGGCCACGGAGATCCACAATCGAATTGCTCTTTTTCGGGCGGAGCGCGGGCTTTCGCGGAAGGAACTCGCCAAGGCGGTCGAGGTGAACTTTCAGACCATCGGCTATCTCGAGCGGGGAGACTTCAACGCGTCCCTGGAATTGGCCCTGAAGCTGGCGGCGTTTTTTGACGTGCCGCTCGAGGGACTGTTTTCGCTAAAACCATTCGCCTCGATTGCAGAGATCACTCGCCGTCAGGAAGAACAAGAAAGGAAATCGACATGAATGCCATTACCGAAAAACTGAAAGCACTGTATGCGAATCGTCTCGGCTTGCGCATCGCTTCCACGGCGGCGTTGCTGGCATATCCGGTTGGGGGTGTTTTGCTCATCGTCTTGCCTCGTCACCTGGAGTTCGTCGGAGGCATTTTTCTCGCCGGGGCCGCACTGTCTTTCTTCTATCTTTTGCCGTCCTACGTGCAACGCGTCGCGTTCCTGCCGCACATATTGCGATTCGTGGACAAGGACTGCCGACTCGATGAACTGGAACTGGACTTGCGCCGACGCGCCCAGTCCTTCGCCTACAAAATTCTATCCATGCTCGTTTTGGCGGGCCTCATGTATCTTGTCCTTGGTGCGGACATGGCTCGTGATGCGGATCCGTCCTCCCTTTGGATGCCGGTAGTCGACGATCACTGGCTGGCTATCCTTTTCGGAGCTCTCTTCTTTGTCCTGATGTTGCCGATCGCGTATCTTTCCTGGATGATGCCGGAGCCGGTCCTCGACGACGAACCCGGTGAAAAGGTGCGTAGCCAGGAGGCGTCAAGACTGGATACTTTCGTCATGACGGGGATGCTCGTTGGACTCACAATGGGCATCACGGTCTTCGACGATGCGCTCCTCTGGATGTTTGTCGGGACGGCGCTCGGATTCCTTTTGGATTTTCTCCTCAAGCGGATGGGGAAGAAAAAAGAGGGGTGAGTCGAACGGCACCGCTCAGGAACCGCGGAGCAATTTCAACACGCGGTACAGTTCCGAAACACCCCATGCCTGAGCGCCGCATCCTTTTTGAGCATGGGGGGCGTCGCCATCGAGGATCTCAGGGATTTGCCCAATGCTGCCCGCCTTGAAGAGTTCCCCACTCGTTCCAAGGACCGCGAGCGCGGACTCTTCCGCCGTCGACCCGTGCACGAGGTAGAGGGCTTCCGGGTACGAGGGAAAGGTCCATGTCCAAGCGGTGCCGTTGTGATAGGCGGGCTTGCGGGTGTAGTCCTCCGGCCCGCTGTAACGTCCCCAGTAGGGCCAGTGGGGATCATTGAGGATGTGTCCGTCCTTGTTGTAGGGCAGCGCGTGCCGCACCGGCCGGTCGGCGAGGCTGCGGATGGCGCCCGGAACGAGCAACTCTTCACAGGCACGCACGATCTTCCTTCCGATTTCCTTGTCGGTCACCGCGTTCAAGGTGATGGCCAACAGTTGGTTTGAGCGCAAGTGGTCGTCGGCCACGGCCTCTGCCGCCGACTCTCCGGGCGATGCGTGAAGGCAGTCGGAGAGGTATTCGCGACCACCGGACGAGAAGTGGCGCAAGATGGATTCGCACGCCCTTTCCGCCAGCGGGTTCCACGGGCCTTCGGGCTCAAGATCGTGCATGAAGTTCAATGCCGCCACCCACATGGCCTGGATCTCGATCGGGTACCCGGCACGGGGGGTCCCCGGCGGATAGTTCGTGTCCATCCAGGTGAAATGTGGCGGGCTGTAGATGAGCCCGCTCTCAGGATCCATGCGAATCCCGTTGGGCGTGCCCTCCATGTAGTGCGTGACGATGGAAGTGATGATCTCGACGACGGTCCGGCCGTTGCACTCCGATTCCAGGAACCGGTGTGCCCGCCGGGGGTGAGCGTCCGCGAGATCGGCGCAGGCGACGATAAACCAGAGAGGGGCGTCGCTCGTGTCGCGGTCCGAGGCATCGCCGCCGCGGATCATGTTGGGCAGGGTTCCGCGATCCTCAAAACGGGCAAAGGTTTCGAGGATTCGAATGGCATCGTCGAAGCGGCCCGCCGCGATGACGCCACGAAGGAAGATGAGCGTGTCGCGACCCCAGTCGAGGAACCACGGATAGCCGGCGATCACGGTGAGGGAGTCGTCGCGCGCCACGATGAAGTCGTCGAGACGCAGCCGCGCCAATTCGCCGAGGGTGGCCTTTTTCGGCCCGCGTGATTTCCGCTTGGGTGCGCGCTTCTCACCGGGGATCCTCGCCTTGAGCGTGACTGATTTCCAGGGAGCCAGCGGCGCCTCGAAGTAGCCGGGGCTGAAGAGGTTGGAGTGGTCGTCGAGGCCGCGCTCGCCTTCCGCCGGGTGGTGAATGTCCTTCAACCACTCGGGTTCTTCGATGAATTCTCCGCGGGACGAGCAAATCTCGACGGGATGGGAGCTGCCGGCGGGAAAGCGGAAACCACGCTTTACTGTTTGCGAACTCGCGTCCCAAACGCCGGTCTTGTGATGGTTGTCGCGGTCCTCGACGTCGGGACGAACGATCAGCTTCACTGACTTTGGGCCGCCATCTTCGTCCTGGCGAACGAATCGCAAGTCGATGGCGTTGGTATCCGGTTTCATGTCGAGACGGACGCGGAGCTTGACCTCATACTGTCCTCCCAACGGGACCAGAAAATCCCAGGTCGCTCCTCCGGAGGGCCGTGCCGAGAACTTCTCAAGGGTATCGATATTGACGGCATGGGAACGTCCGCGCCAGGAGATCCACGCACGGCAACGCGTGAACATCACCTTGCGGTCAACGGGGACGTTCGGGTCGAGGTTGACACCGAGAAGGCAGTCGTACTGGCTTCGGACCTCGCCGAAGCGGGCCCGCACCTGAGCCATCGCGCCCCGACCGTTCGTGCAAAGGGAGTGGCTGTTGTCCGCCGCGGCTTGGGCGCGGTCCAGCGTCAAGGCAACCGGGGCATATGCGTCAAACTTCGAAAGGGCGCGAAGCTCGGCGCAGGTGCGCACCGCCTTTTCCTCTTCGGGAAAGAGGGTGAGATGGAGTTTCAGGGTGCCGGGCTCGATGTCTTCCCGGCGAAGGATCGTGAAATGCTTGTCCAAGCGAAATGCGTGGCTTTGTTCCGCCGCGATCGTTCGTCCAGACTCCGCTTCCAGTCGGAGACGGAAGGGATGGGGCGCCATGATTACGAGGGCGTGACCGGGAGGGAGCAAGGCCACGCGCTTCAAGTCGCGGGGCCAGATCCACCGGGAAACATGCGGGTAGTCGCCGTTGGCGGCCGCTTCGAGACAGGCCACGGGGTCGGCGTGAAATTGATCCAATTCCTCGTCTTCCGTGTCGAGGCCGAGTTCTGAGGCCAGCGCCTTCAAGCGTTGTCGGGAGGCCAGGGCGGCTTCTCCCGTTCTCCCGGACGACTCCAGCTCGTTCGACCCTGAAATCGCGTGAACCGAAGCCGGTTCCAGAGTTAGTTGCCCTCCTGATTCCGAGGATTCCCAAGCTATTTCACGCCCGGTGAGAAGGTCGCGGAATCCCTCCCCGGGGCCGCGGAATTCCGGAGCGTCGTCCGCACTCCACCCCAGCTCGCAGGCCTGCTCGGGGTCAAGGTTAATGAGAATGAGTAACGCGCTGCCGCCCTCTGCGTCGCGGAATCAGGTGGCGGAGATCGCGCGTCTCAACGCCCTGCTTCAGACCCACCCCGCTTTTCAAAAGGGCGGCGTTCAGCAGCTCGTCACCGTTGGCGACGGGAATGGCATCGCCATGATTCGCCGCGACGCAGAGGGCGGCAGCGCGTTACTCATTCTCATTAACCTTGACCCCGAGCAGGCCTGCGAGCTGGGGTGGAGTGCGGACGACGCTCCGGAATTCCGCGGCCCCGGGGAGGGATTCCGCGACCTTCTCACC
>JBCDLR010000196.1:0-7689 GCA_038745205.1 Verrucomicrobiota bacterium
CGCCGCATGGGCGAGGTCGAGGACGACTCCCATTTCGTCCAAACGCTTTACGAATTCCCGACCTTCCCGTGTAAGACCGCCTTGCACGTTTCCATGGGCCGAAGACCCGTAGCGATTGTCATTGAAATGAACAAGCCCGATCGTCCTTACCCCCGCCTCCGCGAGTTCGACGAGATCTTCTTCTGAAGTCACACTATGCGCTCCTTCAATAGCGAACATCACTCCCCGGACTCCTTCTCCGGCCGACCGTCGTTCCTCGAGTCGGAGCAGGTCCTCCTGGGTCCGAATACCAATGAGCGCACCCTCGGAGGCCTTGATCCAATTCTCCATGTGGAGCCTCTGGAGGCGGGCCCGGCTCTTCGCACAATAAACGGTCGGAACCGGGTTCAACTGCAGCAATTGATTCCACATCAGGATGTCCGCGCCGGGGAACCACGAGAGCTTCCGATGAGCGGATCGACGGGTAGGCATCGCACACATGAACAATCCCACCCCGCCCTCCTGCAATCGCGGCAGGTCGAGATGACACCACCGGCTCCGGCGATGAAAGTCCCGGCGCCAAAGCCCCGCGTCGGTGTGCAAATCGGCAATGAACAGCGAATCGTGGAAGCGCTTCGCCTCCACCGGCACGTCCGGCGAGCCACGGTTTTCCACCGTATTCGAAAACGCCAGCATGAGATAGTAACCCGGAATCGCGATGCCCAGAATCAAGGCCAAGACCGGAAATCCGAACGCCCAAAGCCCGGCGGACACCGCCACAACCGCCAGCTGGCGCAGCCGAAAATCCAGTTTTCTCATCGTCTTGAGGGGGTTCTACACATCGACCGACGAACGAAAACCCCATGTCACCCAAAGAACAACGCCCAATTCGCTTCCTTTTTTTCGTGACCGCCACGCCTTCAGTTCGTTAACCTCCCAAAAACGCCCTCCATCATGGAAGAAAACACCGATTCCAAAAACAAAGACGAATCCGCCGCGGCCGCCAAGGAAGCCGCCGAGAAAGCCGCGGCCCAGGCCAAGGTAGCCGCCACCAGCGCCGCGAAGGCATTCAAGACATTTGACCTGCAGTCGCAGGTTTACCTCGGATCGCTCATCGCGATGGTCCTGTTCACGATCGTTTTCAAAGCGTGGAAGTATTCGTCCTCGGGATCCTTTATCGATTTTTCAGGCAGCTACTCCCTGACCGACCTCGGCCCGTGGGGCCCGCTGGCGCTTCTCGGAGGAATCGCTGGAATTGGAGTCTTCGTCTGGCAGAAAATCACTTCCCGAAAAGACGCGTGGATTCCTCTGGCCCTGGCGGGATCCGCGGGCATCGCGGCGCTTTGCATGCTCATCCTCATGCTGCAGAGCCCGGAGACGCAGTCTATCGAAAACGAGCTCGTGAAGGTGAAAGCGGGATGGACACTCCTGGGATTTTATGTCCCGTTTCTCGCTTCCATTGCCGCCACCGCGGCGGCGGTCATGCGTATCATGAAAGCGTGACGCCCCAACCCTCAGATCTCGCTCGCATCCACGGAGAAGAACTGGCAGCCCTGCACGGCCGCCTCACCGCGTATCAGAACCTGGCACCATTCAACCCCGTTAATGGCATCGGGAAGGACACGCACCTCTTCCGCGTCGGGTTCGTGGATGGTCCAGAGGCCCATGGATCCTGAGCAGAGCACGCGAAAATGGACATCGCCGGCGGCGAGCGTCCGTTTGTATGTCAGCGCGAGACGAGACTCGCCGGTATCAGGATCGGGGGCGAGGCGGTTGAGATAAATCTCAGGCCGCTCACCCTCCTCCAGAGCAAAAGCGTAGCGTCGGAACAGGTTTTCGCTTTCACCGGCATCTTCGTCGTCATTGCCATCCTGCCCGCTGTTCTTGTCTTCGTTCGGTTCGTTCACGAACTGGAAGTCTTCGGATTTGCGAGTGCGAAACGCCTGCCGCCACTCGGGATAACTCGATTCCTCAAAGGCATTTCCCGAATTGAAATGCGGGATCACGATGAGGTCGCGAATCGGCGGAATCTCCGCCCACATCGTCGTTGCGTACCGCATCCCCTCGTGCTCCGTCAAGGGTGCGCTGCTGCTTCCAAGCCCCCCCAGCCAGTAGCTACCACTTTCGCGGAAGTGACGACTGTCACTCAGGTCACTGAAAAGGATGGTTCCGTACTGTTCTATCTCGAGCCCCGCAAACGTCCACTCGTCTATCTGCGCCGCGAGCGGAGACTCATTGCCAAACTGAGATCCCACGAAACGAAGCCGGTGTCCCCGGAAAGGTTCGCGCAGAAGGTGGAATGGGAGGGAGTTGAATGTGCGCTCGTTTGTCGTGTCGCTGTCCCACTTTTCACCACCGGTGAAGGGATTCACGGTGATCTCGTAGAAGGTTCCGTTGTCCTGGTGGAACTGAAAAAAGACCTGGCTCTTGTCTCTCAGGTCGTCGCCCCCGGTCTCAACCGTGAACTTGATGGGATACACATACGCCGATGCCAAGCCCAAACGCCCGTCCCAACGCACGTTGGCGTCGTCATCGTACTTGAGGTGTCCACCCGGAATGGCCGTGTTTGCTGCAATGGGACGCCGATCGTTCGGCGGCAGGCGGAGAACTCTCTCATAGATCGACATCGTGCGGAACCCGTCCACCCACATCGCATCGACATCCCAATCGTCCCGAAACATGCCACCCGCGTTGTCCCCTTCCATCCTCACCTTCACCCAGCGAACCTGTGAGTAGCGATAGGTGCCGGGCAGGGCCACCGAGACGTTTTTCCCCTCATGGTTGCTCCACTCCTCGTCCGGATTGTCGGGGTCGACCAGCGGCACCTCGACGATGGACGCGTCCGCGAAATGAATGCGGACAAACACCCGGCTTCCACGGCGCAAGTCGTCATCACCGGTCTTCAACTGGATATTGAGCGCATTGAATTCATCACTCAACGGCGTCGTGCCGCGGTAGCGAATGGCCGACGATTTCCAATCCGTCGTGCGACCGAGAGTGAATCCACGAAACCGAAAGTCGAGTTCCATGTCCGCGAACAAGACAAACTCGTCGCCGGTTGCGGTGAGGCCCACGACGACGATGCCCGCCATGTCCCATTCGTCATTGGAATCGTCCCGGACGTGCTCGATTCCCACGGCCCGCAACCGGTCCAGCGACCACGCACCCACAGGGACGTTTACTTCCCGGATGCTGTGGCTTCCCCAGCGAGTGGTGTTCGGAGCCCCAAAGGCACTCGGCGCGTACGGGTAGATCAGTCTTCTCGACGCCGTAGCCTCGAAATCATCGAGCCAGAACTTGAAAGCCAGTCCGCTGTCACCCCTCAGGTCGTCGTCCCCTGTGACGAAATTGATACGGACCGATTGGATCACTGGCGACGCATGAGCCGCCGAAGTCAGGAGGAAACCGACGAAAAACACCGAAAACGGGGAAAGACGTGCCCAGCGCATGCACTCACGACGAACCGACCGCCGCAGCTATGCAAAGAATGAAACGGAACAAACGGTATCGAACCTCAGTTTCCCCCGTTTCTCCGTTGAGTCCCGCTCCCTTTTCGCCATTTCTGAAGTAGTCTCCCCGTTCGATTCCACCCCCGAAGCATCCCGTTGAACCCCGGATCCACAGCCGTCTTGCTCCTCCGAACCGGATGGGCGCTCGCGATTCTCTTCTCCTTTTCGGCATCGTCCGTCAAAGCCACCATCGACTTTGCGGAGCAGATCAATCCCATCTTTGTGAAGCACTGCGCCGCCTGCCACGGAGGCGTGAAAGACGCGGGGGGCATCAACTTCATCTACCGCGAAAAAGCCCTCGCCGAAGGGAAGTCTGGACTCCGCGCCATCGTTCCCGGCAATCCCAACGAATCCGAACTCCTCTACCGCGTGACGCTCCCGCCGGACGACGACGACATCATGCCAAAACCAGAACACGGCCCGCCCCTTTCAAAGGAGGAAGTCGAAATGCTTCGTCAATGGATCGCAGAAGGCGCGGAGTGGTCCGGGCATTGGTCGTTCACGCCGGTGGAGGAATCCACCGCACGCGACATCGATGACTTCATCGAAGAGAAATGGCCTGACCACGACCTCTCCCCGTCGCCCGAAGCGCCGAGGGAAGAGTGGCTCCGCCGCGTTACCCTCGATTTGGTCGGCCTCCTGCCCACGCGCGCGGAAATCGACACCTTCCTCGCCGACACCTCCGCAGACGCCTGCGAGAGAGTCGTCGATCGGCTTCTCAAGGCGCCCGCCTTCGGCGAACGCTGGGCATCGGTCTGGCTTGACCTCGCGCGTTACGCAGACTCGGAAGGTCTCGGACAGGACCATGCCCGCGAAATCTATCCCTACCGCAACTGGGTCATCCGCGCCTTCGAAAACGACATGCCCTTCACGGATTTCACGGTGAAGCAACTCGCCGGCGATCTCCTCGAGGACTTCGAGTTCGACGACCTCGTCGCCACCGGCTTCCATCGCCTGACCGCACAGAACAGCGAGGGCGGGACCGACGACGAGGAGTTCCGCATCAACGCCGTCATGGACCGCGTCGCGACCACCTACAACGTTTGGCAAGGCCTTTCCATGGAGTGCGCGCAATGCCACAGCCATCCCTACGACCCCATCCTGCAGACGGACTACTACAAGACGATGGCCCTCTTCAACAACACGGTCGACGCGGACCTCGGCACGCATGACACCGCCATCCGCGTCCCTGACGACGCCGCGAAGCAGGCCGAGCTTCTGGAGATCTACCGGGAACTGGAGAGAATCCTCACAGAACTACAAGACGAAACCCACCGGTGGAATCGGGAGTCGGAATGGATCGCGCCGCAAGTCCGTGACTTCCGTACCTCCGGAAGTTCCATGGTCGCGAAGCTTCGCCGGACGAAAGAGGGAGAGCCCGATTTCCTTGCGACCGGAACGCCGAAGAACTCCGCCGTGCACGAGGTCGAATTCACCCTCGCACCCGGCAAGTCCCTCTCCGCGATGCGCTTGACCATCCTTCCCGAGAACATCAAGGCGGCACGCCACCAAGCCGAGGCCAGTTTTTCCCTGAAGAACGTCCGACTGCGCCAGGAATCCGCGGACGGTATCCTGAAAACGGTCCGTTCCCGCATCGTCTACACCTCGCGCCGTGACACGCCGACCGCGGATGCGCTGCTCGACGCCCGGAGCAACTCCGGTTGGGAAGTTCCCTCGAAGTTTTTCCATCCGCATTGGACCGTCCTCGTTTTCGACGAACCCATTGACGTGGCATCCGGTGACCGATTTCAACTCACGCTGACCCACACGACCCGGCGCGGCAACTCCAACAGCGTCCCCCTCGTCGTCCGCCGCTTCCAGTTCCACTTCACCGAAGACGATACCTGGCCCACTGCAGCCGTCGATACCGAGCGAAATCAATTTATCCAGCAAGCCAAGTCTTATCGACGGCGATTGGAGTCAACCAAGGGGCCGCGCACGCTTGTCATGGCTGAACGCGAGCCAAGGCTGCATCGCGAAACGCGAATCTTCGAGCGCGGCAACTGGCTCACTCGTGGCGCGGTCATCCAGCCGGGGATTCCCGACAGTCTCCCCCCTCTAAGCACGGAGAACCCGACGCGTCTCGACTTCGCGTATTGGCTCGTCTCCGGTGACAACCCTCTCACTGCCCGTGTTTGGACAAACCGCCTATGGCACCAGTTGTTCGGACTGGGGCTCGTCGAAACTCTGGAGGATTTTGGCGCGGCCGGCATGCGTCCCACCCATCCCCACCTTCTCGACCACCTCGCGGACCGTTTCGTGCACGAGCACGGCTGGAGCACGAAGTCCCTGCTCCGGGAAATCGCCCTCTCTGATGCGTATCGCCGCGCGTCCAGCACCACCGCCGCACAGCGGCAGAAAGATCCACGCAACCGCTACCTCTCCTACGGTCCCCGCCAGCGCATGACCTCCGAGATGGTGCGCGACGCCACCCTTCAAGTGGCAGGTCTCCTGAGCGACAATCGCTTCGGCGGTGTTTCCCATCCTCCAATTCCCGATGGAGTGTGGAAGCCGTTCGTCGGGGGTGACAAATGGAAAACTCCGGCCGCCGGCGACACCAACCGCTACCGCCGCATGGTCTACACCTACACCAAGCGCGAGATTCCCTTCCCGGCCATGGCCATCTTCGACGCCCCTTCCCGCGAATTTTGCGAACAGCGTCGAGCCGTCAGCAATACCCCGCTTCAGGCCCTGCTCACGATGAACGACGAGGCTTACTTCGAAGCCGCCCAAGCGCTTGCCCTGCGCCTTGAATCCAAGCCTGGACGACAGGCGGACCGCATTCGCTCGATCTATTTCGAAGCCACGACGAGCCTGCCGGAAGACTCCGCGCTCCGCAAACTCGTCGAAGCGCACGCGAACTTCCTCAAAACCTATCGTGAGAATCCCGAACTGGCAGAGAAGCTTTCCGCCACCCCTGCCGAGGCCGCGAACATCATGCTCTGCAACGTCATCCTGAATCTCGACGAATTCCTCACCCGCTAAGTCGCCATGAAACTGCACACACTTTGGCAGGAAGAAGCCCGCCGCCGTCTGGAACAGCAGACACGTCGCCATTTCCTCCGCGATGGCATGACCGGACTCGGCGGACTGTGGTTGGGTCTGCAGGGATCCGGAGCCCTTGCTGCGGGCGCCAAGCTCGATCCCATCCAGTTCGCGCCCAAGGCCAAGCGCGTCATTTTCCTTCACATGGTCGGCGCGCCGTCGACCCTCGATCTCTTCAACTACCGGCCCGAATTGGCCAAATACAGTGGAAAGGAATGCCCACAGGAATTCCTCGAAGGCGAACGCTTCGCCTTCATCCAGGGCGTTCCGAAGATGCTCGGCCCGCAGTTCGATTTCCAGCAACACGGCCAATCCGGCGCCTACGTTTCCGATCGATTCTCCCACCTCACGAAGCACGTCGACGACATGTGCTTCGTGCACACGACGAAGACCGATCAATTCAATCACGGTCCCGCCCAACTCATGATGCACACCGGGCATGCCATTCTCGGACACGGTTCCATGGGCTCTTGGGCGACATGGGGGCTAGGTAGCGAGAACGAAAACCTGCCCGGCTTCATGGTTCTTCTCTCCGGGGGTCGCCGCCCACGCGGCGGCAATGCTCTCTGGGCCGCAGGCCATCTTCCGTCCGTTTATCAAGGCGTGCAATGCCGGTCGGTCGGCGAACCCGTGCTCAACACGACCAACCCCGCCGGCGTCAGTCATGAGCTTCGAGGGCAGGCGATCAAGGCCATCAACGCCATCAACCAGGACGCCCACGCCACCATCGGCGATCCCGAAACGCTGACCCGCATCGCGCAGTACGAGATGGCCTACCGCATGCAGGTCTCCGTGCCTGAAGTCATGGACGTCGAGTCGGAGTCGCCCGCCGTTCTCGAGATGTACGGAGCCGAACCGGGCAAGATGTCGTTCGCCAACAATTGCCTCCTCGCCCGCCGTCTCGCCGAGTCCGGTGTGCGCTTCATCCAGCTCTACGACTGGGGCTGGGACTCCCATGGCGCCTCGAAGACCGAAGCGCTCAATGAAGGCTTCAAGGACAAGTGCCGCTCCGTCGACCAGCCGATTTCCGCGCTCTTGACCGACCTCCAGCAACGCGGCCTCCTCGAAGACACCCTCGTCATTTGGGGCGGCGAATTTGGCCGCACCCCGATGCAGGAAAACCGCGGCGGGGGCGAGATGGCTTTCGTCGGTCGCG
>JBCDLR010000197.1:0-7668 GCA_038745205.1 Verrucomicrobiota bacterium
CATTCGTACTGTGATGAATCGAGTGTTCCCAGCGCCAGTGGTAGTAGGGCGTGAAGACGAGGATCCCGGTGAGGCATCCCCAGAAGTCGTTGGCGCGCTTGGACTTGAAAAATGCCCCGTGCCCGCAGTCGTGGAAGATGATGAAGACACGGACGAGAAAGCCTCCGGCCAGCACGGCGAGGGGAATCGTGAGCCACCACGAAACTTGGAGTGAAAAATACATCAGGATCCAAAGCAGGGTCAGGCCACCCAGAGTGTTCACGAGCTGCCAACTGGCCCGCCAAACATTCGGACTCTGGAACTCGGCAACGATCTTCTTCCATCGAACGATCGTGTTTCGGTTGCTTTCCTTTCTCATGGGGCGCGGCTGGATCTCCCTGGCCGATGCCCTCGAGACTAAAGATCCTACGCTTCAGCTCGTCAGGTCGATTCGTCAAATAGCTTGGGGATTCCTTAAAATCCGCCTCGTTCGGGAACGAGAGCTTTGTGATCACGTTTTCCCAAGTAGATTGCTTCCAATGCCCCGCCAACATGACCATCGCCGACAGTAATTGGCTGAAAATCGCATGGCGATGCTCGACTTCATGAAACCCGAAGTCTGGTATTGCTTCGGGGAATTCGACGGATGTGTCGAGATTTCCCGAGATACCCCGAATGTCAATGGCAAGGCCCTCACCTTCCTCGCTCAGAAGGGGTTTGTTGAAAGCGTTCCGGTTTTTGAGGGATTCATGACACTGAAATACCGTATCACTCCTGAGGGCATCGCCTGTCTCGAGACGAGGTGAGCCAGGCGAGGTGAGAGGCCGTGTCTCTGCTTCGGCCCTTCAATCCCTGTCGGCTACGAACAAGGTGTGACTGAAGCGCTTGGCCATGGCGTAGGCTTTTGCTCCCAAGCTCGAGACCTGCCCATACTCCATTTCGAGGCCACGGTGAAATCCCTTGTCCCGGTGTGCTGACCAGTAAACCACCCTTCCACCTGCATTGAGCGCGTTCCTCGTCAGTTTCATCCCGCGCCGTGCGTAGAGCCGGGCGTTCCCTTTCTGAACCAGCGGCGCGGGACTGTTGTCGACGTCGAGCAGAATCGCGTCGTAGCCGTCACTCCCGCAATCGCGAATCAATTCGAACACATCGCCCAACCTGATCTCGACCCGAGGATCCTCCATGAGCCCCCCGTTTACTTTCTGCAGGTGCTCGCGGTTCCACTCGACCACTTCCGGAAGCAATTCCGCGACCACGACCGTTGCATCGTCCGGGACAAGCTCGAGCACCCGTCGCAAGGTGAACCCGAACCCCAGTCCGCCGATAAGCACCCTCAACCGGGGCTTCGCTCCGAGCTTCGCGCAGGCGACTTCCGCCATCTGTTGCTCCGAAAAGCTTGCGACCGTGCTCATCAACTGCGTCGCTCCGATCTTCATGAAATACTCGCCGTCGTGCCGGTGAAGCGCCAACAACTCCCCGTCGGGGGTGCGCATGGAGGCAAGGGTGGTCGTGGCTTTCATCGCAAGGGAATGGATCCCTCAATCGGCGATCCCTGAGCAATCATTGTTTCCCACCGTAGCGGTGGCCGGGGAGCTGCGACAGGCAAAAGATCCCACGTCCGCGTCCCCACCTGGCTTTGCTTTCATCCATCCCGGGGATCGATGCCCTCTTCCTACGCGGCAGCGATCTGCATATGCGCCAGCCGGGGATCATGGCGCTCCATTCGACGCCGACCACCAATGCTATCCGCTGGACTGCTCAACGGCCTTCCTCCCCATGTGCCGGAAATGGATGAGCTGGCAGGGACAGTACGTGGAGGCTTCCATCGACTGGATGGATGCGAGCGAATCCGCCATTGGAGTCGGTAGTAGTGCGTTCTGTCAGACAACATCGACCGCCACCACGTTCCCCGCCAACGACACCGCTGGGCTGTCCAAGCTGGTCTTCCGGGCCGCCGAGGGAAATGAGTTGGACCCCGCGTCAGTGAGCCTCGGTCAACTGAACAACACGGCGTCCCCGGGCGCGGATGCCCTCCCGATGCTCACCGAAGTCCAGCGCCCCCATCATCTGGCACTTCACCCAAGTCCGGGCCGTTGCCCCTGCCGGAACTGCCAGCCTGCGCATTTTCGCCATCAACGTCGACCAATCCGCCGCCACCATCCATTTCGATTCCATGTCCGCCCGCTTCCTGCCACCCGTGGGGCCTTCCTTGAATTCTCGGGTAATCAATGTCGGTTTGTGAGGGCGCGCCCGCTTCGTCCGCCCCCAGTCTCTCTACCTAGATGGACCGTCGGGAACGGCGGCAAACAAAAACCGTCAGCAACGAACCGATGAGCAAGGTCGAAGAAGGTTCAGGAATAGGCGTGTTGGCAAACAACGTTACGTTATTCCCGGTAATACCTCCGATGTCCGTGTAAATGGTCGTCGTGGTATTGTCCGAAAGTCCCAGGGCGGCGAGAGTGGTTCCCGCGAATGTGGCCGTGATGTTCAGCGGATCGAGATCAAGAATGCCGTTCGTGGTTCCGGCGGGCAATCGCAGGGTGACAGAGTCCCAACCAAAAGCGGACCCCGTTGCGGTGCCGAGAGCGAGAAAAGAAGAACCGGGCCCGACGGATGGTGCACTTGGAAGCCCCGTGACGAAGGAGTTCGTGCCGCTCGCGCCAATGATGAAATAACTTGAACTAATCGGTACTGTGGGATTCAAACCGCTGGTAGCGGATCCCGGGCCTCCGATGGTGACCGTCGTCAAATCGAGGGTGCCCCCGGCGACGCAAACGACATCAGGGCCCACTTGCAAGCATTGAATGTAGGCGGCGCCTTGGAGCCCCGCTGGTGAGCACACCAGAAACGCGAAGAGAAAACGGAGCGACCAAGGGGTCTGGAGGAGGCTGAAGAGTGATTTCATGAGTGGTGACTTTTTCATTAGGCGTCCCAAATATCTCAAGCTAGTGAAGTGGAACTATCACGCCTTGTCAAAGCATTGATGGCACCGGTAAGCTCGAAGTCCAGCGCACAATATGCCCGTTTTGCACTGGACTATGACGACGCTGGGCCGCGCCTTGTTTTTCCCTGCGGGAACATCCCCCGCGCCGACAAGTTCGGCTCTTCTGTTCGGAACCATCAACGGATTCCGCGAACTTGGGCGGAATAGGGTGAATCGCGAGGATTCGGGTGGATTCAAGGGGCGCGCGTTGTGGGGAGTCGACGAAGCGCAAACTTTTCTCCCGCGGAGATCCTGCCGGGGCTTCGTGAAAGATTATTGCGGCCGGAGGGACGTGGGAGCCGAAAGAACGTTAATGCCCGAACCTCCATTATATCCGACACTCCGACCTCCGGAATGACGTCTCCCACGAAAACTCCCCGTCGTTGGATCTACCCCGCCGCGCTCGCTCTCCTCGTGGTCATATGGGCTGTCGCGATGCAGGCGGGGGACCGCTGGCAATTCTTTGAAGAAAGTTGGCCCGCCGCCGTCACGATGGTGGGGGGATCTTTCGTGGCCGGCTCGACCCCGGCCGGGGGCGGGGTGGTGGCCTTTCCGGTTTTCACGAAAGGCCTCCAAATCGAATCCGAAGTCGCCCGCACCTTCAGCCTGCTCATCCAGACGGTCGGGATGGGCATGGCCACCCTTTTCATCCTCAGTCGCGGAATCCCGGTGGCATGGCGCGCCATCCGGCTGGGACTCATCGGGGGCATTCCCGGCCTGCTCCTCGGACTGGCCTGGCTGCCTGCACCTGCCCCCTTTCCCCGCCTCCTCTTTACCGTGGTCATGGCGGTCTTCGGCCTCGCGGTCATCATTTCCCATTGGATCATCCGTTGGTCCCCGTGTCCGCACACCGCCGAACTCGATCCTCAACGGCGCGGGACGTGGCACCTGGCCGTGCTCGGTTTCGTGGGTGGCTACGTCGCCAGCCAGGTCGGCTCCGGTGTCGACCTCCTCCTCTTCATGGGGCTCACCCTCGCCTTTGGACTTCACGAACGGCACGCCATCCCCACCACCGTCGTCACCATGGCAATCATCTCCGGTCTTGGGTCCCTCGCGCTCGTCCTCGGCGGTCATACCACCGTCACCGCGGCCTTGCCCTACTGGTGGGTGAGTGTGCCCGTCGTGGCCTGCGGCGCCCCGCTCGGCGCCTGGGTCGCGGCCCGCGCCCCGCGCGATGCGATTGTCATCGCCCTTCTCTGCCTCATCGCCTTGGAAGTGACTTCAACCACCCTCCTGGTGGGATGGATGGAACACGGCATCAGCCTCGGCGCCGGTGTGGCCGTCACCGCCGCCCTCTATTTCGGCTGGATGCTCCACCGCCGCCACGCCGCCCTCCGGTAGTGGAAGAAAGGAACGTCTCCCGCATTCGCGTTGACAGCATGTAGCCAGTCACGATAAATCCCTTCCGCCAACGTTCCCCCACCGTGATCGTCAAAGTCGCGCTTCCCCTGATTCTTGCCTTCATCATGTTCTCCCTCGGGTTGGGACTACGGAGGGCGGATTTTTCCCGGGTTGTTCAATTCCCGAAAGCCTTTGCGGCCGGACTGCTGAATCAAGTCGTCCTGCTTCCGTTGATGGCCTTCGGATTGATTGATGTGTTTGGAATGACGAAGGAATTTGCGCTCGGTCTCTTCATCCTTGCCCTTTGCCCCGGTGGTGTGACGAGCAACATGTTGACGAAGGTCGCGCAAGGAAACACGCCGCTCTCCATCTCGCTCACCGCCATCACCAGCCTGCTTTCAATTATCACTGTCCCGATTCTGGTGGCACTCGGGGTGCGGCACTTCATGGGCGCGGATGCGCCTGCGGTCGATGTTACGCAACTGGGTGCCACGATGTTCCTCATCACGGCCGTGCCGGTGTCCATCGGCATGATACTCACGGCGCGCGCTCCCAACCTCGTCGAAAAAATTGCGCCCATGATCGCCCGAATCGCGTTCGTCCTTTTCGTTCTAATCATCCTTGCGGCCGTGGCCAAGAATTGGGTTGTTTTCTCAAGCAACTTCGCCACCCTTGCTCCAGTCTCTGCCCTGCTCATCGTCCTCATGCTCGGCGCCGGACTGGCCTCCGCCAGGGCAATCGGCCTCGAGAGAAAAGATGCCACCACCATCTCGATCGAGTCCGGCGTGCAAAACGGCACCCTCGCCATCGCGGTGGGCAGCATCTTGGCCGGCGTCGAAGGCCAATCACTACCACCTGTCACCGTGCCCGCGGCGGTCTATAGCATCGTCATGTATTTCGTCTGCGTGCCTTTCGTCTATTGGCGACGCCGAAAAGCTTCGTGAAAATTGAATCCATCGCGAGACGTTACACTGACTCCGTCCGCACCTTGCTGGTCTCAACTCACGGCGATCAAGCAGACCACCATCGATTGGAGGCGAAAACTCAACCGCGAAAAAGGCGGCTTTACACCGCTCGCCTGTTTCGGCGGCAAACAAAAACTCCTAACAAGGAAATAATCAGCAACGAAGAAGAAGGCTGTGGAAGGGGTGTGTTCGCGAAGAAGGTCAGGTTATTGCCCGAAATGTCTCCGACGGTGCAAACAGTATTCCCCGCCCACGTCGAGGCATTGAATCTAGACGGCGCCATCGAGGAATGTAGGTGAGCAGACCAATAGTGCAGTCAGGGAAAAGGCCGGTGGAGCCGTTTGGATTGGATTGAAGAGTGATTTAACAGGACTTGAGCGGTGGTTGAGAATTCCCAATAGTTCGGGATAGCGAAAATCATAATCTCCTCGGTGCCACACCATTAGCCCTTGGTTTGATCGTGAAGTGAAAGCATTCAACGAGTCTAAGACTTCGAAATCCGCCGCGACGGGAGACTCGGCTGGTTCGGCCGGGCGCAGCGGGCACTGGAGGTGAATTGAGTTCAACGGAAGGATGGGTCCTTCGGTTTAAAATTTTAAATTACTGACATTTTTTTCACGACTTTTCTCAAGTTTGCAAAATTTCTCAATAGTCATAAATTCCTTTTAACATTTTACGGCTCATTCCTGTGACCGCTCCTCTCCCTCCCTCAGAGACCCCCGAGACTGAGACAGCCAAGACGGCGACGACTTCGTGGGCGGCGCGTCGCAAGCGGTGGCTCATCCTGCTGACGTTTGTGTTCGCCTTTTCGCCCGCCCTGTGGACGGGACTCGCGGTGGATGACAACGCCGTCAATATCCCTGTCTGGGACGACTGGGAGCGCGGCAAACTTCTGAAGCATTCCGTCGACGGAACGCTGGACTTGGAATATCTCGCGTCCGCGCACATCGATCACCGGATTCTCCTTCCGCGGCTGGCCATTCTCGGCTTGAACAAAATGACGGGCGGCGACCTGCGCGCGGAGATCTGGGCAACATTCGTGGTCCTGTTGTTAACGGGCGGCTGTCTCTTTTATGTGCTCGCGAAAACGATCCCCGACTGGCGTTGGTTGGCGGCATGCGGATTTCTCGTGAACCTCGTCCTCTTTTCGCCGGTGCAGTATCAGAACCTCCTTTGGGCGGTGCAACTCGCCTTCATGCTTCCGCTCTTTTTCCTCGCGGCGCTGGTGGCAGTGATGACCTCCGGTCTTTCCGCGCGAGTGAAGTTTGTCATCGCGCTTCTCTGTTGCGTGGGGGGTTGCTTGAGCTACGGGCACGGATTGATCGTCTGGCCGGTCGCGATCCTGCTTGGGTTGCTTCTCCGTAAGACCGGCGACTTGCGGACGCGCCTGCTTTTCGCCACGGGGATAGCAATCGCCTGTGCCTGCGTGGTGACCCCGTACATGACGTGGAATTACGTGAACACTTCCGAGGCCTCACACGCTTCCGGGCAAGAGCCGGGGGAACCGCCGCCGGGAATGGTGCATCGCACGGATGTTCTGGCCGACGAAAAGGGGCGCGAACGGTTCGTGGAATTCTTCATCGTCTCTTTGGGCAATATCTGGGCGCGCGTTTCCCTGAGCGATCCGTGGAGTGCCGCTCTTCAATGGGGCCATGGGACCCTTGCCGCGTTCCTCGCTTTCGTCGCGCTGGTCCTGTTCTATTGGAAACGTCCGAAGGAATGGGACGCCTTGCTGCCGTGGATGGCGCTCGCCTGTTACAGCGTGAGCACCGGGGTCCTGCAGGCCTTGGGGAGATCGACGGTCAGTGTCGACCGTGCCATTCTTCCGCGTTACATCTCCACCTCGATGTTCGTCGGCATTGCCCTCATCGTCGTCGTGGCGTGGTTGCTCCATCGGCGCGACTGGACCAAAGCCGCCATCGCCTGCGGCATGTTCTTCGTCGGCCTGCAGGTCTCCATGTGGGATCACGGTCTCCACAAGATGGAAGCCTGGAAGCAAGCGAGACTCATGGAGCGCTTTGCAGTGACTTACATCAATCATCACGATCCGGAGTTCCGCACGCGCCTCGACAACCGGGTCGAATTCGCCAAGGAGCAGGCGCAGTTTCTCGATTCACAGGGCTGGCTCAATCCGCCCCTCGCGAAAGAGCTCGATTGGGGACCATTCACGCCGACAGACCAGGAATTGCCGAGCAGCAGGGCGGACATCCTGCAAGCCGACCTGATCGGCAGCGACCAGTTGGCCATCGTCGGATACGCCGAATTCGGCGGCGACGGCAACCGGCCTGCCGACGGTGTGCTCGTGACCTGGCGCGTTCCCGGTAACAAAGAGTGGAAAGTCTTTGGCGTGGTCGAGATGGCCGCCTTTGTCCTTCCCCGCGCGGCCTTTCTTGATGGAGA
>JBCDLR010000198.1:0-7659 GCA_038745205.1 Verrucomicrobiota bacterium
CTCCAATCCCGATCGCGATCACGTCCTCATTGGCAAGGAGCGGCACGACATCGGGCGTCCCGACGACAACGGCTATCCCGTGCGCGGCATCGTGAAAAACGGGATGCTCTACCTGAAGAACTTCGAGACCGGCCGCTGGCCTTCCGGCCATCCCCTGACCGGTTACCTCAACTGTGACGGTGGCGCAACGAAGACGGAAATCCTGACAATGCGACGAGACGGGAAAGATGCGAGCTTCTGGCAACTGTGTTTCGGGCTTCGACCGGCGGAGGAAATGTACAACGTGGATCTCGACCCGGAATGCTTGCGCAACTTAGCAAATGATCCCGCCTATGAGGAGACGAAGGCTGCGTTGAATAAATTGATGCTGGAGGAATTGCGTGGGCAAAACGATCCACGCATGCTCGGCAAGGGGGCGGTCTTCGACGATTACCCCTACGCCAGCAAGGCTGGGAAGGGATTCTACGAGCGCTTCACCGCCGGTGAGGAAATAAAGGCCGGCTGGGTGAACAAAACGGACTTTGAAAAAACGATTCCCGAATCGCCCTAGCATGTGTATGGGGACGGCATGCCCAAGTATGTCGTCGAGTTCATCGGGACGTTCTTTCTCGTTCTCGCCATCGGTCTTGCCCCCGCGGAGTTCGGCCCCATCGCCGTGGCCGCGATTCTCATGGCCATGATTTACGCGGGCGGGCATGTCTCTAACGCGCACTACAATCCGGCCGTCACCATTGCCATGATGATCACGGGCGATTGCAAGAAGTCCGACGTTGCTCCTTACCTTCTCGCGGAACTTTCCGGGGCCGGACTGGGCATCGCCCTTGCCCGGCATCTTGCGGGTGGAACGGTCATCACCTCAACCTTCGAGAACCCGATGACTCTTTTCATCGCCGAACTCGTTATCACCTTCGGGCTCGTGTGGGTCATTCTCAATGTTGCCACGGCGAGGGCGCTCCAGGGCAATCAATTTTACGGCCTTGCCATCGCCGCCATTGTCGCGGGCGGCGCCTACACCGTGGGGACCATTTCGGGCGCCGCATTCAATCCCGCGGTCGCCATCGCGCTCTGCGGCTCGGAGCACCTCGCGTGGTCCCAGCTTTGGATCTACCTCACGGCGACTTTCGCCGGCGGAGCCATCGCCGCCTTCGTTTTCAAGCGCGTCGTCGCTGGCGGCAAGGAGTCTTGACACTTTCCATGGTCGGATCGAATGGGTATCATTGATATCCCGTCCAATCGCCGATGATCCAGAAAGCTTTCGAATCCGGAAATCTCGTCCGCATCGACCGCGCGAACCTCGAAGCGGGTTCTTCGGTTGGATACCTCGTGGGGCACAGTGACGAACTCGTCATGTTGCAACTCGTGGACTCCGAGATCCGCTTCAACGGATTTCAAATCCTGCGCGTCGAGGACATCACGACCTTCGAATGCCCGGCGCCGCACCAGGACTTCATCGAGAATGCGATGAACTTGCGGAAACTGGTGAAGCCGGCCGCCCCCGACCTCGATCTCACGAACCTCGGCATGGCCTTTGCCACGCTGAAGCGCGAAGTCCCCCTCGTTACCGTCTACCTTGAGCTGGACGAGCCGGACGCCTGTTACATCGGGCGCGTCGACACCGTTTCCCACGACAGCTTAACGATGTATTATATCGATCCCGATGCCTACTTCGACGACGAGCCCACCGACTACCGACTCAGCCAGATCACGCGCATTGATTTCGGCGGTGGCTACGAGGAGGCCCTCCACCTCGTTTCCGAGGCGCGTACTGACAAGGGAGGCAACGGTGTGCTCTCGTAAGGTGCGGACCCTTTTTTTGCTAAGCCTCTCTCTTTGCACCGTCGGTTGTGTCCAGACCGAGGAGCAGTGGTCCATCCGCAAGAGCACCGAGTCGGCCAAGTTCGAGAAAAGCTTCATGAAGGGAAACATCGCGGATTCTGAGGGTGGCACGCAGGACGACGTGGACAGGATGTTCAACAAGAGCATCTCCATGGATTCCAACTACGCGACCTCAAGCCTCGAAACAAAAGACGTGGAGAAGCGCGGATTCTTCGGCGAGCGCAAGAAGAGTGGCGAAAACAACAAGGCATTCGCCACCAAGTCGATCGAGCCAGAGACGTGGAGCGGAACGAAGGAATTCTCCACACCGGAATTCCCGGACCGTAATGCCCGTTTCGCCGCCAAAGACTGGAAGCCACGCAACGACGAGTATTACCACGTCGGCGATTTCGAGGAACGGTCCGGGAGCAAGCGCTTCCCGGTAAACGAGTACGTCACCGCCCAGGAGGAATCCGCCGACCGCATTCTCCTCGGCCGCGCGAACGAGTCGGTCACGGCGGCTTCCCTCCGGGAGCGGGCCGCCGAAAATCCGGATACCACCGAATCCGTGGTCACGCCGTCGGTTAGCCTGGAAGAAGTGAAGGGAATGTTAGGACGTTAGAACGGACACACGAATGTCTCCCGAATCCGCGCTGGAACTACTCACGAAGGGCACGGCCCAGATCATTTCCGGGAAGGAACTCCTCGAGCGCCTCAAGGAGGGCAAACCGCTGCGGGTGAAGCTGGGCGTCGATCCCACCGCGCCCGATATTCACTTTGGCCACACCGTCCCGCTCGAGAAGCTCCGGCAATTCCAGGAACTCGGCCACCAGGTCGTTCTCATCATCGGTGACTTCACGGCCATGATCGGCGACCCCACGGGACGTTCGGCAACACGCCCGCACCTCAGCCACGAGGAAGTCCTCGAAAACGCGAAGACTTACACGGACCAGGCCTTCAAGATCCTCGAGAAGGAGAAGACCGAGGTCGTATGCAACGGCGAGTGGTTCGGAAAAATGAGCTTCAGCGATGTCATCAAGCTCAACAGCCGCGTGACCATGCAGCAGATGCTGCAGCGCGAGGACTTCAGGAATCGCATCGACAAGCAGGAGGAAGTCCGTCTCCACGAGATTCAGTACCCCATCATGCAGGGGTGGGATTCCGTCGAAGTGCGCGCCGACGTTGAGATCGGCGGCACCGACCAGCTCTTCAACATTCTCGTCGGCCGCGACATGCAGAAGGCCATGGATCAGCGCCCCCAGGTCGTCCTCACTGTTCCGCTTCTCGAGGGCCTCGACGGGGTGAAAAAAATGAGCAAGAGCTACGGGAACTACGTCGGGGTCAGCGATGAACCGGGCGAGATGTTCGGCAAGCTCATGAGCGTTTCCGACGAACTGATGGCGCGCTACTACACGCTTCTCCTCGGCGAGAACCTCGACGCTTCATCCCACCCGATGGAGGCGAAGAAGCCACTCTCGACCCGTCTCGTGGCGCGCTACCACGACGATGATGCGGCGGTAAGGGCGCGCGAGAACTGGGAAACGCAATTCAGCAAGCGCGACCTCGACGCCGCCGATCTTCCCGGATTTTCTCCAAGCGCGGACGCCTTGGCGACCGGGATTCTCGCCATCGCAAGCGAGGCCTACGCGCAATGCTTCGATTCCAAGCGCTCCAACAGCGACCTGCGACGCCTCGTTGAACAGGGCAGCATTCAGATCAATGGAGACAAGGTGAGCGATCCCAGGGCAAACGTCGAACTCCCGGAAGGAGCCGTCCTCCGCCTGGACAAGAAGCGCTCGGTGCGGATCGCCACCGAGTCGCGCGAGTAGCACAGACACTCCTGTCTGTGTCAGCTGGAGAAATGCATAGGGACAAACTCAAGGATGTGGTGAGTCACACGACTTCGCGCACAGACAAGAGTGTCTGTGCTACGGTTCCACCACACGCAAACGTTCCGCAGACAAGACCGTTCGCTCTCCGTCTTCCGCTCGCAAAATTAACGCGCCCGATTCGGACAATCCCACCGCCGTTCCTTCGATTTCACCACGATCCGTCGTCACGCGAACCTGCCGTCCCAGGATGAAACTCCGCGCCATCAACTCGCGCCGGCACTCCTCGAAACCGTTCTCCGCCGAATTCAACCAACTCTCGAGGGACCGAACGTAGTCGACACACAAGTCCTCGACATCCGCCTCCGGCAGTCCCTCCTGCCGCAACGACGTCGACGCCATCCCTTCAACGGCCGTGATCCCGGGATGCGACGCCACATTCACGCCGACACCGATGACGGCGATCGCTTCCGAACTCCCCGCCCTACTTTCCACGAGAATCCCCGCCACCTTCCGCCCGGAAATCATCACGTCGTTCGGCCACTTGACCTTCAGGTCACGAGCCCCGGCCTTCACCAGGGCGTCACTCACGGCCAAGGCGGCAATCTGCGCGATCCATCCCCAGGATTCCCGTTCGAATGGAGGCACGAGGGCGAGGGAACAAAGCAGATTCCCGCCGTGATCTGACTCCCAGACCCGCTCGCGTCGACCACGACCCCCCGATTGATGCTCCGCGAGCAGGAGCATGCCTCGGGCGGATTCGGCCCCTTCGCGCTCGATGCGCCGGAGCAATTCGGAATTCGTCGAATCGACCTCCTCCAGTCGCTCAAACTTCCGCACAAGACCGAGTTCCTTCCCCTCGCTCCTCATGAAAAATCGAGGCCGATGTCGAGCGCCTTCACCGAATGGGTGAGCGCACCGACGGAAATGAAATCGACGCCCGTTTCCGCGATGGACCGCACGGTCTGCAAACTCACCCCGCCACTCGCTTCCAACCTGGTTTCGGTCTTATTCATCTCC
Source organism: Verrucomicrobiota bacterium (assembly GCA_038745205.1). Classification (GTDB taxonomy): domain Bacteria; phylum Verrucomicrobiota; class Verrucomicrobiia; order Verrucomicrobiales; family DEV007; genus JBCCWV01. Next base: position 4,665 of record JBCDLR010000198.1, read on the forward strand.
ACGGCCGCGCGCAACTGGTCAAGGGACATGTTGTCGAGGAGGAGGTAGTCGACGTTCTTCATTTCAAGAAACCGCTGCACTTGCTCGAGATTGTCGGTTTCGATCTCGATCTCGATCTCCGGGTGCTCCTCCTTGAAGGCATTGATCCCGGCCTGCATCTGCGTTGAATCCAGAGCCGCGAGATGATTGTCCTTCAACATCACGCGATCGTAGAGCCCCATGCGGTGATTTTGCCCGCCTCCGGCACGCACCGCCATCTTGTCGAGCCAACGCCAGCCGGGCATCGTCTTCCGCGTGTCGAGTATCACGGCATTCGTTCCCTCGACGAGGTCGCAATACGCCCGCGTCGCTGTCGCAATGCCCGAGAGTCGCTGAAGGAAATTCAAGGCCGTGCGCTCCGCGGTGAGAATGCTTTGCGAGTCTCCTTCCAACTGGATGAGAACGGTTCCGGGCTCCAGTGCCGTGCCGTCCGAGCACTGCGCCTTCGCCGTGATGCCGGCATCGACCACTTCGAAAACGCGCAATGCCACTTCGATCCCGGCGGCAACGCCACGCTCACGCGCCGCAATCACCCCCTCGCTCCGTTCTTCGGCATCGACAAAAAACAACGATGTGAGATCACCTGCTTTGCCGAGATCTTCGGCCAAAGCAGCTTGGACAAGCGCTTCCACGGTGGGTTCCAAATCATCCGGCATAGCGTGATCCATGCTCGTGCTGCAAGATCCCGGGGCAAGCAATCGTTTTACCGGAAGGACTTTTCGTTTAAGGTTTCCGAAGTTTCGCATGCCCACTGCCACGAGCCCTCGCCCTCGCGTCACCGCCGCCGGAGTCCGTTCTGCTTCCAGAGCGGACCGTCCACGCAGGAAGCCGGCGCGCCGGCGGCAGGGACTTCCGGAAAGGATGTTCCGGGGCCTGCTTCGGGGCGTCGCCTACGTGATCGGCGCAGGACTGATCGTCGGCGGTATCACGTTAGGATTCTACTCTTTCATGGCGGGCCAGTACGATCTCGGTGTCATTGAAAAGCACCTCGCCGACGCGGAGGTTGCCCATGCCGTCAACTACACCGCCCCCGACGGACGGGAGACACGTCGCCTCGCCATTCCCCTCGAGGAAATGTCGCCGCACTTCGTCAATGCCCTCCTCGTGCGGGAAGATCTCCGGTTCTACGAGCACCATGGTGTCGATTTTCGGGGCGTTGCGCGCTCGATGTTGCGCAATGCGAGGGAACGCCGCCTTGTCCAGGGCGCCAGCACCATCACGATGCAGCTCGCACGCAACAGCTTCGATGATCTCGCCCTCGACCGCTCCCTTCACCGCAAGCTCATCGAGGCCTTTCTCGCCAGGCGCATTGAAAGGGACTTCACCAAGGAGGAGATTTTCGAAGTCTACGCGAACATGGTCTACTTCGGAGGCAACCTGCATGGCGTCGAGCGCGCGAGCCTCGCCTTCTTCGGGAAGTCCTCGCGTGACCTGGCACTCTCCGAAGCCGCCATGCTTGCCGGTATCATCCGCGGCCCCAATGCCTTTTCCCCGCTGAAGAATTATGACCGTGCCCTCGCCGAACGGGACGTCGTGCTCGAGCGCATGGCGGAAGAGGGATTCATCACCCGCGAGGAAGCGGAAGCCGCCAAGCTGGAAAGCCCCGCGGTCTTGAAGGCAAAGCCTCTTAAGGCGACAAAGCTACGCCGCTAAGGCCTCTGCAACGACGCCCATCGTGTCATCGACGTCGGCCGCCGTGTGCTGCAGACAAAGGAAGCCCGTTTCATACGGCGAAGGTGCGAAGTAGATACCGGCGTCGAGGCAGCGTTGGAAGAACCCCTTGAAGGCCTCCTTGTCGACAGCCATCGCCGTGGTGAGATCAGTGACGGGCTCCTCCGTGAAGAACAGGCAAAACATGGAACCGATTTGATGGAATGTCAGGTTCCGGCCCACCTTCACCAGGGCTTCACGCATTCCCTTGGCAAAATGCGCCCCCGTCTCTTCGAGGCGCTCCCATCCGTCCTGCTTCTCCATTTCCTTGAGTTGCGCGAGACCGGCGGCCATGGCGAGAGGATTCCCGGAAAGCGTACCCGCTTGGTAAACCGGCCCATCCGGTGCCAGCCTGTCCATGATGTCGGCACGACCGCCGAAGGCGCCGACGGGCAAACCGCCGCCAATCACCTTCCCCAGCGCGGTCAGGTCCGGCGTGACCCCAAGCCGCTCCTGCACCCCGCCTTTGGCAAGACGGAATCCGGTCATCACTTCGTCAAAGATGAGCAACGCGCCGTGCCTGGTCGTTACCTCGCGAAGGAACTCGAGATAGCCGTCCCCGGGGAAAATCAGCCCCGCATTGGCGGGAATCGGTTCAAGGATGATAGCCGCAATCTCCTCGCCACACGCCTTGAAGGCCGCCTCCACCGCTTCCCGATCGTTGAAAGGAAGCGTCATCGTCAACGCGGCAAACTCCTCCGGGACACCGGCACTATCCGGTTCACCAAACGTCAGGGCGCCACTTCCCGCGGCAACCAGGAGGGAATCCACGTGCCCGTGATAACAACCTTCAAACTTGATGATCTTTTTCCGTCCCGTAAATCCCCGCGCGAGGCGCACCGCCGACATCGTCGCCTCCGTCCCGCTGTTCACCATCCGCACTTTTTCAATCGACGGCACCCATTCGCAGATCGTCTTCGCCATCTCCACCTCGTAAGGATTGGGAATGCCGAAACTCACGCCCTCCTTCGCGGCATTGTGCACCGCCTCGATGACCACCTGCGGCGCGTGGCCAAGGATCGCCGGTCCCCATGTGCCGATGTAATCGATCATCTCCTTCCCATCGACATCCCAAATCCGGCAACCCTTCGCCCGACGGACAAAGAACGGCTCACTATCAACATTGCGGAAGGCCCGCACCGGCGAGTTCACCCCGCCCGGAATGCGCTCGCGAGCGGCGGCAAAAAGCTGGGAGGAAATGGAATCCGAACGGGAAGCAGGCATGATTAAATTTATAATTTAATCA
>JBCDLR010000199.1:0-7636 GCA_038745205.1 Verrucomicrobiota bacterium
ATTCCTTCCAACACGAACGACCGCGAGAGGCAAGAAATTTCGTGCTCATTCCAGTCCATTGGTGATAATTCGTGTTCCCCATCCATTCCCTTTCAAATTGCTCACCATGAAACTCCCCGCCCTCTTCCTCTCCGCCCTGCTCCTCTGCCCGCTTGCCGCCGCCGAGAAGCCCAACCTCCTCTTCATTTTCGCCGACGATCACGCCTACAATTGCATCGCGTCGCTGGGGAATGACGAGATCAAGACGCCGAATCTCGACAAGTTGGTCAAGGGCGGCACGACCGTCACTCACGCCTATACCCAGGGCAGTTGGAGCGGCGCTGTGTGTATCGCGAGCCGCACGATGCTCGTGACCGGGCTGAACCTTTGGAAGGCGGAAAAAGTCTACAAGGATGTCGACAAGGAATACCGCCAGCAGAACAAGATGTGGCCCCAGCTCCTCGCCGCGGGTGGCTACGACACTTACTTCACCGGCAAGTGGCACATCCGCGCCGACGCCGAGCAGTCCTTCAAGGTCGCCCGCAATGTGCGTCCCGGCATGCCGAAGGCGATGCCCGAAGGCTACAACCGCCCGCTTGGTCCCGACGACAAAACCTGGCTCCCCTGGGACAAGGAAATGGGAGGATTCTGGGAAGGCGGTCGTCATTGGAGCGCCATCGTCGCCGACGACGCGAAGGATTACCTCGACATGGCGAAGGAAAAAGACGCGCCGTTCTTCATGTACATCGCCTTCAACGCCCCCCATGATCCGCGACAGTCCCCCGAAAAATTCGTCGATCAATACCCGCTTGAAGATATCTCCCTACCGCAGCCGTTCTATGAGAAGTACGAGTTCGCCGAAGAGATGGCCTCCGGGGAGAAGCTCCGTGACGAAAAACTCGCACCCTATCCACGGACTGAGTATGCCGTGAAGGTCAATCGCCAGGAATACTATGCGATCATAACGCATATGGATTTCCAGATCGGCCGCATCCTGAAAGCTCTTGAGGATTCCGGAAAAGCCGACAAAACCTACATCGTCTTCACCGCCGACCACGGGCTCGCCGTCGGCCACCACAGCCTCATGGGCAAACAAAACATGTTCGACCACAGCGTCCGCGTCCCGTGGATCATTACCGGTCCGGGCATACCCGCCGGAAAGAAGATCGACGAACCCATCTACCTCCAGGACGTCATGGCCACGAGCTTTGAGATCGCCGGCATGGAGAAACCGGCTCACGTCGATTTCCAAAGCGTCCTTCCCCTTGTCCGCGGTGAAGCCAAGGGCCTCGACGCCGTCTACGGGGCCTATCTTGACAAGCAACGCAGCGTCACCATCGGCAGCAAGAAACTGATCCACTACCCGGAAGCGAAGAAAACCCTTTTCTTCGACCTTGAGAACGACCCGCTCGAAACCAAGGCTGGAGAACCGTCAGAGAACGACAAGGCCTCACTCGTCGCCGCCTTTGAGAAACTGCAAAAGGAAGTTGGCGACGAAATGGTCATCGACTGGTGAGGCAATGAGGCGGCAGCCTTCGAACAAATTCCATTGTCTGCCCTCCCGCCTTGACCTTCACGCATACTTCGTCACCCGCTTTGTGATTCAACCGGAACCACGCGATCACCTGGCGTAACGTCCAGTCATCGGTACAGCCGTTGATCTCAACGATTTCCATGTTGGACCTCAGGCCGAGCTTCCACCACGAATTCTCGGCGTCTTTGTGCATCTTGCCCATGAAGGGCTTGAATGACATCGACCCCTTCCCTTGGTTCGGCCTAATCCCAGCCGGAGTCTTTTTGGATCCGGTTGGGAAGAAACCGCCCCTCAAAACCCCACCGTCACGCCGACGCCCCCGTAGAAGAAATCCGAAAGGAATTCGTCGTCAGGAGCGTTCTCGGGATCACTATCGATCGCGAAATTGTAACCCGCGTGGCCATTCAGGCTGACGCGTTCGGTGAGGGCGTATTCAGAGCTGAGACCTAGGTAGAGGTGATTAAAGCCGTCGTGACCTTCCGCGATGTAGCCGGAATTCAATCCAAGATTGGCGCCAGCGCCAACCGTCAAGCGCTCGGTCAGCTCGAACTCGCGACCCGCGAAGAAATTGAGAAACGATCCGTCCGCTTCAAAGGAGTAATACCACTCCGCGCCAACGGTCAGGATCTCGAGGCCAGCATACTCAACACTGGCGCCGACCTCATGGTCTTCCTCGTCATCTTCCGGAAAGTTCAGGTAAGTGTAGCCAAGATCAAAGTCGAAGTTTCCGATCGATGCGGCGACCCCGGAAAAGAGGTTCACCTCGTCGTAATCGGAGTCATAGCCCAAGGCATACCACGATCCGGCGTAGACGGAAAACGACTCGAAAGCATACTCAACGACACCTTCCGCCGTCCAAATGCCACCGCCGTCGAGGTTGTCGATACCCTCGGTGACGTAGCGACTATCCCAACCGGTGGACAATTCGAAGGAAACGGGGGACTCGCTTTCCGCCGTGTACGCCGCAGCACTTTGCTTGGTCGAATACGACGAGAAGGGCTCCCCCGCGAAAATCGAAAACGGCAGTAGGAACAAGAGAGTTGAGGTGATGGCGGGGACTGATTTCATCTTTAAAGGGACTGCGATTCCGAGAAAGCGCGAGGAACCGGAGCCGTCAAGTTTTCTCATCGGGTTCCGCCACTTTTCCCTTCCCAACTTGCTTACGCAATTCCGCAAGATCAGTTTCGATTCGCGCCAATAAAACCATCACCTCCGGATTCTCCTGTTCATTTTCAGGCAACATCGAGAGTTCCTGCATGGTCGAAACAATGATCCCGATGAAGAGATTCAGGATCGTAAAGGTCGCGATCATGATGAAGGGGACAAAAAACGCCCACGCCCAGGGATGCACTTCCATGACGGGCCGCACGATCCCCATGGACCAGCTTTCCAAAGTCATGATCTGGAACAACGAGTAAAGACTCTTTCCGATGCTCCCGAACCAATCGGGAAACTCCTCTCCGAACAGGTTCGTCGCAAGCACGGCCGCCGTGTAAAAGAACACCGCCATGACCGCAACCACGCCGCCCAAACCAGGTATCGAGTGCAGAAACGCGGCGACCACCTTCTTCAACGACGGCACGACCGTGAGCAGGCGGAGCACGCGAAGGACGCGCAGGGAACGCAAGACCGACAACGAACCCGTTCCCGGCATGAGAGCGAAGCTGATAACGATGGCGTCGAAGCAGTTCCAGCCGTTGCGAAAGAAGTAGAAACGATAGGCAAGCATCTTCGCCCCGATCTCCAGCACAAAAATCACGAGGCAGGCCAAGTCCACCGCGTGCAGCAATCCGCCCCACTTCGCAACGATGCCTTTGTCGGTTTCCAGGCCAAGGACAAGAGCATTGACGAGGATCAAGATCGTGATGAAAAGCTGGAATCCTCTTGATTCCACTCTCTTGGCCAACGCATGCCGCCATGGCGCCACGCCCTCACGCGTGGTCATTTCGACCAGTTCTTCCTCGTTCATTGTGCGCGAACCTTCGCCGGAATTACGCCTCCGGCAAGACCCCGCGTGTGACGAGGTTGTTCAACCGGCGCGTGACATCGACGACGCCGTCAATCACTGCTTCGCGGTAGGTCCGCCCGTCCGTCGTGTCGAGGCCATGGCCCGAATCTAGGTCGCGAAGGCCCTGCAACGCAGGATCCTCATGGTGGAACAACTCCACGAAAACCATCTCCAGTTCACCAGTGCGCGCACATGCCGACATCAAGGCACCGATCCAGCCGTCATCCGTCGAAAGACATCCCCGCGTCGTCTTTGCCGATGCATGAAACATGCTCAAACCACCCGCCGCCGCCATCTCGGCGATGACTGCCTCATTCTCCGGAATGGACAGGTCCGAGTCACCACAGTGCGCGGCGTCGGCAAGCACCTGGAAGAACGACTGACCCAGCTCTTCGTTTGCCGCTTTCACCAACGCCCACGCCTTCGCCACGTCGGTAAATGTTTGAAACTCGCCGCCCCGCAGGAACTCGATATGCCAGGCCTTCACGCCGCCATCGAGCGCCCCGGATTCCTTCACCGCACGAATATGCACCTTCACGTTTTGCGCGACCGCCGCCTCAAAATCCGCCCCCGTTTTCGGTGTCGCCCCGGGCTGCATCCATTCCTCGATGGACGTCGAAGCCACCTGCTCGATGCCGAACTTGACCGCCGTCTTCAATCCCGAGACCAACATATCCACCACTTTGTCCTCGTCCTCGGGTTCCATCGGATCCGCTCCGCCCACCATGAGAATGGGAAATACCTCGAGGTCCAGCGCCCGCAACCCGTTGATTAGTTCCTCGGTATCCCCGTCATCCACACCCGGGAAAAACGTGATCTGCGCGCTCTGGATCTTCACCGGCGACGCAGCGGTGAGCGCTTCCATTTCGGCGACGACTTTCAACCTCCCGTCCTCGCCGCGGGGCAACCGCCCGTCCTCTTCCGGCACGAGCCCGCCGACGAATTTGATGTGCGTGGGAACGACCCCGAGATTGATTTTCGCTTTGAGTGGGATGGAATTGGCCATGGGTATAACACCTTCTAACGCGGAATCGAGATTCCGGCGCAAGCGGATTCCGCCGAGGCGGAAAAAATGGCCTCAGGGTGCCGCCTCCTGGCTGAAGAGGAGGTTGTCTAAACCAACGTTTTTCGAGCTTGAGAAGCTCTGCACATTGACCTCAATGGTGATCGAATTCGCTTTGATCGGAGCTCCCACGAAGTTGTACCGTGTTCTTTCAAGATAGGAGATCGACGGAGCCAATTCCTCGAAGAGCGTCGTCCCGCTGCCATCCGTCAACCGGACATGATTGGCCACCGGATCACTCGAGTGGCGATTGTCTTCAGCCGCGAGGTCAAAACGGTGAACAACCACTACAAAACCAGGATCAGCAGAAAGGACGATCTGGAGAACGCCGTTGGCGAAGAGGCATTCTCGAAAGTTCCCGTAACCTACGGCTTCCACACGAGAGCTATTTGGGAAACTCGAGAGCACGTTCGGAGTGAAATTGCCGGAGCCACGGTAGGAAACGGCACCGTTCACCGGACCAGTGACACGGTCCCCATAATTCGCATTCAAAGTGGGGTTCTGGTTCACACTCGCCGCGGAGTGATCAAAGGTCAGCTCGGTGGCATCACCGAAGTCCCGGAATGGCCGTTGGCTGAACTGAATGTTATCGATGACGATCCCCTGCCGTTGCGATGATGAAAAGAAATTGGAGCAGTCGACCAAAATCTCAAGTTCGCTGCCGATGGCGTCACCATTCGTGAAATCAAAGTCCGCATGTGTCGCGGCTGGGATAGGTGGACCGATGGCTTCAAAGAGCATCCCCTCGGTCAGTTCCCGCACCGACACACTGGCCGGCTGAGGAGATGAAGTTGGAAAACCACTTCCCGAACGCACACCGACATCGAACCCCTCCAACTCAACGACGTGGCCGGGATCAGCGGCCACCCGCACCGTCAGTCTTCCGTCTGACGCAGCCCTCATCGTTCTCGGGGTCAAGTCACCGGCAAACTGCGTGACATTCACGTGTTGAAACCCGTGGCGGACTTCAACATTGGGCGTGTAACTCGGAGTGCCTCCATAGACAAAGCTGCCGCTCGTCGGGCCGGAAACCCGATTACCATAGGTGAGATCAAAAGACGACGTCCCTTCGAAAGTCAGGATGCTCGTTCCGGTGATCGGTCCCGGCTGGAGCTCACCCAGCGCGGCCAGACGAAAATATTGACGGTCTGTGCCGGGCGGAACGTGAAAGTCCACTTCATAGAAGGAACCAAAGTCGCGGTAGTCGGCAATTTGTACATTTGCCAGGTCAATACCCAGCGCAAAATCATAAAATGAAACCCATCCCGATAACGACGCGGAAGTTTCCATCTTCAGTCTCTCAACATCGAGTAAGGTGCTCGAGACGCGGGTGGTAATCACGCGCGTCTCCACCTCTTCAATCTCGACGTTCCGCACCCGCGGTAGAAACTCCATATCGGGCTCTCGGTCGTCACCTCCCGTGATGTATTCCTTGAACAAGTCCAGCGTGTCCCTATCGAGATCCACATCATCCCCGGTGACCATCGGGTCTGAAAGCTCCGTCGTGTCGTATCGCGCCACCTTCCAGTCTTCGAAATTCTGGGGCGGAAAGGGATCGATCACTGTGACAACGGCCGTATCTGAGAATCCGAAAGCCGTCATCGTGATTGTTGACGTCCCCTCGCCGACAGCCTTCCAGTTGGTCGGCTCGCTGACATCCACTGCGCTCGTAATTGAGCTGCTCACGAAGGAGATATCGCTTTGCGTGACGGCTCGTGGAAGCGTGGTTCCGCCGCTGTAGATCCCAAGAATATCCGGGAAAAGGCTGTCGCCGACATCAACCATGATCGTGGCTGGCTCCAGATTGATGCCCGTGAGCGTTTCGCCATCCGGGGGCAGCGAGACGACTACTTTGGACCGCGCAAAAACGATTTGCCCTCCGGTCGTTTCATAGGACGCATAGACAACCACGTCTCCCTCCAATCCGTCTTCCACCGTGACGGTCACCTTGAGGGGATCCTGTGAATCAGGGGTCGTTGTAATGCCTTCAATCGTAGCGCCATCAGGACCAAAGATCTCCGCGAACCAAAAAACATCCCCTGTCACCGGATGAGCGGCAGGTGGCTGGATTTCGAAAAGATAGTCGGTCGAGGCGGAGGGCGATGCCAGGCCCCCTCCCTCAATCGCTTCTCCCGGCGACGGAAGAGGAAGCACCAGAATATCGATGACGGTGGACACGGGCGTATTGCTGGCAGCTTCCCGGATCGACTCCAGAACCGACTCCGGCATCGCTGTTGGAGGAACAAACGGATCCGCGAACTGAGAGCCGTCGAGAAGAGGACCACTCCCACCGGTCCCGAAAGCAATGACTTCCGCAATTTCCCTGCTCCCGAGCTGGGAAACGTTCGCCCCCAACTCAGACTTGGAATCACCCGGCGCAATCACTCCAGGCATGAGCACACTGAAGAAAGGTGACCGGTTGAGGGCGCTTCCGACATCCGCCAAGCCATCAATCCCTCCCTCAAGCGGACCAGCCGGAGCCGTCGAAGCGTTCTTGGGAACCACCCGGAAGATATCGTCAACCAGCGCTCCCGTGAGCCCAACAGCGCGCAACGCAGGCGCACTATCGGGATCGATCTTCGTCGCGATGTGAAAGGCGGGAATGGCATTGTCGAGCGCGACCGGATTGGTGAAGTAGGAACTCGCAGGATCAAGCGTAATGAATGGATTCACGGAAGTTCCGACGAAATCTTCCCAAAGAGGGAAGTTGGAAATTGAAGCAGGAATAAAGCTGAGCAGTGTTCCACTTGTATCGAGCGCTGCAACCTTCGCTTGCAAGGCCCGGAAATAGACGGACAGCAACGACCCATTCAGTGGCGCCCCGATGGTCACGAGCCTCCGGTATCGACGTCGATGGAAGTTGTCTCCAAACGCCGCAGAACCGCCGATCACCTTCAACGCTCCTCGCCCGTGTCCGATCATATCCGTTCTAAGAAACGCCCAATCGTCTCTAAACGTGTCGAACATGCCGAGAATCTGGGCGGTGACACTCCGGTTGATGATGAAATCCGCAGGGCGAATCTTCTCCAGCTCCGAGAGGAAATGCGGCCCC
>JBCDLR010000200.1:0-7620 GCA_038745205.1 Verrucomicrobiota bacterium
AGCTTGGAAACGGTTTCCGGCTCAGAAGTCGACGGACTGGGAACCGATCCCAACCAATTGCTTCGTCTCTTCGGAAAACTTGATCTCAACGAAACCGGCCAGGTCTTCGCGCTCGTGGATATTGAGGACGCCAACAACGTTGATACCGGTGTCAATGCTCTTTGGTATTCTGAATCCATATTCAACACCGGCAGCTTGGCGAAAACAGGCGATCCCGCGCCAGCACCGTTTGGTTTGGGCACCGTGAATTGGGAGTCCCTCGACAGCTACGAAGTCACCACTGAGGCCCGCGCTGTCTTGAATGCCAGGGTGAGAGTCAATAACGTCTTCACGGAAGGCCTTTGGTTCCTCGATCCCAACAACCAACAGCTGGTAGCCCTCGTGAATGCTTCCAGTTTCGTCGGAGCCGATTCGGGAGAGGTTTTCAATAACATCTACGAATACGGAATCGGGCGAAACGGCGTCATCGTCTTCGGAGCAACCACATCAACAGGCCGCACCGGGGTTTTTGCCTGGGACAATGGGAGCGTTCATCCCATCCTAGCCTCGGGCTTCACCGTTCCTGAGCAACCCGACGTCGATGTCCTCGGCGCGCTTAGTTTCCGGATCAACTCCAAAGGAGACATCCTCGTCCCGGCCACCGTCAGGGACTCCGGACTGACCCGCACCTATCTCTACCTCCTCAAAACCGGAGAAACTTCTCCAACGATCGCCATTCGTTCCGGCGATTTCGCGGATTTCAACGGAACCCAGCGCACCATCAGTTCCTTCGATTTTCCGGATTCAGACACGGATGAAATCTTCAATGATCAGGGGCAGATCATTCTCGAACTAAGAACTTCCGGGAATCGAGGCTTGTTCGTGGTCGACGTGAGCCGGAATATCGAGAGTTTCTTCCTTGAAGACAACGACGCGGTCATTCCGGTCACTACCGTTCCCGGGAAGATCCTGGGCGTTCGGCGGACGGAAGACTTTGTCGCTTACGATCACGTGGCGTCCGGCATCATCGGAACCGGCGAAACCGTCGAGGTCACCGATCCTGACATCCTCACCTCGGCGGACAACGCCTACTACATCGTCGTCGTCGAGGGCTGCTTCTAGTCGTCCGAGGCAGCGACATTCAGAAAAAGTGGGCCCGGTGGGGTTCGAACCCACGACCAAGGGATTATGAGTCCCCTGCTCTAACCGCTGAGCTACAGGCCCTTGTCCATTTGAGGCGGAAAGGGATTCCCGTTCCACCCCCAGTTGGCCAATATCGCCCGAAGTTCCCGCATGGCAATCCCCGGTGAATTTCCGCCCCATGAGCGAAATATGCGGAGTTTTTGATGGATGACGCGGAGCGCATTCCTCCGGCGGGCGGAAGTTGTGTCACCTTCATGATCGGTCTTTCAAAAGAACCACAACCGGACAAAGACGGCCTCGCCGCGGTTCACTCCGTCGATCTCCCTCCGGAGAAGCTGGCACTCTCCATTGCCCTGCGTTTCGATTTCCCGGCCGAAGACCAGCTCGCCCTCGCCTACAAGCTCACGAGCTTTCTCAACGAGTTCGACGAGCACGCGGTCAAGGAATGGATCGCGGTGGATGAAACCTTCCCTGAAAACGTTGCGGAGGAACTGCACTGGATGGACGCGTCGCTTCCCGTCTACCCCAAGCCTGAAGGTTCCACGAATGACCTCGCCCAACTCCTCTGCCAACGCGGCTCGATCATTCTCACTGGTCAGTTGGGAGCGGAGGAGTGCCTCAACGTTCCCGACGTCTTTGTCGCCTTTGTGTGCAAGGGCGCGACAAAGGCGGATTCCCGGTTCCATATCGCCGTCGATACGCGCGCTGTGAAAAGAAACTGCCTCATTCCCATTCTGGGCGGGGCCTTTCTCGAGTGGGCGGAGTGCCGCCGCCAGCGTGCTTCCGCCCCGTGAACGTCCTCATCATCACCATCTTTGTAAGCCTCTGCCTCGCCGCCGTTTTCACCGTCTGCTTTGCCATGGAATCCAAGCGCCGACGCCATGGAAGCATCGGGCAGGACGCCCTCCTTCCCTTCAAGGAAAATCCGAAAAGGAAACCCAACGACCCCAACCTTCTCCCTGAAGACTCTTCAAAATAGACATGAGCCAAGCCACGATTCAGTATGATGACAAGTGCGTTCGCCAGTTCCTGCTCGCGAGCCTGATCTGGGGGCTCGTCTCCATGCTTGTTGGTGTCATCGCCGCCCTGCAACTCAACTGGTGGGGATTCAACGGCAAGTTTCTTGAGACCATCACCTTCGGCCTCTTCCAGTCCGAGGGCGTCCCCTACATCACTTTCGGCCGACTTCGCCCCCTCCACACCAACGCCGCGATCTTCGCCTTTGTCGGCAACATGATGTTCGCGGGCATCTACTACTCCCTGCAGCGGCTCTGCAAGGCACGGCTCGCCTCGGACCTGCTCACGCGAATCCACTTCTGGGGCTGGCAGGCCATCATCCTCGGAGCCGCCATCACGCTTCCCCTCGGGTTCACGCAGAGCAAGGAATACGCCGAACTCATCTGGCCACTCGACATTGCCGTTGCCCTTGTCTGGGTCGTTTTCGCCGTGAACTTTTTCTGGACGATTGCCAAGCGCAACGAGCCGACCCTTTACGTCGCCATCTGGTTCTACATCGCGACCGTCATCACCGTTGCGATGCTCTACATCGTCAACAATCTCCAGATTCCGACGAGCCTTACGCACGGTTACCCCATCTTCGGCGGTGTGCAGGATGCGCTCGTCCAGTGGTGGTACGGCCACAACGCCGTCGCCTTCTTCCTCACGACGCCCATCCTCGGGATCATGTATTACTTCATCCCGAAGGCGGCCAACCGTCCCGTCTATTCCTACCGGCTTTCCATCATCCACTTCTGGTCCCTCGTCTTCATCTACATCTGGGCGGGACCGCACCACCTCCTCAACACCGGCCTTCCGCCGTGGCTCCAGTATCTCGGGATGTTTTTCTCCCTCATGCTCTGGGCGCCGTCCTGGGGCGGCATGCTCAACGGACTGCTCACGCTTCGCAGCGGATGGTCACAACTCGTCAAGGATCCCGTCATCAAGTTCTTCGCTGCCGCTGTCACCTTCTACGGGATGGCGACCTTCGAAGGACCGCTCCTGTCCATCCGCGCAGTCAACTCGCTTTCCCACTATTCGGACTGGACCATCGGCCATGTCCACAGTGGAACGCTGGGATGGAACGGTTTCATGGCCGCCGGCATGTTCTATTGGCTGGTTCCCCGCCTCTGGCGCAGGAAGGGGGACGACGACAACAACCCGACCGGCAGTGGCGGACTCTGGTCCCTCGGGCTGGCCAACCTCCACTTCTGGATCGGACTTGTCGGCATCCTTCTCTACGTCGCCGCCATGTGGGTCTCCGGCATCATGCAGGGACTCATGTTGAACGCGCTGAACGAGGACGGAACCGGTCCGCTCTACACGGATTTTGTCACCACGCTCGACGCCATCCAGGTTCCCATGGGAATCCGCGCCTTCGGCGGTGCGCTCTATCTCCTCGGGTTCGTTCTTTGCGCGGTGAATGTCTTCATGACGATTCGGAAATCCGTTCCCTCGAATTCTGAAGCCACCGTCGACGTCATCGATAGGAACAAGAAGGACAGCATCCCATGGAAGGAAGCCTTCGGCTCGGACGTTCTCGCTTACGTCTTCATCGCCATGCTCTTTTACATCGCATGGTGGTTTCTCCCCAACTACGGCAACTGGGCCGCTTTCGCCTCGGCCCTCTTCTTCACTTATCTCGGATTCAAGACCTTCCGCAGGAAGTCCGGGATCTGGGCAAAATGGCACGAGAAAATGCTCGAGAACTACCTGCCCTTTACCGTTCTCGTCCTTGTCGCCGTCGTCATCGGAGGCGGCGTGCAGATCATTCCGACCGTGGTCATGAACAAGGACAAGAATGTCGAGGATCGCCTCCAGGAGTTGTACACGCCACTCGAACTGGCCGGGCGCGATATCTATGTCTCGGAGGGATGCTATAACTGCCATTCGCAGCAAATCCGCCAGCTGGTGGGAGATACCGTCCGCTACGGGGATTGGAGCCGGCTTGGAGAGTCGATCTACGACCACCCCTTCCAGTGGGGCTCCAAGCGAACAGGCCCAGACCTCGCCCGCGAGGGCGGCAAGCAGCCCGATGCGTGGCAGTACGGTCACCTCATCGATCCACGCGTCTACAGCCGGAAATCGAACATGCCGAGTTACAAGCATCTCGTGGATGCCCGCACGGACTTTGGGTCCCTCTATGGCAAGATCAGGGCACAGGCCATGGTCGGCGTACCTTGGCCCATCATGAAAAAGGAAGAAGTGGAAAGCCATGCCCGGGACCAGGGCCTCGAGTATGCGAAGAATCTGGTCGCTGCCGGCGTCACCGTCCCCGGCCAGGAAACACTCGAAGAGGCCGAACTGGAGGTCTTCCTCTCCGAATCAGAAATCGTCGCCGTCATCGCCTACCTCCAGAAGCTTGGAAGCTACACCGAACCGGAAGGTCCCGCTCCAGCGAAGAGTCGCATCCTTTCTTCCCCCGATCACTTCCGCGCCTCCAGCAAAAAAGACGCGAAGAAATCCAAATCTCTCACCGAAAACTATTAACCAACCATGTTCAAGCGACTGACACCCGAACAATGGCAGGAGATCATTCCCTATCTCGGCTTTGGAATCACGTTCTCCATCTTTCTCCTAGTGCTCTGGAAGGCAATCGGAATGCGCAAATCGACTGCCGATCGCATCGCCCTCCTCCCGTTTGACCAACCCAAGGAAATCTCGAATCATGAAGACGGACGAAAAGACTGACGCTCTCCCGGAGGTCAAGACCGGCACCTACGCCCGCAAGAGGGGGGAGATTGTCCTCCGCGAGCACAAGTTCGACGGCATCCAGGAATACGATCAGCGCCTGCCCAACTGGTGGCTGTTCACGTTCTACATCATGATAGTCGCCTTTGTCGCCTTCTGGGTCGGCTACTACAATCTCGGTCTCAACCAGTCGATGGCGGAGAAGGTGGATACCCGAATGGCTGCCATCCAGAAACGCCGCGACGACCAGATGCAGGCCCTCCTCGCGACCCTCGACGACAAGACACTGATGGAGTGGAGCCGGAGCCAGGATATCGTCGGTGAAGGGAAAAGCCTGTATCTCGGAAAAGGAACCTGCGCCACCTGCCATGGCACGGAGCTGACCGCCGTCAACAACGGTATTCCTCTCGGTGGACGTTCACTTGCGGACGGGGAGTGGGTGCATGGCGGGAACCCGATGGACGTCTTCCGTATAATTTCGGATGGATCCCCCCCCGACGCGGAGGGTTTGAACGGCGCAAAAATGGTACCGTGGAAGGTGCTCCTAAGCGGTCGGGAGATGGCCAAAATCACCGCTTTCCTCATTCACAGCAACTCGGAAGACTTCAAGGACTACTAGCGGCCCGAGGACAACGAAATGGCCACTCCATCCAGAAAAAATCCATCCCTCGAGCAGGTTACAACGATCAATGAAGACGGGTCGCGTTACTTCCTTCATCCATCCGATGTGCAGGGCGTCTTCACCCGCTTTCGCCGCTGGTTCGGGTACCTTCTGATTGCCATCTACATCGCTCTTCCCTGGATTCCCATCAATGGTTATCCCGCGGTTTTCATCGACCTCCTCAACCGGCGCTTTCACTTCTTCGGCATCACCCTCATCCCGCAGGATTTGTGGGTCCTCTTTTTCGGCATCACCGGACTCGGCTTTTTCCTCTTCTTTCTCACCGCCCTTCTCGGCCGCCTCTGGTGCGGATGGGCCTGCCCTTACACGGTCTTCCTGGAGCACATCTACCGTCGGGTCGAGCGATGGATCGACGGTGACGCCCCCCATCGACGCCAACTCGATGCGGCCCCGTGGGGAGGCTCGAAGATTGCGAAGCGATTGTTGAAGTATGCCCTCTATTTCCTGGTCTCGACGCTTCTCGCGCACGTCTTCCTCGCTTACTTCATCTCCATTCCGGAACTGTGGAACTACATGGCAATGGGTCCGTTCGCCCATCCGTTCTCTTTTGGTGTCGTCGCCTTTTTCACCGCCACGTTCTTCTTCTGCTTCGCGTGGTTCCGCGAGCAGTTCTGCATCATCATGTGCCCCTACGGCCGGCTGCAGTCGGTATTGACCGACGAGCAGTCCGTCGTCATCGGCTACGACGAAAAGCGGGGCGAACCCCGAGGCAAAGGGCGGGACCGTGAAGGCCTCGGCGATTGCATCGACTGTCACCGGTGCGTGCAAGTCTGCCCCACGGGCATCGACATCCGGAACGGACTTCAGTTGGAGTGCATTGGCTGCGCCGCCTGCATCGACGCCTGCAACAAGGTCATGGAAAACCTCGAACTCCCCAAGGGATTGGTTCGCTATGACTCGGAGGCAGGACTGGAGCGAAAGAAAAGGAAATGGTTGCGACCGCGAATCTTCGTTTATGGCATCCTGGGACTCATCGGGCTCGCCGCCTTCACGACCGTCGCCTTCTTCAAGGCCAGCCCTTATTACGTGAATGTCTTCCGCTCGAGGGGCGTCGCTCCCTTCGTTGCGGACGCCGAGTCGGTGCGGAATCAATTCGAGTTTCTCGTCATCAACAAGCGAAACCAACCCGTCAACTTCGAGGTTGTGCTTTCCGAGGCCCCTCCCGGCGCAACACTCGTGGGCGAAACCGAACGTCAACTCGACCCCCTCGGTGAGGAGACCTTCCAATTGAAGGTCGTCGTTCCTTCCAACCAGTATGCCGGCCCCTCCGAGCTCAAGTTCGCCTTTGAGAGCGACCTTCCGGGCAAGTTGCGCGAGATGAAGGAGTCATTTTCGGGACCCAATGTTCACTATCTCAAAAGACTTATCGAAGACGGCTAAGTCGTCGAAGCCATGAAAAATCTTCTGACCAAAACGCCATGGCCGTGGGTCGTCGCCGCCTTCGTCATCCTTATTTCGGCATGGACCACGCTGATATTCATTGCGGTGAAGAATGCCCCGCAAAAGACCACGGCGGATGAATCGGCACCGTTGGTCATCACCGGCGGAGACACGGCCTCGACCCGACCCTGATGACGCTCGACACCCAGAGTCTGACCATCGTCGGCGCTCTCGCAGGCGGCGTCGTGACAAGCCTGCACTGCATGGCCATGTGCGGCCCCCTCGCCTGCGGCATGATGGCCTTTCAGCGAGACACGAGGGCGAGGCTTGTGGCCGGCGCAAGTTACCATTGCTCGCGACTGCTTTCCTATTCCCTTGTGGGAGGGATCTGCGGTGGGATTGGAGCATCCCCGTTGAGCTGGTTTTTTGATTCTCCGATGCAGCTGTTCCCCTGGGCGGTTGGATTGCTCCTGCTCGCATTCGCGCTCTGCGGAGGAAAGCTGAAACTGCAGATCCCCTGGCTTACCCGATTCATTTATTTCGTCCGTTCGAGGCTCGGCCCCCGGCAACGATCACCTCTGGCCGCCGGACTCGCGCTCGGATTCACCGCTCCCCTCCTTCCCTGCGGTCCGCTCTACATCCTTTTTGGAGCCTGCCTTTTCTCGGGATCCTTTGTGAACGGCCTCACCTTTGGATTGGCGTTCGGTTTGGGCACGGTCCCGGCGCTGTGGGTGGCGCACCAGTCGCTC
>JBCDLR010000201.1:0-7569 GCA_038745205.1 Verrucomicrobiota bacterium
ACCGCTCCGTTCTTCGCCCGGCAATTCGCGGCTGCTCTCGACGGGGACGGCGGGATTGATCCGGACGTGGACGTTCGCAAAATCCTTTGAATCCCCCACGAATCCACGATGGCCGCCATGCAGCTCCCAAAAGCGACCGAGATGTCCCACCAGTTGGTGGCAAAGCGCTTGCGTAAACGGCAAGTCGTCATCGATGCCACCGCCGGCAACGGCCATGACGCGGCGTTTCTCGCGGAGAAGGTAGGCCCGGATGGAAAGCTCTTTGCCATCGATGTGCTGGCCGACGCCATCGAATCCACGCGCAAACGACTCGAGGAAGCCAACCTCCTCAAGCAAGCGACGCTGATTGAAGACAGCCACGAGAACCTCGCGACGATCATTCCCAAGACGCATCATGGCAAGGTGCGCGCCATCATGTTCAACCTGGGGTATCTGCCCGGGAGCGACAAGGCGGTGAAGACGCATTGGAACACGTCAATGGCTGCCATCCGTGCCGGCCTGGAGATACTCGCCCCTGGTGGCATTATGACCATCTGCGCCTACCCCGGTCATCCCGAGGGGGCCGAGGAGGCGAATGCGTTGGAGCGATTTGCCACTTGGATCGATCCGTATGACTACTGCGCGGTTTCCTACCAGTTTCTCAATTTGAAGAACGATCCGCCGTTTCTCGTCGCGATCGAAAAAGAAAAATAGTAGCAGAGGCTTCCAGCCTGTAGCCGCACGCAGAGTTGCGTCCGAATGTATTGAATCGTTGGACGAAGTTTCAAAGGTGGATCGTGACCTCCGGGCACGATGCCGGAATCGCCGAGCGAAGCGAGCACTTTTCAAAGAAGCGCGTGACGGCGTCGGGGTCGCGTAGCGCGACAAGAGTGCAGCCTCGCGGCTGTTTTGAATTCATCGCGCCCGGAGGTCACGATCCACCTTCAACTCATCCGGCTGATTCCCGTTTCATCGGGCTTAAGCATCTAAGTTCCAATCGTTCACAGGCTGGAAGCCTGTGCTACTATCGCGGCCATGCTTGGTGTCATCCAGTTCCTCACCCGCAACTTTGCTGCATTGACAGTCATCGGGACGATATGGGCGTGGTATTTTCCTCTGCATTTCACTTGGTTTGTCACGGAAAACATCGGTGGCGTGAAACTGATCCAGCTCGGTCTTGGACTCATCATGTTCGGCATGGGAATCACGCTGACCGTCGAGGACTTCCGACGGGTCTTGAAGATGCCCGGAAAAGTCTTCGTCGGGGTTGGTTGCCAGTTCACAATCATGCCATTTCTCGGGTTTTCGCTAGCATGGATCTTCCAGCTTGAACCCGGACTAGCCGTTGGTCTGATCCTCGTGAGTTGTTGTCCCGGAGGCACGGCATCGAATGTCGTCGTCTTCCTCGCGCGGGCAAATCTCGCCCTCTCCGTGCTGATGACGATGTGCTCGACCTTCGCTTCGGTCGCACTCACACCGCTGCTCACCGGGTGGCTGGCCGGTAAATATGTCGAGATCAACCGGCTTGCGATGTTTCTCAACATGCTCGCCGTCGTGCTCGTTCCGGTGACGGCCGGAATCTTGTTCAATCGACTCTTTCCGCGTGCCGTGCGCTACATCACACCTTGGTCACCATTAATGTCGGTCATCATCATCGTAATGATTGTCGGTGGGATCGTCGGCGCGGCGAAAGACCTCATCATTGAGCACGCCGGGATCTTGCTGGCCGTGGTGTTCCTGCTCCACGCATTCGGTTTCGCGCTGGGTTGGCTGAGTGGAAAACTGCTGCGTTTGGAGAAGATCGATCAGCGCACCCTTAGCGTGGAGGTCGGCATGCAGAACTCGGGTCTCGGCAGCAGCCTCGCGAAAACGGACAAGTTCATCGCCCAGTTCCCGCGGCCGGAACAGGCCGCCCTCGCTCCGGTGCCTTGTGCGATTTCCGCGTTGTATCATTGTCTGATTGGGAGTTTCCTCGCAAGCCTGTGGCGGCGGGTTTGTCAGGAACCGGAAAGCGACTTAGTTTGAAAAGATGTCCGTAGAAGAAATCAAAAAGGAGATCGCAGAACTTTCGGACAAGGATCGGTAGAAGGTCTCGTCCTTCCTCGCCGAACTTGAGTCAGAAGAAGACGCAAGCTATTGGGCGCGCGTGAGAAGACGCTTGGCGGACGAGAATCGGGAAAACTGGATCGATGCCGAGCAATTGCCGGTGAGTGGATAGACAGTGGCTCGAGACTACAAAGTCTTTGTGCATCACGAGTCGCTGGAAGTCCTTCCGAAGTCTGGGAAGCGTCGCGAAGCAGTGATTTGATTTCTCCGAGAACTTGGCAAGACCGCGTTTCTTGGTGGTGACTATGATCGCAAGGACCCGAAGACAGAACGGATGATGCAGGTCAATATCGTATCGGGATTTGCCATCTCATGGTGGATCGATGGACCCGTTGACGAGGTGAAAGTGGTGGATATTTGCCTGGTGAGGAGATAGATCGAGCCTCCCATGGTCATCTAGTGTTCATGTTTCAATCCGCCTATCGACTTCCGGTTTTTTACTGGCTTGTCTTGTTTTTTGGGACTGCTGAGGCCTCCGAACTCCCCAACATCGTCCTCTTTGTCGCCGATGATGTGGGATACGGTGAATTGGGCTGCCAGGGGAATCCGGAAATTCCGACGCCCCACATCGATTCGATTGCTGAGAACGGGGTGCGTTTCACGCAAGGCTATGTCACGGCGGCGTTCTGTAGTGCGTCTCGGGCGGGATTCCTGACAGGGCGTTACCAGAATCGTTTTGGGTATGAATTCAATCCGACCGGCGCGAAGAACGAGGAACCGGACGCGGGACTGCCGACGACCGAACAGACGTTGGCGGACGTGCTCGTCGAGGCGGGCTACACGACCTCGATCGTGGGGAAATGGCACTTGGGTGGGACGCCGAAGTTCAGTCCGCTGCGCCGGGGGTTTGATGAGTTCTTCGGGTTCCTGCACGAAGGCCACTATTTCGTCCCGCCACCGTGGGAGGGCACGACGACCTGGTTGCGAAGAAAGGTCCTGCCGGGTGGCGGGCAGGGGCGTTGGACGTCGCCGGACGGCAAACTGATTTACGCGACACAAATTTCGACGAACGAACCTGATTACGACGCCGACAATCCGATCTACCGCCACGGCCAGCCGGTCGAGGAGTCGGAGTATCTGACCGATGCCTTCACGCGGGAAGCGGTGGCCTTCATCGACCGCAATGCGGACCGGCCGTTCTTTCTCTATCTCCCCTACAACGCCGTGCACAGCCCGATGCAGGGGGCGGATGCCTATATGGAGAAGTTCGTGCATATCGAGGATATCCAGCGTCGTATCTTTGCCGCCATGGTCGCGAACATGGACGACAGCGTGGGCGAAGTGCTGGGAAAACTGCGAGAGGAAGGCCTGGAGGAAAATACCCTCGTCGTCTTCTTCAGCGACAACGGTGGTCCGACGAAGGAATTGACCTCAAGCAACCTTCCGCTCCGCGACGGCAAGGGTTCCGTCTATGAAGGCGGGATTCGCGTCCCCTTCCTGATGCAATGGAAGGCCGCTGTGCCCGCTGGTCAGACTTATGAAGAACCCATTATCTCGTTGGATGTCTTTGCGACGGCGGCGGCGGTGGCGAAGGCGCCATTGAAAAAGAAGAAATATGATGGGGTGAACCTGATTCCGTATCTCACCGGTGAAAACCGCGGTGTTCCGCACCGCGAGCTCTATTGGCGCACCGGGCCCAAGAGTGCCATCCGGATCGGGGATTGGAAACTGCTCCGAAACCCCCGTCGGAACGAGGGCAAGGATTGGGAGCTCTATAACCTCGCAAACGACGTGGGTGAATCGAACAATCTCGCCGCGGAGAAACCCGAGAAAGTAAAGGAACTCCTTGCCGCCTGGGAAAAACTCGACCGCGAGATGATCGAGCCGGTTTGGCGACCCTAGGTGGATTGTGCCCTCCGGGCGCGATGGATGCTATAGCGCGCAGCGCGTGAGACTAAGGTGGATCGTGCCCTCCGGGCGCGATGGCTCCCATTGCGTGTGCAGCGCGGAAGATGTTCACGAGGCGCATTCCGGAATTTGAGGCGTCAACCGATCAGACTTGGCTCGCTTCGCTCGTCGAGTACGGCATCGCGCCCGGAGGTCACGATCCACCTTTGGCGCCTCCCTGGTCCACACTGCTTGGTGAAAATACGAGGACAATAAGCATTGCCAGCGCGGCCAGCATGCAGGCGCAGTTGATGGAAGTCGTGAGTTTCCAGGCCAAGCTTTCGACGGGGAACCATTCATCGAATTTGAAGATGAGGTGATTGAGGAGGGGAACCGTGAGCACGGTGAGCAGGCCGAATCTTATGGGAGTGGAAAGGCGGGTCCAGACAGGCTCGGAACGAAAGTAAATCGCCGCGAGCGGCAACGCCAGGAGCAGGAGGTCGTAGGCGGAATGGTAGATGCAAAGCAAAATGAGAATCATGATGATCGCCCCCCCGGGAGTGCTCGCACCACGAACGGCGGACTTGCTGGCAGAGGGAAGCAGAACAAGGGCGCCAAAGGCTAGAACGAGAAGAGAAACCCCGTAAACGCCGCCGGGCAGGGGAGCGAACTTTGCAAGGTTGTCGGCGAGATCGATGTGCAGGTAGTGAATGCCGGGCTCCGCAATGCCGGGCCGGTCGCCGGAGTAACGATCGAGGACGGTCTGAAAAAAAGCGACGAATCCATCATTGTTGAACGCGATAATGGTCACGGGAATGAGGGCTCCGATCGCGCTGATCGCCAGTCCGCGGAATGCGCACGCGAAGTCCCGGCGGAAAATCATGAAAATGAAGAGTGGCACGGCAAAGGTCGGCTTGAGTGAGGCGAAGAAGATGCCGACGCCGCCCAGCCACGGGCGCGTCCGAGCGAAATGAAGGGCCATCCAGGTCCCCAACGTGCCAACAAACGCCTGTTGCCCGAGATAGAGATTATTGTAGCCGGGGCGTGAGGCGAGGATGAGCGTGGCCGCGAAGACGAGGTTTGCCGGGCCCCGCGGCCCCCGGCAAATCCAAAGGATCATCCAGGCAAGGCCGAAGGCCAACCCGACGTTGAATGCGAAAAACACCCAGGCTGCGACGGGATAAGGCAGGAGGCCAAGGGGCGCGTAGACCACGAACATGGCCGGCGAAAACAGCGGGTAGCCATCACCGACAGGATCGCGCTCGTTGTATTCCGGACCGTATGGGTTGCCTCCTTCCAGAAAGAATTCCGTCGCGGCATAAACCGCACGGTGAAAGTCCAGCAATCCGCCGTTCTCGACGCGGTAATTCGCGGGGTCGTGCTGATGATGCGCCGTTTTCCACGCAAGCACCGTGACCACGAGGGCAAATAAAGGAAAGACAATGAATTTTCGAAAGACTCCCGACACCTAGCCCCCAACAAACGGCTCACTCCAAGACACGATCAAACCCTTTTTCTGATTTCGGGGATTCATCACCCCTCGGTTAACCAGCGAGTTACCCCTTCCAGTGCTTCACGAGCACAGATCCCATTTCGGCCGGTGTCTCCGCGACGGCGATGCCGCACTCGGCGAGGATCTTCTTCTTCGCGTCTGCGGTGTCGTCCGCACCGCCTACGATCGCTCCGGCGTGGCCCATGCGGCGTCCGGGAGGGGCGGTCGCTCCCGCGATGAACCCGGCAATCGGCTTTTCACAGTTGTCCTTGGCCCAGCGCGCGGCTTCGGCCTCGGCATTGCCGCCGATTTCGCCGATCATGATAATGGCTTCGGTCTCGGGGTCGTCGTTGAACATCTTCAGGACGTCGAGGTGGGAGGTGCCGTTGATGGGGTCACCACCAATGCCGACGCAGGTGCTTTGCCCGTAGCCAAGCGTTGTCAGTTGCCAGACCGCTTCGTAGGTCAGTGTCCCCGAGCGCGAGACCACGCCGACGTTGCCCCGCTGGTGAATGTGCCCGGGCGCGATGCCGATGCGGCAACCACCGTGCGACTTCTCGCCCGTTCCAGGTGTGACGAGGCCCGGGCAATTCGGTCCGATGAGCCGGGTGGAAGAGCCTTCCATGCCCGCCTTCACCTTCATCATGTCCATGACGGGAATGCCTTCAGTGATGGCAACGGCAAGATCGATGCCGGCGTCGACGCTTTCGAGGATCGCGTCCGCGGCGAAGGGCGGCGGCACGAAGATCGCCGAGGCCGTCGCGCCGGTTTCCTTCACCGCTTCAGAGACGGTGTCGAAAACGGGAACGCTTTGTCCAGCGTGATCAAAGGTTTGTCCGCCCTTGGCCGGCGTCACCCCGGCGACGACCTGCGTGCCATACTCGATGCTGAGTTGGGCGTGGCGTGCACCGAAGCTTCCGGTGATGCCTTGGATGAGAATCTTGGTGTTTTCGTCGACGAGAATAGCCATGGAGAGATCGGTTTCGCGGTGCGGGCGGAATGAATAGACGGGGTGCGGGAGCGGGACAATCGAAAATCACCCCGGCAGCGCTTTCTTCAGAACAATCTCCGTCTGGTGCGGGCCATTTTCATACTCACAGGAGTCGAAGACCTGGTCGATGACGAAGAGTCCCCTTCCGCCGAGCGCATCCTCGCCCGGAAGGCTGACTTCGTCCGGGCAATCTATCATCGCCTTACCCCAATGCTTCAGCTCGATGACGAAGTCATGGTCTTCAAACGAAACACGGCAGGCGATGGCCTTTGGTTCGGAGTCGTAAGCGTGCTTGAAGATGTTCGTCACGACTTCGTCAAAGGCGAGCGTGATGAGGCCGATGTCCTTTTCCTCGTAGCCGCCGTGCGTGGCCCACGCTTCGACGAAATGACGCGCGCCCGCCATGTTCTCGGGGGCGCATCCGAAACGGAACTCGCGATTTGGGAGACGTTCTGCGGTGTGGATGACGAGGGCGGTGGTGTCGTCGAGGTAGTTCGCGTCATAAAACCACGTGCACCACGTGTCGCGGAGGCCGCGCATGATTTCGCTGGGCTTTCCGCGGGCCGCCTTCGCGAGGCTGCGGTCGAATTGTGCGTCGCCGAAGAATTCCCCGGATTTGTTCTGCATCTCCAGCAGGCCGTCGGAGTAAACGAGGATGCCCGTCACGTCTTCGAGGCTGGTCGTCGCCGATTGCATCTTGTAGCCGGGGGCGATTCCCATGGGCGGCTGCGGTGGCGCGGGCATGTCGGACCACTCAGGTTTTGGCGAACCTGTCAGGATCTTCGGGACGAACTGTCCGGCGGCCACTGCCGTGATAGTCTGCTTGTCCGGATCGAGAAGGACAAAGGTGCCGGCGATGAACCGCCCGTGTGTCATCGTTTCATTCAGTCCATCATTGAGAAGGCTGACCCACTCGCCGAGTTCCATCGTGGCCAGTAGCGGGGCTTTCGCGGCGATCATCGTGGATCCACGCGCCATGTCGAGAGCCGCCGCCACCCCCTTGCCTGTGACGTCGGCGATGCCGGCGAGGGTGCGGCCGTCGGGCAAGGCTTCCCAGAAATAGAAATCCCCGCCGACTTCGTTGGCCGTCTGGTAGAACGCCTCGATGGGGTAGCCGTTGACGACGTCGCGCTCGGGCGGGAGAAAGCTCTCCTGGATCTCGTGGGCAAGGTCG
>JBCDLR010000202.1:0-7543 GCA_038745205.1 Verrucomicrobiota bacterium
AGCTTTAATTCAGGGCGTTTCGCGCCATGGTGCCCGTTCCCCGAGACCTATGGAGCCGAATCTGACCTACCTCGTTTGCGCGACCCACCGCAGTGGAAGCAGTTTGTTTTGCCAGGCGCTCTGGCACACCGGGCTGTGCGGGTATCCGCAGGAATTTTTTTCACCGACACAGGCGGAAAAGATCAGCAATGAACACGAGTTGGGCTTGGACCCGGCCGCGGATTTCCCGGGATATGTGAAGAAGTTGATCACGGCCCGCCAGTCACCCAATGGGGTCTTCGGTGGGAAGGTGATGTGGGCGCACCTCGACCCCCTGAAGGAGCAACTCAGCGTCAACTCGGAAGGCGATCTCATCGCGCGGCTCCACGAACTCCTGCCCAACCTCCAGTTCTTCTGGGCACAGCGAGACGACAAGGTGCGCCAGGCGATTTCGCTCTGGAAGGCGAAGCAGACAAACATCTACAACTCGCTTCAGATCGGGAAGCGCGAGTCGCCGGACACTCCGCCGGAGTACGACTTCGAGGGCATTCGCAAGATCCGTGATCGCTTCGAGGGGGAAGACGCGAACTGGTCGGCGTTTTTTGAACGAAACAGCATTCAGCCCCACGAAGTTCACTACGAGGACTTTGCGCCGCGACACGAAGACGCGACGCTCGCCGTCCTCCGTGACCTGAACATTGCCATTCCCGACGACTTTGAAATGCTGCCCCTGACCTATCGGAAACAATCCGATGCGTTGAATGACTCGTGGTATGAGCGGTTTAAGTCGGAGGAGTCCGCGATTTCCGCCTGACCGCCGCGGACCACTGAAGAACCCACCATTGCTCCATGAGACACTTTCTGCCCGCCCTTGTCCTCACCACGACGACCATCGCGGCCCTCTTCGCGCTCACCGGCTGTGGCGATTCCAACGCCAAGAATGACGGGCCTATTCCCGTCCTCGAATTGGTCAAACCCGAGAATGCCGCGCCGATCGATGCGAAGTCCAAGGAGATCGAGGCCCTCACCGGCGCACACACCCGCATCGTCTGGACCAAGCAACAGAACCCGGCGAAGACCGATGCCCACGGGAACGGGACGCAGTTCAAGCTCTACGGCTTCGACACCCGCGATGGCAAGGGACCGCGCATCATTCTCGGAGACAACGGCAACTACGCCCGTCCGCTCCTGACCCCCGACGGCAAGCGCATCGTCTTCAACAACAAGGGCACTTACAAGGACAAGAAGGGACGGAAATTCTACACGCCCAGTTGCTACGTCGTGAACTGGGACGGCAGCGGCTTCCGTGAACTCGGTGAAGGCTACGCCGACGAGGTCTGGGCGGACCCGGAAACCGGAAAGCTCTGGGTCTACGTCGTGAGCACCTTCGCCCAGCGGGAACAAAGCGCGATGGAAGGCGCGAAACTGGAGCGCTTCCTTCTCGATGACCCCGCGACGCGCGAGACCGTCTTCGGAAAGTCCACCAGCCCGAACAACATCATGGTCTCCCGCGACGGGTCACACGTCGGCGGGCTCTTTCCATGGAGTTACGGTGGTCGGCTCGACGTGGAGAAGAAGGACTGGGAAAAGACGAAGAAAGGCTGCTGGACCGGCATCAGTCCGGACAACACCTACGTCACGTGGACGTTTGACGGGGCGCACAAGAACCTCTGGATGGTGCCCATGGAAGAGGAAATGTGGGAAGTGCCGATCAACACCCATCCCGAGACGCGCGGCCGCGAGGTCTATCATCCGCGCTGGTCAAACCACCCCCTTTTCTTCACTATCAGCGGCCCTTATCCTAACGGCACAAGAAACGTCGAGGGCAAGAAAGTGCAGGTCTACATTGGCGAATTCACAACCAACCTCGCCAAGGTCAATCGCTGGGTGAAGGTCACGGAAGATCATCTTGCCGACGTCTTTCCGGACGTGTGGATCGCGGGCGGGGAACAGTTCTCTCTCCCCCCGAAAATCGGACCCGACGCCAAGGAAATGGAACTCGTGAAGGGTGAACCCAAGGTGCAACTCGCCAATGAGCCGAAACCCCTTCCGAAGGCGGAAGCCGCGATTCCAGGGGAAGGTCTCGTCTTCCTCTGGAGAAACAACGATGAACGCAACAAGATCGGCGAGGGCGAATCTTCCATCGACTGCAAGGTCCAGATCAGCGGGCGCACGAGATACGGCCCGAACTTTGAAATGCGGCTCGGCGGCGGACAGGGCACCGTCTCCGGCCCGACCTCTTCCTTCGCGGACCGAAACCTCGCCGGCGCCGGCGGAGCCACGCTCGCCTTTGTCACGGCCGCCGAAACCAATGAGCAAGCCGGCACCATCCTTGAATTTGCCGGGGCTACCATTGGGCAGGACTACAACAGCTGGTATCTCCAGGTGGCCGGAAAAAAGAAGACCCTCGGAGCCGTGACCCCGCGAAAACCGGAAGCCTTCGTCCTCACCGTGGACGGCAATGGCGCGGTCTTGCGGAACGGCGCGAATCTCGCCAGCCTCAAGAAGGGTGGCCTTCCCGCCCTCGCCAACACCTCACAGCTGCGCATCGGCGATGGCGCCTGGGACGGCGGGCTCGCCGAAATGCGCATTTACAACCGGGCCTTCAACGAACAGGAGGTCGCCGGTCTGACCGAAGCGATGAAGGCGACGACTGAGAGTTGGAAAACACCGGAACGGATCACCTTCACCGGCAAACTGAAAAAACTCGGCACCGTCGGTGACGTGGACGGCCTCGGGCAATACCGGGAATCACTCGTCCCCGGGATGTGGGAAGTGGTGAGCGTGGAAGAAGGAGAGTTGGACGCGGACGAGGTCGCCGTCTTTCATTGGTCGATTATCGACATGAAACGTCTTTCGCAATTCCCTCCGGCAATCGGCGAAACCCTTCAATTGACGGTTGAGAGTTTCGATGAGCAACCGCAGTTCGAGAATGCCAACAAGGCCGACGAACTTTGGGTTCTCTTCCCCTACTACGACGTCTCCACTCCCTCTCCCTGATCATGCCTTCCGTTCGATTCCCCCTCCTCGCAATATCGCTCGCGACTCTCACGTCGTGTGGAGCCGAAGAAGCATCCTCCACACCGGACTTTTTCGCCCGCGAGTCCGCCGCGGCGGGAGTTTCCGAACGGAAGGACGGCCAGATCGGCATCGAGGGCGAAGCCTCCGAGTGGCTCTTCCTCTTTTCCGAACTGATCCACCTCGGCCATGGCGAATTCTGGTCCAAGAACTGGGCGGAGATTTCCGCCGCCGCCACGGATCCTGCCCCGGTCATCGCCGCCTACAAGGACGCGCTGGCCACCAAGGGTGTTGACCTTCTCGTTGTTCCCGTCCCGCCTAAAGCAGCAATCTATCCCGAGAAGTTTCGCACGGCCACCGACGAATCAAGCATCCCTGCGCGCGCCGCCTACTATGCCGGATTGAAGGAACAGGGGATCGACGTCCTCGACATCCAGGCGATCTTCCTCGAGAAGAAGGCCGCCGACCCGTCGTCGCTCCTCTATTGCCGCCAGGACTCACATCCCTCCGCCCTCGGATGCCGGTTGATTGCGGAAGCCATTCATGCGCGGCTCAAGGACGCGGACTGGTTGGCCGGTGCGGTGAATGCTGACGGTCGCGAGTTCGGCACCGCCGAACCGGAGACCATCGCCTTCATGGGCGATCTCTCGGAAGGCTTCGGAGCAGGCGAAGAGAAAATGGAAATCGTTGTTGCCGGCGAGAAAACGGCTGACGGGATCACTCAAGTTGACCCTGACAAGGTCACCAGCCCGGTTATCATGGTTGGCGACAGCCATTCACTGGTCTTTTCCATCGGCAGCGACATGCTGGCAAAGGGCGCAGGCGTAACCGACCACCTGCAGGCCTTGCTGGGGTTTGGTGTCTATCAGCAATCCAACAAGGGATCCGGCATCGACTCCGCGCGCATGAACCTCCTTCGTGCCGCGGTAAAGGAAAAGACACTCTGGGAAGGCAAGGAAGTCCTCGTCTGGATCTTTGGCGAACGCGAGTTCACGCAGGCGACGAAGTGGCGGGAAATCCCGCTCGAAGCCCCCTGACGATTCCGGAAAGGAACGCGTCCAACCTAAAACGCGTAGGTCGGCATGTAGACCGCGGAAACCGCCTCATCATTGGACGGCAAGTCATCAACCGCGACCTGCTTTCCGTCCGCCGGGGGCGGATCAAGCGTGGCGCAGGCACCAAAAAGACTCAGCGCCGCAAGGGCAAGAAGGAGGCGAAGGAGTTTCATCAACGAACCGTCAAGGGTCCTCCCTTGCCTGTCAACTTGGCCTCAACACGGCATTTCCCCGGTTTTTCGCGAATGTTTCAGGTTTTTTGGCATAAATTAGAATCGCCGGGCGTCTGAAGCGCGGACCACCACTCCCTCCCCTCGCCGTTTCAAGTCATGGAGAAATCGAAATCGCTTCTCAAGAGTCGATCTCGCCGGGGCGCTGCAGCCCCTGCCATTGCCACGTTGGCCGGGATCACTCTCGTCATCGCGGCCTGCAGCACCGCCGATTTCAAGGGCACGACACCCACCTCGCGAGGACCTACGGTCACTCCGAGCCAGCTCCAGCGGGAGATCAACCTCGTCAAACGCTACATTCCCAAGGGACGCCATGGGCGGAGATACCATCGTTCGATGAAGCCCCGCTACATCACTGTACACAGCACGCAGAACTACAGCGGCGATGCCTGGGACCACGCACGCGCCCTTGAAAATGGGAAGCTCCGCGCCACCAAACGCCGCGGCGGGAATCGCATCGGCTATTTGACCTGGCACTTCACCATCCAGGAGGACGTCGCCATTCAACACCTTCCGACGAATGAGCAAGGCGAGCACGCCGACTTCGACGGTCCGGGAAACAACTACAGCATCGGCCTCGAGATGTGTGAACACCGCGGCAACAGCCGCACGCAAACCCTCGATCGCACGGCCAAGCTCTGCGCATCCCTCATGCATCAGTACGACATTCCCCTGAAGAATGTCGTGCCCCATTACCATTGGCCAAGAAAGGGAAGATCCCCCGAGCACAAGAATTGTCCACACTTCCTTCTCGAGAACGGGAAGCCCGGTCGAAAGTGGAAAAGCTTTATTGCCCAAGTCAACAGCCACTACCGGCGGATCCAGTCGAACAGTTAGGACCCGAAACTCCTGCCGAGAACCGGCTAGCCTCCCCGGATGACCCTGGACCCGTTGGGCGGCACCTCGATCACGGCGCCCGGCCCGGCTTTTCCAATCATCACTTTCACAAAGACGATGAGCGCCACCGTGGCGAGAACGTAAAAGACTCCCCGCCCGGTGACACGAAGTTGCTCCGATTGGCTTCGCGTTCGTTGCTTCCGCACCCGCGCCGGAAAGCGGTGGGCGTGCTGCTCAATCTCCTGCTCGGACTTCACGGACTCCGTCGTTCGGAAACAGGAGGGCGATTGTCCTTCCGAGCGTTTCATGGATTCATGAACGGCCTGGTAGTTGGGACCCTCTTGAGAAGGTCGGATTCCCGTGATGACTTTTTGACGCATACGATTCCCAGTGCGGAAAGGGGAACCAAACTATTCAAACGAGTATTTAGTCAAGGACTATTAGCTTTCAATGATTTCTGATATCCTTCTTAAGCCTGTGTTATGAAGGCCAGATTTTCTGTGTAACCATTTGTTTTTCAACTGCTTCTGCCCATCCGCGATTGGCGGCGGGACTCGCCGGACTCGGATGAAGCACCCGGCCCACGCGCGGATTGAAGCTCAACGCCGGCAATACCGTTTCCAAGCGTTTCTCCGCGTAGCCACCGACCCCGACGATCCATTCCGGCTTCAACGCCTCCAAATTCGCACGTAGCGCCTCTCCACAGGCTGCGTGAACCGGATCCATTTCCGCTGCCGGGATTTTGTCCGGCGTCCGGTTCCTCGCGCTCTCTTCCATGAAGACCAGGGGGCAGTAATTGATGACGAAATGCTCGGCAAAAAAGCGCTCCGGCCTTTCAAACCGGTCGGCGAACAGTCCCCAGAGCCGTCGACCGCTCACCTCGGATTTGTCGCAATCAAACCCCTCAATGAGGCGTTTCGGATGCTCGTTCGCCGGCTTGCTCACCGGGGCCTCAATCCCCATCCAGTCCCGCACGGCCGCGATTTCACCAAACGGAACACCCGTTTGCGACATCCCCCCCGGGCCCGGATTCATTCCCATGAAAACAACGCGCTTTTCACTGTTTCCATATTTTTCGAGATAAAGTCGGTGAGGCTCCCACGCGTACGAGAGTGGATTGTAGACATGCGTCACCGGGTCCCCGAACGACAGGGAATCCATTTCCCGACAAAGGCTCTCGGCCACGGCGACAAGCTGCTGGGACGGCTGCATGGATTTTTCATTAGCGCACGTCTCCATCATCACCAAACCTTCGTTTCCATGATCCGAATCAACCCCCTGTTCATCCTGCTTGCTGTCGCCGGTCTCGTTGCCGCCGACGAACCTCTCCCCGTCGTCCATGCCGACGACTTCGAAAGTGGCGCGTCGTCCTGGCATCCGAGCCAGCCCTCGAAGTGGAAAGTCTCCGAGTCGGGCGACCAAGGCAAGGTCTACCACCTTCTCGGGAAAAGTGGCGCCTACGTCCCTCCCGTACGAAGCCCGCACAGTGTCACTCTCCTGAAAGACACGGTCGTCGGCGATTTTGTCCTCACCGCCAAGGTGAAAACCCTGCAAACGACGCGCGGCCACCGCGACATGTGCATCTTCTTCGGCTACCAGGACCCCGCGCACTTCTACTATGTCCACCTCGGCGAGAAAGCCGACCCTCATTCGAGCCAGATCTTCATCGTCAATAATGAACCCCGCATGAAGATCACTGAATCCGAAGACATCGGCATCCCCTGGAAGGAAGACACCTGGCACGAAGTGAAAGTCGTTCGCCGGCTCAAGGACGGGCTCATTGAGGTCTACTTCGACGACATGAAAACACCGCAAAAGGTCGCGCACGACAAGACTTTCGGGACCGGCCTGATCGGCCTTGGATCCTTTGACGATCTCGGCCAATGGGACGACATCGAATTGCGGGGAGTCGAAGTGACGCCCGCAGAGGGTGAGGAGCCCGAACTCTTCGAACCCGCGGAAGACGACGGGAAAAGCAAAGGGAAAAAAAAGTAGCCGCAGGAATTGTCCCTTTGCGAGAGCGCATCCGCATGCGACTCTTTCACCGCCGGGCTATTGAGCGGGACCAATCTACATAAAACGGCTGGCCTCCCTGGCGCTCACTGCGCATTCACAGGCCTCCCGATGTCTCCCAGTCAGGTCACACCGATAGCCCGGCGCTTTTTCCTGCCTCAGGGACTGGTCGTCCTGATCTGGTAGCCTCCCAGCTCACCATCGTTGAAACTGCTGGCGCGGACCAGGTAGCTGATCCCCGACTGAACCGTGAACGAGAGTTGGGCCTCGGTCGCGCCCCCGGTTTCCCCAAGAATAGCCCCGGTCCCGAGGTCGATGATGAAGATGTAGGGGGCAAACGCCGACGATGTCATCCTCACCGTCACCACCTGGCCTTCGGAAATCCCCGAAAGAAGATAGTCATCCTTGCGG
>JBCDLR010000203.1:0-7441 GCA_038745205.1 Verrucomicrobiota bacterium
GCCGCATCCATTCCATGAATGGGGAACGGTGAATGCACATCCCACCGTTTAAAGCCCTCGTCCCGTGCCTTCTCCGCGGCATGATAGAGCTCCTTCACGCTGCCAAATTCAGCGAGATAGCCTTGAACGCGTTTTAAGACGGTGCTCAATGGATTTCGAAGTTTCGGTTTATCCCGAGGCGGTGGCCGGTTCGGGTTCGGGTGAGGTCGTTTGTTTCTCCTTGGGCGTTCCGTCTTCGTTCAACTCGTTGCCCCACGCATCGTGAGTGAACTTTTCGTCGCCAATGTAGTGGGGATCCGAGGAGGGGAGAACACCCTTTACTTCGGCAATCGCAATGACGGGAAGGAAGCGGAGGAAGAGGAGGAAAAGGGCCATGAACAGGCCGAAGGTCCCGATGAAGGTCCAGATCTCGGTAATCGACGGGCTGTAGAAATCCCAAGCCCCGGGCAGGAAGTCCTGGGCGATCGAAGTGACAATGATGACGAAGCGCTCGAACCACATGCCCGCGTTCACGCACATGCAGACCGCCATGACGACCCAGAGATTGTGGCGGCACCAGCTGAACCAGAAGACCTGGGGGGCGATGACGTTGCAGGAGAACATGGCCGCATAAGCCCACCAGTAATGGCCGAACATCCGGTTCTGGAAGGCGGCGATCTCAAACTTGTTCCCGCCATACCAGGCGATGAAGAACTCCATGATGTAGGCGTAGCCGACGATCGATCCCGTGAGGAGGATGATCTTCGCCATGTTGTCGATGTGCTTCGGCGTGATGAGATCCTGCAATCCGTAGATCTTCCGGCAGGGAATCATGAGGGTGAGAACCATTGCGAATCCGCCAAAGATCGCCCCCGCCACGAAATAGGGAGGGAAAATCGTCGTGTGCCACCCGGGAACAATGGAGGTGGCGAAGTCGAAGGAAACCACCGAGTGGACGGAGAGAACGAGCGGCGTTGAAAGGGCGGCGAGGAGCAGGTAGGCCATCTCATAGTGGCGCCATTGCCGATTTCCGCCGCGCCAGCCGAGCGCGAACATTCCGTAGAGCGTTTTGCGAATCCCCTTCTTCGCCCGATCACGAAGAGTAGCGAGGTCAGGAACCAGTCCTACATACCAGAAAAGGACTGAAACGGTGAAGTAGGTCGAAACCGCAAAGACGTCCCAAAGGAGCGGTGACTTGAAATTTTGCCAGATCCCGTTGGCATTCGGAACCGGAGCAAGGAACCAGACCATCCAGAAGCGTCCCACGTGCAGGGCCGGGAAAATCCCCGCGCACATGACCGCGAAGAGCGTCATCGCCTCCGCCGCACGGTTGACCGAAGTCCTCCACTTTTGCCGGGTCAGGAAAAGGATGGCCGAGATGAGTGTTCCCGCGTGGCCGATGCCGATCCAGAAAACGAAGTTCGTGATCGCCCAACCCCAGCCAACGGGGTGATTGTTCCCCCAGACGCCCACGCCCGTGGCCACGAGGTAGGCGAGGCAGAAGCCGAGGACTCCCATGAGGGCGAGACTCGGAATAAAGAGAATCCACCAGAGAATCGGCTGCCGGTTTTCGACGATGCCGCAGATGCGGTTCGTGATCCAACTGTACGACCGGTTGCGAAGCACGAGGGGCTCCCGCTTCATGACGGGAAGCGGCGGCGCAGTGGCGTCAGAGCTGGTGGTCGAGTCTGCCATGAAAAAGTGTTAGTGAATTCCCGAACTGACCTTGCCGATATACTCGGCTCCGGGCATCTGCGGGTTCGGGTTCTTGATGCGGGCGAGGTAGGTCGTTCGCGAGCGTGTCCCGATGTACTTCAGGAGTTCGTAGTGACGTACGTCGGACTTCATCCTGCTGACGGCGCTCTCCTTGTCGTAGATGTCGCCGAACTGGATGGCTTCGGTCTGGCATGCGGACTGACAGGCCACCTTGAGGTCGCCGTCCGGAATCCTCAACCCCTCGCTGCTGTCACGGGCAAGCTGCTTGCGGCGAATGCGCGCCTCTGAAATGCGTTGCGTACAGTAGGTGCATTTTTCCATGACGCCCCGCATGCGGACGGTGACGTTCGGGTTCTTCTGCAACTGCAGCGACTCCCGCATGCCCGTCTGAGCCGGATCCGATAGAGGTCCAAGGTAAAGCTGGTCGATCGGGCGCTTGTTGTAGTCGAAGAAATTGAACCTTCGGGCCTTGAACGGACAGTTGTTGGCGCAGTAGCGGGTCCCGATGCACCGATTGTAGGCCATCACGTTCAGTCCCTCTTCGTTGTGCACCGTCGCGTTGACGGGGCAGACGGTTTCACAGGGCGCGGCCTCGCAATGGGTGCAGGACACCGGCTGTGGAAGCAATTGCGGATTCTCGAGGTCCTCATCCACATTTTTCCAGTGACCGTGGCCGTCGTCCTTATGCTTGGGCGCAAAGTAGCGGTCCATCCGGATCCAGTGCATCTCGCGACCGATCATCACCTGCTCCTTGCCCACGACCGGGATGTTATTCTCCGACTGGCACGCGACCAGGCATGCGTTGCATCCCGTGCAAGCATTGAGGTCGATGGTCATCCCCCATTGCTGATGTCCCTCTTCGTGCAGCTTCTCGAAATCCTGTCCACGGTAGATGGGAACATTCGGCGGGATGTGTGAATCCATGCCACGCTGATCAAAGGAACTCGCCGGCGGTGCTTCACCGGGATGCCCCGCGAGAAACTTCTTCCGCTTCGCCGTCTCGGCCTTCACTTCCGTGTAGTCGCCGTCGCGAACAAGCGCACGGTTCTCCATGGAATTGTGCTCCTGCGTCAGCGCTATGGGATATTTTGAAACCGGTTTATCCCCTTCACGAAGGGCAACCGGCTCATTGACGATTTCCAGCGTTGCGTTCGTTGCGAAGAAGTCGGCGCCCACCCGGCGCATCGGATTGACATCGAAGCCGGTGCCACTCCCGTCAAAGCCGCTTCCGACGCGACCTGGATCGACTTGCCCGTAACCCATCGCGATGGAAATCGAATCATTGGCGTGCCCGGGTGCAGGCAAGAGCGGGAAAACCTTGGATAGACCACCGACGGTGACCCGGATCAACTTCGTCGAGTCGTGGATGGCAAAATCCTTGTCCGTGAGACCCAACTCTTTCAGCTTTTTCTGGCCGACGAGCGCGGCGTTGTCCCAGACAATCGTCGTGATCGGGTCGGGAGCTTCCTGCAGCCAGCTGTTATTGATGTGGCGACCGTCCCAGATCTTGCTGTCGGCGGTGAAGACCACCTCGACCCCTTCCGGTCCAGCCGGGGTCTCGAACTTCGCGGGCGCGTAACTTCCCTTCGCCAACTCATAACTCGTGCCCGGCAGGAACCCGTCACGCAACGCGTC
This sequence comes from Verrucomicrobiota bacterium, assembly GCA_038745205.1. Taxonomy (GTDB): domain Bacteria; phylum Verrucomicrobiota; class Verrucomicrobiia; order Verrucomicrobiales; family DEV007; genus JBCCWV01. The sequence continues at coordinate 3,331 of JBCDLR010000203.1, forward strand.
GGCCCACGCCGCGGCCGCATCCTCCACTCCGGCTTCCTTCGCCACTCCTTCAAATGTCTTGTAAACGGCCAGGCGCTCTGGCGATGTCTCCCCTTCCGGTGCCGCTTCCCCGAGAATGCGCAGGAGGAGTTCACCTTCGGACACACCGCCGTAGAGAGGCAGGATCATGGGCTGGACAATCGAGTAAGTGCCGTCCGATGTCCTTACATCCCCCCAACTTTCGAGATAGTGCGTTCCGGGAACGTACCATGTCGCGGCGAGCGCCGTCTGCGCCTTGTTGCGCACGCTCGCGTAAATCGAAGTCTCCACTTCCTGGAGTTTCCCGGCAAAATCCAGATCCGACGGCGCGTCGTAAACCGGATCCGCCGGAGTGGTCATGACCAGCGACTTCACTTTCCCGCCTTCGATGGCTTTGGAAAGCTCCTCGATCCCACCAGAGAAATCCTCTTCCACCTCGGCGATACCGACGGTGCTTCCAAAACTATCGAGCTTTTGGTTGATGGCCGCCACCAGGGTGTGCACAGCCGCGTCGAGCCTCGGTCCGGCGACAACGAGCGACTTGCCCTTCACGCGCTTGAGGTCCTTGGCGCACTCCTCAACCCATTTCTGATCGATCCCCAGTTCCTCGGCACTCGCGGCCGCGCCGCCCGTATCGGCCCCAAGCGATTTCGCGAGGAGGACGGCAAAGCCGAACTGCTTGGATGCCGCCAGCGGCAACCGGTGATCCGCCATGCCGCCGGTGGCGGAAAAGGAGTGCTCAACCGAATAGAGCCGGTTCATGAGCGGGTTCGTTTCCGGATTCACTCCCCGGCGTTTTGCAAACTTGGTCGTCGCGCTGTCGCAAACCGGATCGACTCCAAGGAAGTCGCACCCGATCGACAAGACGACGTCTGCCTCATCGAAATTATAAACCTGGCGGCTTCCCTTCCCGAAGCAGGCCTCCGTGGCGGCAATCAAGTTCCGCTGATTAATCGGTTCGTAGACGTAGGTCGTTGCCTGCGGATACTTCTTCGCCACCTCCTTGAGGAGCCGCGCCCGTGTCGGCGAGGTGCTCTCTCCCAGCAAAAATGCCAACCCTTCGCCTCTGCCCAGCTGCTTCACCCACTCATCGAACGTCGCATCGAAGGCGTCTTGGGGCAGCTTCTCTCCCTCGTTGAGGTAGTCACCGCTACGATCAGGATCATAGAGATCGAGAATAGAGGCCGAGGCGAGCGTGTCGAGCCCCCGAATCGCATCGGGATGGTGGGGATTCCCTTCCAGGTGGGTGGGACGCCCCTCGTAGGTCATGGCGATGATGGGAGCCGCTCCGCCGAGGCGGGGCATTGCCGTCGCATAGAGAAGTCCCTTTCCGGGGATGGCCCACTCGACCCCTCGGGAGTAAGCACGAATATGCTTCTCCGGCCGGCGGCATGCCGCCATTCCGAAGCCGGCGAGCGCGGTTGAAGCGCCCATGAACCGCATGAAACTCCGGCGCGACAACTCCTTGTCCGCTTCGTCCTGCATCTCCGCTGCTCCCGCGGGAAATTCCTTCTCCAACCAATCCCGGAATTCGGGAGTATCCTGCATTTCGCCATGGCCACGCATCACGCGCTTGTCGGCGGCAGAGGGTTCAGGATGGTTCCAATGGCGTTTCACAATGGGCGGGCAAAATCAGCGGTGGCAACCGGCGCAATTCATGGAGGAAGGAGGCATGATGTGCCAGGCGACTTTCAAAGCCTGTCCGATCTCTTCTTGAGTAAGTTCTTTCGTTGCCGCGTCGCCTTCCACGGGGACCAGCTCCTCCGCCTTCTCTTCGTCCGTCTTCGAGGCGATGTACTGGTGAAAATCAATCCGGTTCTCATCCGACGCCTCCCAATCGAGATTGGTGACGTGGTCGAGCGGCCGCAGGTGTTCTTCAGGATTCTGGTGACAGTCCAAACACCACTGCATGCTTTGTGGTTCATGGTGCCAAACCACTTCCATTTCGTTGATCTTTCCGTGACAAGAAACACAGCTCACCCCGCGGTTCACATGGGCGGAGTGATTGAAATACGCATAGTCAGGAGTAGCGTGAATCTTCACCCAGCGAATCGGCTCCCCCGTGTAGTTCTCGTAGTTGGGGTCGATACTCTGACGAAGCGGTTCCAGCAGCGGACTATCCGTTTTCACGTTCTGGTGACAATTCCAGCAGGTCTGGGAAGTCGGGACGTTCGCATGTCCCGTGTCCTCGACAAAGCTATGACAGTAGCGGCAGTCCATCCCGAGTTGGTTGACGTGCAACTGATGGTCGTACGGAATCGGCTGATCCGGTTGATATCCGACCCGCGTGTATTTCGGCGTGAAGTAGTAAGTGACCGCGGTTGCCACCCCGACGGCCAAGAAGCCGAGGGCAGCGACAATCTGCAAAGGCAGGGTATTGCTCCAACGCGGGAAGTGATTCGCCATTTGGTTCAGGAATCTTTAAGACTTTGTGAAAAATTTCACAAGCGAAAATTTGTGACTTCCTCGTGAGGATTTGGGGGGGTCCAACGGCCGCGAGAAAGTAGGGACGCTATGATGGCCGAAGGACTTCTCGCCGCAAGAGAAAAGAGAGTCTTTTTTAAGCAAAACTTATCCGAACCACCCTCTCGGAGGCGTCCCCTCTCCTTGACCAGGTGTACAAAAATCGACGCCTGCAAAGTCGTTCCCCCGCGAAGTCAGCTTGCACAGCCCTCGGTGGTTGGTTCGTTTGCAGGCGTCGTAACCCCAATTTGTCCCCCATTTGTGTCTGTTGGACAAAGGGAAATGACCCGCCAAACGCCTTCTCACTCTGTATCGGCGAATTTCTCCGCAAGACGACCTCACTGGCCTAAATCACAGGCATTTTGCCCGAAACTTTAACCAACTCCTGCCTTTTCCACCACCGCCGCCCGGCATTCGCTACCGCAAAACCGTCCCCTCTCCGACTCACACGCTTCGCAGAGAAAGATCTTCAAGTTGCACGCCTTGTTCCGACAGTTGACGTAACGCTCTGAAGGTTTACCACATACACGGCATCGTGAGACTGTTTTCGCCGTGTCCGTCCGATTCACTTCAACCACGATCCGCTCGTCGAAAACGAAGCATTTCCCATCGAAATCCTTCCCTGTCGTCACCGGGTCCTTGCCATAGGTCACGATCCCGCCTTCGAGCTGAGACACATCCGTAAATCCCTCACGTAGAAGGAATCCACTTAATTTTTCACAACGAATCCCTCCCGTGCAGTAGGTCAGGATCTTCTTGTCCTTCTGGCCCGCAAGGTTCTGCCGAATCCAGTCCGGAAAGTCCCGGAAATTCTGCACGGGTGGGCAAATCGCGCCCTTAAATCGTCCTAGATCACTCTCGTAGTCGTTCCGCCCATCGAGGATCACCACGCCATCCTCTTCCATCGCCGCCTTCCACTCTTCCGGTGAGAGCCGTTTACCCGTCGTTTCTTCCGGTGAAAAGTCCTCATTCCTAAGGTGTAACGAGACAATCTCCGACCTTACCTTGATCGACAATTTCGGAAAAGCATGCCCGTCGTGCGGGTCCACCTTGAAGACCATGTCCGAAAAACGCTCATCCGCGTAAACCACCTCCATATATTCCTCCGTCGCCGCCTTCGCTCCGGAAACCGTCCCATTGATACCCTCTTCCCCGATTAAGATCCTCCCCCGCAGTCCCAGCCGTTCGCACAATTCCCGATGCGACCGATGAAATCCTTCCGGATCCGCAATCGGCACATATTTATAGTAGAGAAGAATCTGAAAAAGCGGGTTCGTCATGGCTTTCCAACACCTCCGCATCAGCAATCTCCATCGTCAATTCCGTTTCGCCAGGATGCTTCCGCCTCGAATCGCGAAACCTTCTGAAGGGCGCCTTCGTCAAGACCGCCCCGCAGAAGGTTTACTTCACGACTCCACTGAGTGCCTTAACTCGGCTGCCGGTACTGAAGCACCCACTGTTGGTGCGCAGCCCGAGATCCATCATACACCAACTGCTGTTGCCAATCTGGGAAATAGGAAACATTCCCGTCGAGGACAAACTGGGCAGCCGCCTCCGTCGGATAGGACCCGTATTGCAGCCACGGCCCCCAAGACGGCGCGGCTCCATCCGGGTCAAACCGGAGACCACC